>JAUMAF010000206.1:0-27328 GCA_032117045.1 Pirellulales bacterium | reverse complement strand
CAGGTGTTCGAAGAGCGCAACGAGCTGCCGCTCGTCGAGATCAGCCGACCGGACAGGAAAATCGAACGCGTGCGACTTCTGCGGCAAGGCCTCGCCGTCGGGCGGCGCGATCGGCTCGGCAACCGTACCGCGAAACTCCGCCAGCCGCCGACGGAGCAGGGGAGGGAACCGCGATGCCAGAATCCGTGGCGAGAGGGCGAGCATGCCGCCGAGCGTGTCGATTCCCACCGCGGCGACCGCGGCGGCCGTGGCCGCGTCGATGCGGAGCGCCGCCACGGGCAACTCGGCGAGTAGCGCTGCCGCCTCGCCGCGTGGCACCACGGCCCAACGGCTCCGCCGCCGCGATGCCAGCCGCACGCTGGCCGCCGACGAGCCGGCCCGCGACACAGACCGCGTTCCTGAAACAGCCCCCGATCCAGTTCCCAACTCAGCCCCCGAACCGGCCCCCACAACAGTGCGCCGCACGACGACCGCCGCCGGCGCACCGAAGGCCTTCGCCACCGCGTCGGTGTGGTGGACCGCCGCCCAGGCTGCGCCGGGCGTGTCGGCGATGGCGGCCCGGGCATGCAGGCCGCGGGCGGCGAGCGTCCACACGGCCGTGCGGGCGAGCGACTCCTCGCCACCGAAGAAGCCGGCCGTGCCCGTGACATCGAGGTGCAGACACTCCGGCACACCATCAGCTGATTCTTCGATGCCGACCGTCGGGGAAAACCGCCGGCACCATCGGGCAAGCCGTTCGAGCATCTCGCGATCGGCCGCCGGATCATCGGGCTGCACCTCCGCGACATGGCAGGCCCGCGAACCGTGCGCGACCGCGAGCACCGCCATCGCCTCGGCCAGCGACATGCCCTGCGGAATCACGGCGCGGCCACCGTGGCCCGACACGATGCCCTTGCGGCGCTCGACGGGCGGTGGCTCGGCCCAGGCCCAGGAAACCACCGTCATCGCGCCCCGCCGTTCGCGGCGGCAGACGAATACCGGCACCCTGCGGAGTTCAGGGCTCGCGACAAGCCGCCGCTGCACCGGCCACCGCGGCAACCAGATCGTCAGGAAGCGCGGCATGCAGCACCGTTCCTTCCAGCAGATGCCTCTCTCACTGCTGACATCACGGTCGATGAAGTCATCGACACTGCACTCGGCAACGAGCTCGGGCGCACCGTCGGCCGCGTCATTTCCGCACAGCCTCGGGCTGTCCCGGCACACCCCCGCGCCAGATCAAGGACCACCTCTGCCGTCCGCTGCCCATCTGCGGTGATGGCCGACCAGTTGCCGCCGACCAGCGTCAGCCTGAGCCGCCGCTCCGTGAGCGTACCGCCCGGCTCCGGCGACACGGCGACCATCGCTTCAGCCCACGACGGCTGGCCCCACGCCGCAGAAGGTCGCACGAAGAGGCCCACGGCGCCGCTCGCCGCCGCAGCGAGCTGCCAGCGGCGCATCGCGGTGGACCACTGCTGGAGCGAGCCGGCCAGCCGCGAGCCCTGCCCCTTGCTCGACCGCTGGCGGAGCGCCCGTGGCCAGGCCACTACCGCCGCCACGCCGGTGCAGCGGAGGGCCTGATCGATCGCCCAGATCTCGTCTTCATCGCGGGCAGGCTTCGCCACCACGAGCCTTCGCTCGTCGGTGAGCCACGGCAGCACGGCCGGCGGATGGAACCAGCCGGAGCGATCGACCACCACGATCGTCCGCGGCCGGGCCTGGTCTCCGCGTGCATCACCGCTCCCGTCGCCAGCCGCCGCACCGCCAGCCGCCGCCAGCCGGCAGGCCACCGCGAACGCAAGCGCCGCCGCACCTCCACCGGTCGCCATCGTGTCGCCCTCGGTGAGCCACTCGACGAGGCTCCCGGGCCGCACGCCACCGGCCGGCAGCAGGGCATCGAGCGGCCGAAACCCGCTCGACACCACCGGCCGCTCCCGCATCCTCACGAGCAGGTCGCCGCCGCTCAGGAGGGCCGCCGCCGGCGTGGCCGTCGGCACTGCCAACCCGTTTTTCGTGATCGTTCCCGTTTTCGTGATCGTTCCCGCGGGTGTGATGGTCACCATCGCCGCCTCCAGCCATATAAAAATGTACTTCTGTACACTACTCGTTTCGGCCGCAGGCGTCAACCATCTGCAATCCGCAGAAAAACACCGTCATGTCGCCCGTGGCCTCACGGCCGGTCGGCTTTCACCTGCCAAGCAGTCGAGCGGCGTTGGCAATCATGTGGGAACGTGCATGTCAGGCCCGCGGGCGCCGCCACCGGCCGAGCGAGACCCCGCCGCAGGCGAGACCGGCGAGGTTGCCGGTCGCCGGCAGCGCATAGGTGCCGGCCGTGAGGGTCGCGAGGTCGAAGGTGCCGGGGCTGGCCGCGGTGCCGAGGTTCAGGCCGCCGGTGCCGATCGAACCCGCGCCGGCCAGCACCAGCGTGCCGCCCGCGATCGTGGTGATTCCGGAGTAGGAGTTACCGCCGGCGAGCCTGCATGCCCCGCCGCCGTGCTGGCACTGGTCGTGCTCGACGCCATCACGAGTGTGCCGGCGCCCTGCTTCTGGATCACGCCCGTGCCGCTGATGATTCCCTGGAATCCGGTGAGGCAACCGGATGGTGACCGCCAAGCCGTCGTAAGCGGCGCACATTGCGTGCCAAAGGCGATGCAACGTTCAGGTCGCCTGGGCATGTCAGGGGCAGTGGGCTCAATCCATCGAGAAAACAGCCGCTCAATCGCGGCCGATGGTGCGACATCACCGCCGAGCTGGCAGGCACTCGGTGCCTGCGCCTGGGGCGAAGACGCCGACACGCTGCGATGGCTCGGAGGCAAACTCCTTGGAATCCAGGCTCGTCTCGGGTTCACCCCACGCCTCACGGCGTTGGGCTTGGACAGCCGGAAGTGCGCGGCTCGAGGAGAAGCCGTAGAAGCGATCGGGGCAACGTGCTCAGTCGTTGCGATGGGCGAGCACCTCGTCGATCAGCGACTTCGAGCACAGGCTCATGATGCCGCCACCGTCGGAGCGGTCTTCGATGCCGAAGCATTCCACAAGACCGTAGATCGCTTTTTCCTGCGCGAGCTTCGAGGGATAGTGCGGCACCTGCGAGGGTGTCGCGGGCACCTCATCCCAGCCGGTCGTGTCGGGCATCGAGTTCATCAGCGTGGGGTGACGGTGCGTGTGCGACGGCGTGTGGCTGAACTCCACCGCCGGGGCAATCCGCGTGAAGATGCCGGCCGGCGACGGCTGATCGATGCCATACGCCACCAGATCCTGCATCCGTACGGGCTCGTAGGGCTCAGCATCGAGCGGCTCAACGAGGCTCGGGGCCAGCGACGAGCAGCGGGACAGCGACGAGGCCACGTGGTAGTAGCCCCCCTTCTGCTCCCGCTCGGCGAGCGCCGCCACCACGCCGATGGCCACCAGATATCCAGTCATGTAGTCGTTGATCAGCGCGGGCACGACGGTCGGAGCGGCCATGCCGACCGAATGCACGTGGATCGTGCCGCTCACGGCCTGCGCGATCTGCTCGAAGCCCGGCCGCTCGCCCCAGGCGGTGCCGAGGGGGAAGCAGGAGAGCGAGGCCCGCACGAGGTTGGGGTTGATCGCCTTGAGCCCCGCGTCGTCGAAGCCCATGCGATTGAGCACGCCGGGCCGCTGGCCGTCGATCAGCACGTCGGCCGTGGAGAGCAGTTCATGGAGCCGCAACTTGCCGCGGCGGCTGCCGATGTCGAGGAGGATGTTCTTCTTGCCCCAACTACCGTCCAGCCAGATCGGCAGCACCCAGTCGCCGATCGGGGGCTGCACCTTGATCACGTCGGCGCCCTGCTCGGCGAGAAATCGTCCGCAGTTTGGCCCGGCCACCACGTGCGTGAGCTCCACCACCCGCACGCCCTCGAGCGGCCGGTGCTTCGCCTTTCCAAGGATCCGTTTCTTCTCGGTGCCCGACCCGTCGAAGTCGATGATCGGTCGCTTGAGCACCTCGGCGCCGACCGGATGCGCGGCCCACTCCTCGGGCGTCCGCACGATGCCGAGCGGCAGCTTGTTCGCGATCGCCCCGTCCTCGAGTTCCTGCGCGGTCTTCTTCTCGACGGCGGCCTGGATTCCCTGGGCCGTGTTCACGCAGTTGAGAAAGCAAAGCAGCTGGTCGCGGAGATGCGGATGCAGACCGATCATCGTCACGAACCGGCCGTCCTTCGCGCGATACGTGCCGTTGTCAGGGTTCACGCCCCACTTATCCATGATCGTGCTGTAGCCGTTCTGAAAGAGCAGTTGCAGGCTGTTGAGCGAGAGGCCACAGTGACGCCGGTCGAGCTTCATGGTCTGCGCCGGCAGGCCGCGGATGGCGCCAAGGTGCTCGACCACCGAGCCGAAGGCCGCCATCACGCCGGCCGCATAGTCGTGGGCCTTCACGGAGCTCTTCACGTACGACACGCCGGGCGTGACCGTGATCTTTGACGCGTCGAGCGGGAAGGGCAGGGCGGCAGCAATGGCGTCGTAGGCCTTCTGCTGTTTGGCATTGGCGAGCATGGAGTGGTCCTGCGAGTACGTGGGGGCCGGCCGAACAGTGATATCCGAACCGTTCGGGAACTGCCAAGGATACCGATGCGAAACAGAGTCACGCAGCCCGCGGCCTCACGGCCGGTCGGCTTCCACGAAAACGGCACGAACTCAGCGAGGGGCTGCCCGTGCCCCGAAGCCGGCGTATGACGCCAAGCGGAGCCAGGATGGCGAAGCGCAGGCGGCATCCGAGTGAGCGGAGGACAGGATGTCCGCAGCGAACGTCCGGCGACGGGGCATGGGCAGTTCCGAGCCGCGTGTCAGGGCAGCCCGCGGCCTCACGGCCGGTCGGCATCCACGGCACCTCGCTCGGCGACCACGCCGTAGATGTCAGGTTTTTCCCCACCGGCACGGCTTTCCAAATCGTGGCCGGAAGCCCCGCAGAGTCTGCCACGCTTCCCCGCACGACCCGCAAAGCCCGCAGGTTTTGTCATTCGGTTCTGCCGAGGCTGCCGATCGAAACGATATCGGGCGAGCGCCCGGTTCGACC
The DNA here is from genome assembly GCA_032117045.1 of Pirellulales bacterium. Classification (GTDB taxonomy): domain Bacteria; phylum Planctomycetota; class Planctomycetia; order Pirellulales; family UBA1268; genus QWPN01. The sequence goes on along the minus strand of JAUMAF010000206.1, from coordinate 22,320 downwards.
GATGCTGGGGGAAAAACGATGCTGCTGATCACTCGCCGTCTGTCCACGCAGGCCATTGCATCCTGGCTGACCGCGGCCCTCCTCGTGCTCGCCGCCTGCTCGACCGCCTTGGGCCAGGGCGGCAACTTCGACGGCTTCGGCAACCTGATCGACGCCCAGACCACCGCACCTACTGTCACCTCGCCTTCGCAGCCGCGGGCCGGCGGGCGGGCCGACCCATGGGGGCCCGTGAAGACCGACCATCTCTCGCTCGCCAACGCCGCGCCGGTGCTGCTGCCGTTCTTCAACAATGGTCCGGTCTATGGCCTGCCCGGCACCGTGCTCGGCGACTTCTGGGACCGCACCCAACTCACCGGCGACTGGGGCGGCCGGCGGACCGACCTCGCCCGCCGTGGCGTGTTCTTCGACGTCTACACCACGAGCGCCTACCAGGATCTCACCTCGGGCGGCCTCGCGCCCGGCGGCTGGTTCGTGCAGAACACGCAGATGTGCGTCAACGTCGACACCGGCCGTGCCGGCTGGTGGGACGGCGGCCTGATCCACTTCACCACGCAGGCCCGCTACGGGGCGAACCCCGCGCAGACGTTCAACTCGGGAGCCTCGGTGCCGATCTATACGGGCCTGCTCGAACCGGGGCCGCTCAACTACACCACCACGCTGCCGTCGGAATACTTCCTCGTTCAGGGGCTCAGCGAGCACACGAGCTTCCTGGTCGGCAAGATCAGCGACATCTACATTCCGGACCAGACGCTCTTCGGCGACAGCTACAAGTTCTATTTCGCCAACTTCGCGTTCAACAAGAACCCGATCACGACCAACTTCTACAACCCGACGGCCTGGGCCGTGCTCGGCATCTGGGCCCCGAGCAAGCAGCTCGCCTTCGCCGGCGGCGTGCTCGACCCCAACAGCCAGTCGTCAAATCTGGCCAACAACGCCTTCGACAAGGTCAATCTCTACTTCACGGCGGTCGCGTCCTACGACATCGCCGGCCTGCCCGGCCAGTTCTCGCCGGCCTTCAACTGGTCGAACCAGTATCAGCTCGACCTCGAGAATCCGTTCGGAACGCTCACCTCGATCGAGCAGATCGAGCAGGCCGTCGGCGTGCTCCTCGGCAGCCCCGACACCCGCGGCCTACCGATCAACAACTCGACCAACAGCTGCTTCCTGATCGCCAACGCCTCGCAGTATCTCTACGTGGCCGACCGCCCACGGGAGGTGAAGAAGAAGCTCAGGGCGGGCGTGCCGCTCCGGGGCATCGGCGTGTTCGGCCGCGTGGGCTGGGCGCCGCAGGAGACCAACACGATCACCGGCGACGGCAGCGTGGCCCTCTTCGCCCGCGGCCTGGCCGAGTCGCGGGCCTACGACAGCGTGGGCGTGGGCTGGTATATGAACGGCATCAGCCCCGACCTGCAAAACCAGGTCCGCAAGTACACCCGCGGTGCGATCAACGTGCAGAACGAGCAGGGGCTCGAAGTGTTCTACGACTACGCTCTCACGCCCGCGTTTCGGATCATCCCCAGCTACCAGCACATCTGGAACCCGCTCGCGGCCGTGGCCGTGGGCAACGACCACACCGACCTGTGGATGATGCGGGGCACGGTCGTGTTCTGAATCGAGCGGCTTCGCGGCCACCCCTGGCCGACGGTCGTCACCTTGGGACTCGACACCATTCATCGCCGTCGCCCGATCTTCATCCCACCGCGCTTGGTTTGCATTGTTGCCAGACTCCAAGCATGATCGCAGCCGAGGTTTCAGCGGCCGTGGTCAGGCTGATGCGATGGACATTCAAACAGCGTTTGTCACCGGCGCCACCGGCTTCATCGGCACGCACCTGATCGAGCGTCTGCTCGACCGGGGGTGCGAGGTGCGATGCCTCGCGCGGCCGACATCGAGCGGCTCGCTGCCGCCAACCCCGGGCGTGACTCCCGTGACGGGCACGCTCGACGATCCCGCCTCCTACCGTGATGCGGTGTCAGGCTGCGACGCGGTGTTTCACCTCGGCGGCCTCGTGGCGGCCCCCCGTCCGGCCGACCTCTTTCGCACCAACGGCACCGGCACCCAGCTCCTGGCGGATACCTGCGCCGCCCAGTCGACGCCGCCCCGTCTGGTGTTCCTTTCCAGCCTCGCCGCCGCCGGCCCGCCGCCGATCGACCGCGCCTTTCGCGACGAGGTTGACCCGCCAGCCCCCATCTCGCAGTACGGCCGCAGCAAACGGGCCGGCGAAGTGGCCCTTCAGCAACGGGCCGACCGGCTGCCGATCACCATCCTCCGCCCCGGCATCGTCTACGGCCCACGAGATCCGAAAGTAGCCGCCGTGTTTCAGGCGATCGCCAGGACGGGCCTGCACTTCACGATCGGATTCCAGACGCCCCGCCTGTCGCTGATTCACGTCGACGACATGGTCGATGCCCTGATCGCCTCTGCCGACAGCGGAGAACGGCTCGATCACCGCGCTGACGGCGACTACTCGCCCGCTGGCTACTACCTCACCTGCGACGATCGCGAGCATCCGACGTACTGGCAGTTTGGGCAGCTCGTCGCCCAGGCGCTCGATCGCCGTGTGCTGGTCTGGCCCCTGTGGCGGTGGGTCGGAAAGACGGTGGGGTTCGCCGCCCAGACTCTCTTCACGCCGGACGGCAAGGGCAACCTGCTCTCGGTGGACAAGGTCCGCGAGGCCACCGCGTGGAGCTGGGCCTGCTCGAGCGCCAAGGCTCGGGCCGAGCTCGGCCTCGCGCCCCGGATGCCGCTCCGGGCACGCCTACGCGAAACGGCGGACTGGTTCCGCGCGCACGACTGGCTGTAACGTGGCCTTCTCCCCTTCAGGCCCCGGTAGACTCCGCCGGACGAGCGTGCCCCGAAGACGACCGGAGAAAACCTCATGACGATCTTTCGCGCACTCGCCCTTCTGGCGACGCTCTCGAGCGTGGCCGCAGCGCCGGCCGGGGCCGCTCCTCCGGCGAACCCCCTGCCCAACATCGTGATCCTCTACGCCGACGACATGGGCTACGGCGACCTTGGGGCCAACAATCCCGCGTCGAAGATCCCCACTCCGCATCTCGACCGGCTTGCCGCCGAGGGCATGCGGTTCACCGACGCCCACAGTTCCTCCGGCCACTGCTCCCCCTCGCGGTATGCGCTGCTGACCGGCCGCTATCACTGGCGAGATTTTCACGACATCGTCAATGTCCTCGGGCCGTCCGTGTTCAAGCCGGGCCAGCTCACGCTGCCGGCGATGCTCCGGGACCGCGGCTATGCAACGGCCTGCATCGGCAAGTGGCATCTCGGCTGGGATTGGAACGCGATCCGCCGGCCTGGCACGCCCCGGAAATCGGTCGAGCACACCAGCTTCGAATGGTCGAAGCCGATCCCCGGCGGGCCGCTCGACCATGGGTTCGACGCCTACTTCGGCGACGACGTGATCAACTTTCCCCCCTACGCGTGGATCGAGAACGACCGCGTGGTCGAGCCCCCCGACACCACGCTCGACAAGCCCTCGCTCACACCGAAGGAGGGGACGTGGGAGTGCCGCCCGGGCCCCGCGCGAAGCGACTGGGACTTCTTCGCCGTGCTCCCGACACTCACGGCGCGGGCTGAAGACTACGTCCGCTCGCGCACGGGAAACCCGCAGCCGTTCCTGCTCTACGTTCCGCTGCCGTCGCCGCATGCGCCGATCATTCCCAACGAGGAGTTCGCCGGCCGGTCGCAGGCCGGGCCGTTCGGCGACTTCGTCGTGCAGACCGACGACGCCTGCGGGCGGGTGCTCGCGGCGATCCGCGACGCGGGGCTGGAATCCACCACGATCGTCGTGTTCACGTCGGACAACGGCCCGGAGTGGTATGCCTACGCCCGCGACGCGGCCTACGACCACTGGTCGGCCGCCCCCTTCCGTGGGCTGAAGCGGGATCTCTATGAGGGTGGGCACCACGTGCCGTTCATCCTCAAGTGGCCCGGCGTGACGAAGCCGGGCGCCGTCTCGGGAGCGCTCGTCTCGCAGGTGGATCTGATGGCGACGCTCGCCTCCGCCGTGGGATACGAGCTGCCCGCGGATGCCGCGGTCGACTCGCACGATCTGCTGCCCTGGCTTTCTGGCGATGTGGCCACGCCCCCCCGCACAACGCTCGTCCACAACACGAACCCCGACCGCTACGCGATTCGCCACGGCGACTGGCTGCTCGTCGACGGCCCCACGGGCTTCAGCAACGCGAAGCGGTCGCCCCCCGAGGCCTGGGTCGAGAAGCACGGCTACCCGCCGGAGGATGGCCAGTCGGTCGAGCTCTTCGACCTGAAGGCCGACATCGGACAGCGCCGGAATCTCGCGGCCGCGCATCCCGAGAAAGTGCTCGAACTCACGGGCCTCCTCAAGCACACCCGACACCAGCTGCGATCAGCGACCCCGCGACCGCCGCTCGACCGCAGCCGATAGCTCAGCTGCGGCGGCCGCACCCTGCGGCGCCGCAGGAGGCGGCAATCCGCTACGATCCACCGTCATGCCCCGCTTCGTTCTCCTCGAACACACCGGCGCCCCCGACGATCCCGCCGGCCTCCATTACGACCTGCTGCTGGAGCAGGGTGAGCACTGCCGCACGTGGCGGCTCGCCAGCATCCCCGAGCCGGACGGATCAGAGGCGATCGCCAACGAGCTCCCCCCGCACCGGCTCGCCTGGCTCGACCGCGAAGCCGGCGAGGTTTCCGGCGGCCGCGGCTTTGCGCGACGGATCGACGCGGGCACGTACGAGCCCGCCGCCCGCCCCGAGCCCGACCCGAATCCGCGGGCGACTGTGGAGGTGACGCTCCAGGGACAACGCCTCGCGGGCAGGCTCGTGCTCAGAGCCCACGAGGACCGCTGGATCGCGCGTCTCGTCAGGCTGCGTTCGGAAACAGACGTCGACGCCCGATAGCGGCGCGTTTGCGTGGAGCTGCGCCTCCGTCAGCGCGATCGACTCGACGCCCGACGCCTGGCCGAGCGTCTGCGGGACCACCTGGCCCGGCCTTCCCGCCCCCTGGCCGATCGCCGCCCGCCCCTGCAGGTCGGGAAGCGCGAAGGTGGTCGTCCCGTCGCCCCCGTACGTCGTTCCCATGACCCCGTACACCGACGAGTTGCCGGCGATGCTCCGGGTGCTGCCGTCGCAGGCTGCCCAGCCCGTCGGCACCGCACTCCGCGCGGTGAGCGATACCTGCCCCACGACGGGATCAGCGCCGCCATAGAAACCACCGGTTGGAAACGGCACGTAGCCCGACAGCGGAGTGACGTACCTGACGCCGAGCGAAGGCTGGAGGATTCCGAACGCCTGCCCGCTGCCGGTGGCGAGGGTGGTGCCACTGGGCTCCAACGAGGTGGGCAGCGTATGCGCATGCGATGGGAGGTTGGCGGTCGTGAGCGTGACCGTCTCGGCCCCGCGGGTCTGCCCCTGGGCCCACGCCGACAGTCCCGCGCCGGTGCCGGTGCCGACGGCGGCCCGGCCGCGGAGATCGGGCAGGGCGAAGGTGGTGGTCCCATCTCCGCCGTAGGCACTGCCGATGGCTGCATAGAGCGAGGGATTATCGGTGATGTTCAGCACCTGCCCGGCACACGGCTGCCAGCCGTTGATGGTGGTGGGAGGAAACGATCCTGCGTACATCATGATCTGGCCCAGGCTGTCGTTCGACGTGCCCTGCGTGCGGATCATGGTGCGGATGGCCAGCGTCGGCTGCTCGATCGAGATCGCCAGCCCGCCGCCGGTGCTGCCGGTGTCCTGCGCGGCCACCATGCCGCAAGCGAAAAAAGCACAAAACACGACTGCGGCACGCATGACAACTCCTTCCGACCATGGATGGCCGATGGTGCGATAAAAGTCAGCCCTCGTGCACGGAGGTGCGTCGCCGCTTTCGTTGCCGGCAGCGTCGCGGCTACCATGCCACGCGTCAATCGCTCGACCGAGAAAAGGAGCGAATCGAGCATGAAAGGGGTAGAAGGGTCGCCGCGCGAGCGGTACGAGACCGATGCAGCTATCCTGCTCGCAACGCCCCCTCGCGATGCGACGACCCGACATCATGCCTTGGAGAACGCCTGAGATGCGCGACGCCCGCGACGACTGGCGGCACTTCGATGCCGGGGCGATCCCGAGCAAGCAGTCGACCCCGCACCTCGACGCGTTTCTGGATGAGGCAACGAACGAGGCCGCGGGCGCGTTGCTCACGCTCCTCGACGTGGGCTGCGGCAGCGGGCGGCTGAGCCGGAGGCTTTCCGAGCGGGGATTCTCCGTGCTTGGCGTCGACATCAACCCGGATGCGATGCAAGCGGCCCAGCGACTCGCCCCGTCGCACCACGCCGTCGGCCGCGTGCTGCGGTTCGCAGTGGCCGACGTCGCGGCGGATGAGTTGCCGTTGCTCGAAGGCGGACCGTTCGACGTGGTCGTCTGCCAGCTCGTGATCTCGATCATCGGCACGCTCCACCAGCGGGCGAATCTCCTTCGGCACATGCACGCGAACCTCCGTCGCGGCGGGCGTCTGTTCCTGTCGGCCTCGGGGGTCTCCGACACGATCAACGCCGGCTACGCCCGGCTGTATGCCGATGACCTGCCTCTGACGGGCGAGCGACACACCTACCTCTCGCGAAACGCCAGCGGCGAGATTCTCTACATGACGCACCACTTCAACGAACGCGAACTCATCGACCTTCTCGAGTCGGCCGGGTTCGGAGAGATCAGCGTGACCACTGAGAAAGAGACGAGCAGCCGCCGGCTCGACGAGGCGGCCTACTTTCTCTACGCGACGTGCCGATCAGATCGCTGATCCGACCCGCGGCCTTACGGCCAATCGGCTTGCACGGGAAGGAACTCAGCGAGGGGCTGCCCGTGCCCCGCGAGCCGGCGTATGACGCCAAGCGTAGCCAGGATGGCGAAGCGCCGGCGGCATCCGAGTGAGCGAAGGACAGGATGTCCGGAGCGAACGTCCGGCGACGGGGCATGGGCAACCCCGAGCCGTGCGCCAGGGCAGCCCGCGGCCTTACGGCCGGTCGGCTTGTACGGTGTCGAGCGTGAAACATGACTCAAAAAAGGTTTTCCCGCCGGCTCCGTCCTTTCTTCCGGGATGACGGGGCATCCCGGCCTTCGGACGCCCGAACGGCAGGCCGTAGGCACAGGCAGCCGTACGGCTTACGCCGTTACGCTTCCTGCGTGTCTGCATGGGGCGGCGAGAACTGCGGCACGCGGGCCGGCGGGGCCGGCTTGTGTAGACTTCTCCCCATGACAGGCCGACAGTTCTACGACTGGCAGACCGCAGGCGGCGCCGATGACGTGATGCGGATGGTTGACGCGCTCGAGCGTGCCGAACTGCATTGGTGCGCCATCGGCGGAATCGCGGTCAATCATTGGGCGGCTGAGCCCATGGTCACCCGTGATGTCGATTTCGTCGTGGCCGTCGATCAGATCGACCACGCCGTGACGGTGCTCGAGGCAGTCGGATTCAAGGCGGAGCGGCATCCCTGGTCGGTAAACTTTCGCGGCCGATCACAGGTGAGCCTGCAACTCAGCACGGAAGACTTCTACCGCGAGTTCCCGATGCACGCGGTGCCAGCCGACGTGCACGGCATCCTGCTCCGCGTGGCATCGCTTGAAGACACGCTCGCCGGCAAAATCAAGGCATGGCGTACACCCGAGCGACGAACCAGCAAGGCGATCAAGGATCTCGGTGACATCGCGCGGCTCGTGGAGGCTCATCCGCCTTTGGAGGCCACCCTGCCGCCCGATGTGGTCCAGGCCCTGGCCAGATGACGAGGGTGGCCGTCGGCGGCGTCTGCCGCTGGCCAACACGATCCTCCAGCGACCCCAAGCCCTCGCCACCCAAGCCCCATACCCCGACGGAGTCAAACCTCCCATGAATCGACTCGCGCTGACGGCTCTCGCCTGCGCATCGTGGGCCCTCGTCGCCGCGGTCCACGCCGACACGATCTACACCGGCGGCGACATCCTCACGATGCGCGGCCCCGAGCCCGAGACGGTCGAGGCCCTCGTGGTGAAGGACGGCAGGATCCTGTTCGTCGGCCCGCTCGCCGAGGCGAAGGCCCACGTCGGCCCGGCCACGACCACCGTCAACCTGAACGGCAAGACGCTCCTGCCGGGCTTCATCGACACCCACGGCCACTTCGTCTACTTCGGCAAGAACCTCGTCGATGCCGACCTCTTCGGCTGCGCCGACGTCGCCGACCTGCTTGCCCGGATGAAGCAGCAGGCGGAGCGGACGCCCCCCGGGGCGTGGATCGTGGGCTTTGGCTACCAGCCGCGGCAGATGAAGGAGCACCGCACGCCCACGATCGAAGAGCTCGACGGCGTGGCCGCCGACCGGCCGGTGATGATCGTCGATTCCTCGGGCCACCTCGGCGCCGGCAACTCGAAGGTGTTCGAGGTCGCCGGCATCACCGCCGACACGCCGGACCCCACCGGCGGCTCGTTCGCCCGCCAGGCCGACGGAAAATCACTCGCCGGCCCGATGGAGGAGACGGCGCTCAACGCCGTGCGGAGCAAGCGGCCGCCGTTCACGGGCGAACTCGCCGACGCGGTGATCACCGGCGCGGCGAAGCTCTGGGCGAGCTACGGCCAGACCACGGCGATGGAGGCGGGCCTCGGCCTGGGCAGCGACGACATCCAGGTGGTGGTCAACGCGATCGACAAGAAGCTGCTGCCGATCGACCTTTATATCGCCGCCAAGGACTCGACCGTGGACGACACGCTCACGGCGGCCTACGGCGTGGCGAACGCCTCCAACCCGAAGGCCGACGGCACACTGGAAAAACTCCGCGCCGCCCGGGCCGATCTCGACAGGCGATACGTCAACCGCGTGCGGCTCGGCGGCATCAAGTTCTGGCTCGACGGCAGCCTCGACACCGCCTGGTTCACGAAGCCGTATGCCACGAATCCACCGGGCAAGACGGGCAGCTACTCGGGCTTCCGCCAGATTCCCGATGAAGTGGTCGACGCCGCCTTCGACCGCTTCTGGCCCACCGAGATGCAGATCCACCTGCACATGAACGGCGACGCCGCTGCCGACCAGGCTCTCGCCGCGATCGACAAGGCGGTGAAGAAGCACGGCATGCGGGACGCGCGGCCGGTGTTCGTGCACGGCTCGTGGCTGCGGCCGGACCAGATCGAGAAGATGAAGACGTTCGGGGCGATCCCGAGCTTTCTCCCGTCGGGCATCGTATCGGGAGGCGACGGTGTGGTGCGGCTCTGGGGCCCGGAGCGGGCGGCCGGCGCGATGGCGACGCGGACGTTCCTCCGGGCGGGCCTGCCGTTCACCTTCTCGCACGACGCGCCCGTCTCGCCGCAGCCGTGGATCCTCGCGCTCGTGGACGCCGGCACCAACCGCCGCAGCGGCTCCGGGCAGGTGATCGGCCCCGACGAGCGGATCTCGCCCTACGACGGCCTCAGGGCCGTGACGGCCATGGCCGCCTACCAGCTCAAAGAGGAGAAGACGAAGGGCACGCTCGAGGCCGGGAAGCTCGCCGATCTGGTGATCCTCGAGAAGAATCCGCTCGAGGTCGACCCGCTCACGATCAAGGACATCGCGGTGATCGAGACGATCAAGGAAGGAAAAACCGTCTTCAGGGCTGACCAATGAACGCGCACCCGACTCGACGATCGATGGTTCGATCAGCATCAGTAATCGCCGTCGTTGCCATACTTGCCTGCCTCGCTGCAGTCCGTTCGCATGCCAACGCGCCATCGGTGGCAGCCACGGCGATCCCCCTGGACCTGCCGTCGTTTCAGCAGGACATCTCGCCGGCGATCCTGGCCGCGCGGCCCTGCGACGCGAAGCACTGGCGGCAGATCGAGCCCTCGGTGCAGCACCTGGCGCTCCAGCACGCCGACCGGCTGGCGGCCCTCGACGCCGAAGCCCGCATCGCGACGCTCGCGAAGCTGGCCGACGTCATCGACTGCGTGCGCACGCGGGTGCGTAACGCGCCCGTACTCGGCCCCGGCCGCCGGATTGTCGGCCTGCTCGATCCTGCCACAGGCCTCGGCCCCAAGGAGATCACGACCATCACCGAGGCCTATGGCGGCATCACCGCGATCTTCAAGAAGGACGAGGACGGCGAGACGCTCGAGACGGTGGCCGAAGCCTTTCTGGCCGCAGTTCGCGAGGCGGCGGCCGGCCCCACGCCCACCACGGTCGTCGTCCTCGGCCATGGACTGCCGACCGAGATCCAGAGTTACCACATCCGCTTCGAGCGGCTCGCTGATGCTCTGATCGTGGGTGCGGCCAGCCGCGGCGATGGGAAGAAGGTCGATCTCAGCGACCTCGTGCTCGTCTGCGACGACTGCTTCTCAGCCGACTTCTCGATCAATCTACTCGGCTGCCTCGAGGCCCGCTGCCGCGACCGCGGCTTCGCGCTCGCGTCGCTGCCGGTGTGTATCGCCGGCACCAACCGCGACCGCTACGGCCTGGCCGACGTCGGCGAAAAGTTCGTGCCACACTTCTGGAAGGACGTGATTGAGCTCTATTTCGTCCGTCGGCCTCACCCCCAGGCGATCTGCCTGCACCACTTCTTTAACAACGTGGACAACATGATGTACGGCTACGGCCGGGTGCCGCAGATGGACGGCACGATGATCACCGGCTGGAAGCTCGTCGATCCGGCCCTCGTGCAAGACCCAGTCGTGTTCGTGTCGCTGACGGAGGCCGAGATCACCGAACTCCGCACGATCCTCGGCCTCGACGCCGACACGCCGCTGCCCCACTGGCTCGACATCGGTTGACCGCCGAGACGCCCACGCCCCGCGAGAGCCACGTCGCGACGTGATCCGCATTCCCCCGATCTCACGATCGGGGGCTCTCTCGGGAACGAGCCTCGCACCAGGTCAGACCGTGGCCTTACGGCCGGTCGGCTTTCACGGGCATGAAGTCAGCTCGGGGCTGCCCGTGCCCCGGAGCCGGCGTATGACGCCAAGCGGAGGCAGGATGCCGAAGCGCCGGCGGCATCCGAGTGAGCGAAGGACAGGATGTCCGTAGCGAGCGTCCGGCGACGGGGCATGGGCAGCCCCGAGCCGCGCACCAGGTCAGCCCGCGGCCTCACGGCCGGTCGGCTTGCACGGGCATGAACTCGACCTCCGCGAGACGCCGACGGGCTGGGAAGCCACGTTCATCGTCGATATTTGACGCCCACCGCTTTCGCGACCTGCCCAGCCTGCCCAGAATCCCGCCGCCCCGGCGGAGGCGGCCTTTTTCCAGCCAGATCAGATGCCTATCGTCGTGATTCTCCCATCAGATGCGATCGCCGTGTGGAGCAACGATGGTTTCCTTGGGTGCGGTTCCTCGACGCTGGTATGAACCGCAGCCGTTCTATGCGCTGCGGCGCCGGCGACAGCTCGCGGAGCTCGCGGCCCGGGGCAAGCGGCTGATCTTCATCGCCGGCTGCGCCCGCAGCGGCACCTCGCTGCTCAAGCGGCTGATGGATTGTTTTCAGGACGCGGTGGTGTTTCCACGTGAGCGAAGCTGCTGGCACTTCCTCGAGATGGCTGATCACGACGCATCGACGCTCGTGGTGAAACGGACGGCCGAATGCCACCGCGAACTGCCGCGGCTGCCCACGTGTATCGATCTTATCTACTGTGTGCGACATCCCTACGACTGCCTGACGAGCACCCACCCCGAAACCGCAGCCCAGCGACCGTTCCACGTCACTCGGCAACGCTGGCTCGACGAAGACGATGCCTGGCTCCAGCTTGGCCGCTGCCAGCCCTCTCGTCAGACGGCCATCGTGCGATATGAAGACCTCGTGAGCCGCCCCGACGACGTGCAACAGTCACTCGCCGACGCCCTACGATTGCCGATCGGGCTGGCCTTCAGCCGGAATGCCACGGGCATCGAGATTCATCCCGGTTCGCTCGAGAAGTGGAAGCATCATCCCGCGATGCGAGACTCGATCGCTGGCTTCGACTCTGCATGGCGAGGGCGGATCGAGGCCTTCTGCGATCGCCACGGCTACGGCCCACTCCCGTCGATGGATGCCTGGCATGTGCCCGCTGGAGCCGCCTCCGCATGAGCGAGCGACCTGCTATTTCGATCATTACGCCGACCCGCAACCGCCGCGGCGTGCTCGAGCGGGCGGTGGCGAGCGTCCGCAGCCAGACCGTCGGCGAGTACGAGCACATCGTCGTCGATGATGCATCGACCGACGGATCGGCGGAGTACTGCCTGGGGCTGGGTGACTCGCGGCTGCGGGTACACCGGTTCGACGTCCGCCAGGGCGCCAACGAGGCCCGCAACCGGGGCATCGCCATGGCACGGGCTCCGATCGTGACGTTTCTCGACTCCGATGACGAGTTTCTGCCACGCCGTCTCGAACACACGCTCGGCATCCTCGCCGCCGATCCGCACGCGGACCTCCTGCTGAGCTCATTCCGCGTGGAGCGGAGCGGCGACACCGCCGTGAGCGTCAACCGCGACGCCCGTCTCGACGGGCAGGAACTCGAGTCGCTGCTCATGTGGCACGCCCTGTACCTCGGCGGCACGAGCATCACCCTGCGACGAAGCGTGGCGATCACCTGTGGCGGATATGCTCCCACGCTCGCGCGGATGCAGGATCGCGAACTGCTCCTCAATCTTGCAAAACGGCACCGCCCCCTCGGCTCCAGCGACTGGACCCGCGTCAGCGACACGGTCGACTGGACAAAGCACGAGTCGGACGACTCGATCTCTCGTCCCATCGCAGGCTATGTGACGGCGCTCGGCGACCTCATGAAGGTGCACCCGGACCTGCTGGAACGGCATCGGCTGGCGGTGCAGTACCACGTGGCGCGGCATCTCAAGGATCAGCTCCGAGCCGGCCGTGTCTGGGTTGCGGGCCGCGTCTTCGCCGAAAACCGCCAGGTGCCGGCGTTCCGATTTTCGCTCCCGGCGCTCGTTGCGGCGTATCGGGATGGCCGTGTCATCCGCCGCCGCATGCTTCGCATCGGCATGGCGGGCACCGAGCCGCTGGGCATGCGGCCTACCGACATCCTTTCCATGCCTCGGGCGATCGCAGCGCCCCAGGGTCATCACGTGCCGGCCCGGCGGGCGATGTGACCTGAGACCATTCACGCCCCCATCTGGAGAACCACGCATGACCTCGACGACCTTCATCTCGCCCACAACCTTCTCGGCACCGGACTGCCTGGCGACGATCGTGATCGAGTGGGAGAACATTCAGCTCGCGGAGGCTGACCGCTGCTCGACGATGCTGGCGGAGATCATGCGGCAGATCCACGCCTTGCCCCAGACCGTTGCCGGCGCGACGGGCGAGATCGAGCTGCTCGTGGCGTTCGACGACCAGAAGATCACCGCGGAGGAGATCCGCGAGTTCTTTGGCCGGGCGGTGGCCGAGCCGGCCAGTCGCTGCACGGTGCGCTTCCTTGCGGGCTCGGGCCATGGCTACTACGACCAGAAGAATCTCGGTGCCGCTCAGGCCCGCGGCCGGTTTGTCGTGTTTCTCGACAGCGACGTGATTCCCGAGCAAGGCTGGCTCGAACGGCTGCTCGGATCGTTCGCCGATCCGGCGGTCGACGTCGTCTGCGGGAACTGTTTCCTCGACACCGGCGACCTCGTCTCCAAGACGCTCGCCCTGGCCTGGTTCTTCCCACTCCGCGACGACCGTCAGGCCCTGGTGCCCACCGACTGGTTCTTCGCCAACAACGTCGCCTTCCGCCGCGAGGTGGCCCGCGCGAATCCGTTCGTGCCCCTTGAAGGCGCGACCCGCGGGGCCTGCCGGCTGCTCGGCAGACGGATGGCGGCCGCGGGGATCGGCCTGTTCGTCAATACGGCTGCCCGTGTGAGCCATCCGGCGCCCAACGGCCTGAGGCATCTCCTGATGCGCGGCCTCGCCCAAGGCCGCGACAATCTGCTCTTCGACCGCGTGCTCGGCGGCGGGCGGCTCAGGGCGTCGATCAAGCGAGCCTGGGGACTGCAGGCCCGTGCCTGGAAGCGAATCGTGCGGGAACGGCATCAGGTGGGCCTGTCGCTGACAGCGGTCCCTGCGGCGCTCGGCCTCGCGACGGTCTACTACGCCTGTTACGCCACCGGCGATGCCGCCGCCCGGCTCGCACCGGAGTGGACCGCCCGGCACGTGCGTCTCGAGGCCTGAGGCGGATCACATGTGCTTGTCAGGCCGCCTGCATCGCTGTGTGAAAGCCGACCGGCCGTGAGGCCGCGGGCGAACGAAGTTTGGTTCCGTGTATCCCGACGCTCGAACGGCTTAACGACTGCACCTTGCGCATTCCGTAGGCCTCGCGGCCCGGGATGCTGGTCGATGGCCTGTTCGTCGCCGACGAACTCCGCTTGATGATGCCCACTGGGGTGTCTTGGCTCGCCGCCCGCGGCCTCGCCACGCCCGACGACGTGGCCTGCGCGGAAGCCGGGCCCGCACTCAGCGAGGGGCTGCCCATGACTCGTAAGCCGGCGTATGACGCCAATCGCAGGCAGGATGCCGAAGCGCCGGCGGCATCCGAGTGAGCGCAGGACAGGATGTCCTTCGAGAACGTCCGGCGACGGGGCATGGGCAGCCCCGAGCCGCGCACCAGTTCAGCCCGCGGCCTCACTCCGACGAAATCGCCTCGAGGAGATCGAGCCGCACGGCACGCCGCGCGGGAAACCAGGCCGCCAGCGCCGTCACTGCGATCGCCGCGAGCAGATTGGCGACGATGATCCCCGGACGGATGTGCATGCGAAGCGGATGTCCGAGGAGCGGCTGGCTCGCAAACTGGATGAAAAGCGCAGTCGTGAGGCCGGCCACGACACCCACGATTCCCCCGGCGGTCCCGAGCAGGACGCTCTGCAGCACCACCATCCGCACCACCTGCCCGCGGCGCATGCCCACCGCCCGGAGCAGCCCCAACGATCGCTTCTGCTCCAGCACGCTCATCGTCACGGTGTTGGCCACACCGAGGCTGCCGACGACGAAGCCGAGCCCGAGGATCGACCAGAGCGAGCCCACGACTCCGGTCACGATCGTGTCGATAAAGCGTCGCAACTCGCCAAAGGATCGCAGTAGCATCGAGTGATTCTTGCCGATGGCGGCCAGCGGCGCCTGCAGGCTCTCGGCCTTGCCTGCCGCGGCCGTCACGAGCACGACATCGGCCGTCTCCATGCCGAGGAGCCGCCGCGCAGCGTCGCGCCGCAGGACCAACGAAGCGCCCCCCGAGGTGTAATCGACGACCAGCGCCGCCACCGTGACAGGCGTTGCACGACCAAAGACTTCAACCACGATCTCGTCGCCGGGCTTCACGCCGATCCGCTGAGCGAGCACCGTGCCTGCGACGGCCTCGCCTCGCGCGAGTGCCGCCCGCACCTGATCCGAAGTCGCGTCTACGGGCTCGAGGGGCAGCGGACGATCGTCGGGCATGTCGCGGGCGATCACCACGCACACGCTGCCCGCCACACGGCCGGTGGCCACGCCGATCCCCTCGACCTCGGCCACGCCGTCGACCGCCCGGACCTCGGCCTCCATCTTCCGCGAGTCGGCGGCCCGCTCTTCACGGGCCACCGAGAGGGCTCCTGCCTGCGTGAGCACCCAGTCGGCCCGGAGCATCTTGCCGTACCAGCCGAGCACGTCGTCGACGCTGTCACGGATGGCATGCCCGAGTCCGATGCCGTTGCTGACGGCGACCACGAGCACGCCGGCAGTGAGTGCGGTACGAATCGGCTGTCGCACGATCTGCTCGACGGCGAGCGTGCTCTCCACCCGCCAGCGGTCGGGAATGAAGCGGCTGAGAAACCGCACCAACGGAATGAGCAGAAAGGGCGTGAGCGCGACGAACGCCAGCAAGAGCGCGATGCCGGAAACGACCGATGCCCGCGGTGGCCAGACGCCGACATACATCATCGCTTCCGAAACGGCGGCCACGACGGTGAGCACCGCCGCCGCCACCAGAAGCTTTCTCGACGCCGAACCGGGTGGGGCCGGCGGCGCCGCCGACACGCCCTCGAGGAGATCGATGGAGGCCGCCTCACGGGCGGGCCACCAGGCGGCGGCGACGGCCACGAGCACCCCCATCAGCACGGCGCCGGGCACGAGCAACGGATGCCACGCCAGCGCCGCGGACGGCGTCTGGAGCGCCCGCGAGATCCCGGAGGAGATCGGCCCGGCCGCCGCGAGGCCAACCGCCGCCCCAACCGTCGCTCCAAGGCCGCCGAGTACCGCCGCCTCGATCGTGATCAGCCGCCTCACCTGGGCTCCCGTGCCACCGAGCAACCGCAACAGCGACAGGCCGCGGCGGCGTTCCGCGACGTTCATGAGCATGGCGTTGCCGACAATGAACCAGGCCATCGCGGAGGTCAGGGCGGTGACGAAGTCGAGGCCGAGGTTGGCCGAATGCAGCACGTCCTCGGCCATGCTGGCCCGCCCCACCGGAATGTCGGCTGCCAGCGACTGCGGCAGCCGCTGCGAAACAGCCGCGAGGGTCCGCGGCCGGTCGGCGTCTGCGTTCAGGGCGATGCGAACCCGATCCACCTCCGCGGTGGAGAGCGACATCGACTCGAGCACCTGGATGTCGACCACCGCCGTCGCTCCCTCGGCAAACCAGCGAAGCGACTCGCTCGTCGCCAGTCCGGTGATCCGCATCCGCGCCACCCGGCGACGGGCAAAGAAGAGCACCTCATCGCCCACTCCCACGCCGAGCCCTTGGGCGAGCGTCGCGTCGAGGACCACCTCGTCGCTCTCGCGGCATGGCTCGCCTGAGTCGAGCGTGAGCAGTCCGGCGGCCGCGAGGGCCGAGGCATCGACGCCAACGGCGACTTCACGGAGCCGGCGCTCGCCGACCCGCAGCAGCGTCGGACGGTAGAAGAGAGGCACGACGGCGCGAACGCCCGGCACGTCGACGAGCCGGGGCACCTGCGTGACGTCGAACCGTCCGCCGTTCCGTGCGGTGATGTCGATCGAAGGCACGCCGGCAACGGTCTCGGTGAGTCGGCGATACCCGGCCCGCGACGCGTCGGCCGCCGCCCAGGTCGCCACGACGGCCCCGACGGCGACGGCCACACTGGCAGCCGCCGCCAGCGCGCGGCCCGGCCGGTTTCGCCACTGCCGCAGGAGCAGGGTGCGAAACCTCATCGGGAGGCGACTCCCGCCGCGGTGTCGGACTCAACCAGGCCATCCCGCATCCGCACCACGCGTGTCGCGGCGGCGGCAACTACCGCGTCGTGCGTGACGAGAATCACCGTCTGCCGATGATCGGCGACCAGCCGCTGCAGGAGTTCCACCACGCGGGCGGAGTTGGTGGAATCGAGAGCGCCGGTCGGCTCGTCGGCGAGCACGAGCGCCGGCCCCGTGACCAAGGCCCGAGCGATCGCCCCCCGCTGCTGCTCGCCACCCGAAAGGGCATCGGGGCGATGGGCCGCGCGATGCGCCATGCCGACTTTTTCGAGCGATTCCCGCGCGGCCGCCTCCGCCGGAGCCGGCCCGACGCCGTCGAGCACGAGGGGCAGGGCGACGTTCTCCGCGAGCGTGAGCTCCGGAAGCAGGTTGTATCGCTGGAAGACGAACCCGATGCGCCGCCGCCGCACCGCGGCGAGACCGTCGTCATCGAGCGTCGCCAGATCCACGCCCTCGAGGAGCATCCGACCCGACGTGGGCCTGGTGATCCCGCCGATCATGTGGAGAAGCGTGCTCTTGCCAGACCCCGACGCCCCGGTGATGGCCAAGAACTCCGCGGCCTCGACGAGCAGGTCAACGCCCCGAACCGCCGGGACGGCAGCGGCGGCATCTGCGCCGGCAAACGTCTTCTCGAGATGCTGCGTGCGAACGATCGGCACTGGCGGACTCTTGCTGGTACGAAGCAACAGAATGTGCGCGGACTGCACATTCTATCCGACGACAGCCGATCGTCGCGAACCAGCGGGTCGTACGGCAGCTCACCGTCAGTTGACGATGCCGAGGGGCAGCGAGGCCCTCGCGGTCGTGCCGGCGAGCGTGTCGACGACGGCGACGTCGATGCGGCAGTCGCCAGCCTGGACCGATTCCGGAATCCGGATCACATACCGGGCGAAGTAGTCGTGCCGCTTGGCGCGGCAGGTCTCGGCGATCGGCTCGAAGCTCCAGTCGTGGACGGTTCGCCCGTCGCCATCGACGAGCGTGAGCGTGGCGTCGATGCAGGTGGTGTGGCCTGCCGGCGACTCACCCGCCGAGAGGTTGTCGAGTTCGAAGTAGACGATCAGCTCCTGCCCGGGCCGAAACTGGCTCTCCACAAAGCGATCGACCACGCCCCAGGCCTGCACCCGTGACGCGAAGCAGGCGTTCCGCACGGCGAGCGACGGAACCGGTTCGACGGGCACGACCGTCTCGGGAGCGATCGGCACGGTTGTTGCCTCCGATTCGACGTTGACCGGCGTCGGCTCCGGAGGCGCCGGAGCCGCGGTGACGGCAGCGGCAACAGGCTCCGCAGGCGGCAGCGACGTTCGCGTGGCGGTCTCGTCGAGATCGGCCTTGGCGACGACATGCGACGCGGGTCTGACAGAGGCCGACGCCCGCTCGACGACCGCCTCGGCTGCCGCTCGAGAAGAGTCGCCACTCGCCTCGAGTGAGGTCGCAAACGCCTCGACGACGACCGGCCAATCTTCCTGCTGAGTGCGTTGCAGCGTCTCCATGAGCGTGGTCTGCGTGGCCTCGTCGAGGTCTCCGAGCTTGGCCAGACGCTGCACCGCTTCGTCGATGGCCGCAGCACGCCGCTCCTCGTCGATCTCGCCGGCCTCGTCGGGGGCAAGGCCGTCGCTGGCCGTGTCATCGGCGACGGCCGACTGCATGTCGTCGGTGTCGTCTGGAGAAGTCGGCTCGGCCGCGTGGTCCGCTGACTCCCAGAAGGTGTCGCGAAGATAGGCCGTGCTGATGGCCGATGTGCAGCCGGCCGTCGAACAGACGAGAAGGACCCCGCAGGCCGGCCAGAAGCCGGAAATCGACCGAACGATGCCGTTCATGAATACGATGCTCGACGGGCGTCTGGGCCACGGCCACCCGGTGTCTGACACCACGGGCGAAAACAGGAACCGAGAAAGCCGGGGACCGAGGAATGGAATCAACGTGCCACTGCAGGCGGAAGGGAGGGTAGGGATCGCCCTCCGGCCGGAGCAAGGGCAACCACCGCCGCGGTCGCCGCCCCGCAAAAGCTGCCCGAAACCGCCCGAAACCTCGATTGTTTGCTAGAATCCGCCGCCGCCCCGACTCCACAGTTCCACCTTCGAGGGGTGTGTGGATCGCGCCCCCACCCGTTGAACCCCATCCGTTGAACCCAGCGCTGGACCCCCGAATGGCCATGCCCACGCTCGATCAGCAGACGGTGCCGCAGCAGTGGAGCCATCGGCACCTGCTCGATCTCGAACGGCTCACTCCCGACGAGATCCGCATGCTGCTCGACACGGCTACGCTCTTCAAGGAGGCGACCGACGGCTGCCGCCGCAAGCTCACCGTGCTGGGTGGCACCACGGTCGTCACGCTGTTCTTCGAGAACTCCACGCGGACCAAAACCAGCTTCGCTCTGGCGGCCCGCCGCCTGGGGGCTGATGTCATCGACTTCTCGGCCTCGTCGAGCAGTCTCTCGAAGGGCGAGTCGTTCATCGACACGGCCAAGAATCTCGAGGCCATGGGAATCGACGCGGTCGTGGTGCGGCACGTGACCCCCGGCACGCCCCATCTGCTCGCCCAGCACCTCTCCGTGGGAGTGATCAACGCCGGCGACGGCCCGCACGAACATCCCACGCAGGGACTGCTCGACATCTTCTCGATCCGGGAGCGGCTCGGCGACCTCTCAGGGGTCACCGTCGGCCTCGTCGGCGACATCGCCCACAGCCGGACGGCGCGGTCGAATCTCTGGGGTCTCGTCAAACTGGGGGCGAAGGTCATCGTCTGCGGCCCGCCCACGCTGGTCTCGGACCGCTGGCGAGAACTGGGCGTCGAGGTCTCGCACGATCTCGACGCGATCGTGCCGCGATGCGACGTGCTCAATCTGTTGCGGATCCAGTTCGAGCGGCAGAACACGCGGCCGTTTCCCTCCGTCCGCGAATATGCCCATCTCTATGCCATGACCCGCGAGCGGCTCAAGCGGGCCAAGAAGGACCTGCTGATCCTGGCGCCGGGACCGATCAACCGCGGGGTCGAAGTGACCGCCGAGGTGGCCGACTGCCCACAGTCGCTGATCCTCGGGCAGGTCGCCAACGGACTCGCCGTGCGAATGGCCGTGCTCTGGCTGACCTGCGGGCCGCGACATCCCGATGCGATCGGTCGGCAGGTCGCCGATAGCGCTCTCTCCGCTGCGAGGGTTTTCTGATGGCCACGCTTCTCATTCGCGGCGGCCGGGTCGTCGATCCCTCTCAGGGCATCGACCGGGTCGATGACGTACTCGTCCGCGACGGGCAGGTCGTCTCCATCGGCCACGCCGGCGCGCAGCCGATCGGCAAGGCCGACGAGACGATCGACGCGGGCGGGCTGATCGTCGCGCCGGGGCTCATCGACATGCACGTGCACCTGCGGGAGCCGGGCCGCGAAGAGGACGAAACGATCGAGACCGGTACGCGGGCAGCCCTCGTCGGGGGCTTCACGAGCGTGGCCTGCATCCCCAACACGGAGCCGCCGATCGACACGCAGGCCGCGGTGGAGTTCATCCACCAAAAGGCCGCGCGTGCCGACACCTGCAACGTGTTTGTCGTCGCCTGCGTGAGCCGCAATCGCGAGGGCAAGGAGCTCGCCGAGATCGGCCAGCTCGTGGAGGCCGGCGCGGTGGCCTTCAGCGACGATGGCGCCCCGGTCTACGACGCGGAGCTGATGCGGCGGGCGTTCGAATACTGCCGGATGTTCGACAAGCCCATCCTCGCCCACGAGGAGGTGCTCGAACTCTCGCGGGGCGGCGTGATGCACGAGGGGCTCGTCTCGCTGGTGCTCGGGCTCACCGGCATGCCGGCCGCCGCGGAGGAGGTGATGATCGGCCGCGACATCGCCCTCTCGGAGGTCACCGGGGGCCGCCTTCACGCAATGCATGTCTCCACGGCCGGCGGCGTGGCCCTGATCCGTGAGGCCAAGAAGCGGGGCTCGCGGGTCACCGCCGAGGCCTGCCCACATCACTTCACCCTCACCGATGAGAGCCTCCGCGGGTTCGACTCCAACTTCAAGATGAGCCCGCCCCTTCGCACCCAGGCCGACGTCGAGGCAATCATCGAGGGGCTCGTCGACGGCACGATCGACTGCATCGCCACCGACCATGCGCCGCATGCCCGCGAGAAGAAGATGCTCGAGCTCGACCGGGCTCCGTTCGGCATCCTCGGCCTCGAGACGGCCGTGGGGCTTTGCGTGACCCGGCTCGTCGCCACCGGCCGCCTCGGCTGGCCGAGGCTCGTCGAGGCGATGAGCACGCTCCCGGCGAAGATTCTCGGCATCAACCGCGGCTCGCTTCGGCCCGGCGCGGTCGCCGACATCACCCTCATCGATCCCAACCTCTCGTGGCGGGTCGATGCGCAGTCGTTCCAATCGAAGAGCGTCAACTCACCGTTCCACGGCTGGACGCTGCAGGGCAGGGCGGTGGCGACCATCGTGGGCGGACGTGTGAAGCACCGGCTGTCCTAGCTCGATGCCTTTCCTGAACAATAGATCGGCTGTCGCACGATGACCCTGATCATCGACGGCTACAACCTGCTGCATGCCTCCGGCGTGTTCGGCGCCGCGCGAGGTCCGAAAGGTTTCGAGCAGTCGCGAGCGGCGCTGCTCGACATGCTCGTCGACGTGCTGGGGGCCAAGGCGTCGGACACGATCGTGGTCTTCGACGCCGCCAGCGCCCCCGATGGCCTGCCGGCACGGCTCTCCCACGGCGGGATCCGCGTCTGGTTCGCGCGGGAGTATCCCGACGCCGATTCGCTGATCGAGGAACTGGTGGAAGTCGACACATCCCCGGGGCATCTCGTCGTCGTGTCGAGCGACCGGCGTCTGCAGGTCGCCGCTCGTCGCCGGCGGGCCAAGGCGGTCTCGTGCGAGG
Source organism: Pirellulales bacterium (assembly GCA_032117045.1). GTDB lineage: Bacteria > Planctomycetota > Planctomycetia > Pirellulales > UBA1268 > QWPN01. Next base: position 361 of record JAUMAF010000206.1, on the reverse strand, counting down.
AGTGGCTCGCCGACGCCCGCGAACTCCGCCGCGCCCGCGGCCGTCCGTCCCCCGACGCCAAGCCCCCGGAACCGGGGCCCGAGGGCGTCGACGAATGGAAGCGTTACTTCGGCCTCTGAGCACGCTTTTGATGCTGAGGAGCCGGTCGGTGGGCACGCACAGAAGCCGGGAATCTTGTCTCACGCCTGCAACGCCATCCTGGCCGTTGCAGGCTGATAGCAGCCGAAGGGACAGCCAAGGTGTCTCTTGGCTGCCTGGCAGCATCCTCCAGATGCTGCTGTCTTGCTGCCGAGGCTGCGGCTCCCGATGCTGAGGAGCCGGTCGGTGGGCACGCACAGAAGCCGGGAATCTTGTTTCACGC
>JAUMAF010000205.1:0-13258 GCA_032117045.1 Pirellulales bacterium | reverse complement strand
TGCCCGTTCGGGCGGCCTACCCGCTGTCATTCACGGGGCTTCACGACGTCGATTTGCGGTCGCTGTTGCCGCGAGTGATCGGTGATTTCAAGCGGCAGCTTGCCGACCTCGATGGGCTGACGGGATCCGTCGGCACCGATGCGGCAGCCGCCGATCTGGTGACGGCCGCGAAGCAGTCGACCCGCCAGCACCTCGACGTGCTCGAGCAACTCGCCGCAAAGCTGAGGGCCGGCCTCTCGGGCCGATCCGGCTCAGGCGCCGCTCCGACATCGGCAGCGTCCTGAGACTCCCGAGATTCCCGCGGCATGGATCTCTTCGACAGTCACTGCCACCTCGATCCGATGCGGTTCGGGGCGGAGTTGCCCGAGGTGCTCGCCCGAGCTCGGATCGCCGGGGTGACGCGGATGGCGGTCATCGGCACACGGGCCGCCGACAGCGAGGCCGCGGCGGAACTAGCCGCCCGCGAACCCGGCATCGTGGCGGCCGCCGGCATTCACCCCAATGACGTCGCAGAAGCCGAGCCCGGCGAATGGGACCGCATCGAACGGCTCGCCGGTTCGGGTCGCGTGGCCGCCGTTGGGGAGACCGGCCTCGACTGGTATCGCACGACCGCCCCGCCGGAGCTTCAGCGGGAGTATTTCGACCGACATCTGCGGCTTGCCCAGCGGCTGTCGCTTCCCGTCGTGATCCACACCCGGGAGAGCCTTCGCGACACGCTCGACATGCTTCGGGAGGCGATCGGACGCGGGCCATTGAGGCCGGTGCTGCACTCATTCACGGGCACGGCCGAGGAGGCCGCCGAGGCGATCGAACTCGGCTGCCACCTTGGCTTCGCCGGCATGGTGACGTTTCGGTCGTCTGCAGCACTTCGGGAGGTGGCCACGGGCGTGCCGCTCGACCGCCTGCTTGTCGAGACCGACAGCCCGTTTTTGTCACCGGAGCCGTTCCGCGGCAAGCGAAACGAACCGGCCAACGTCGTCCATACCGCCCGCTGCCTGGCCCTCGCCCGCGGCGAGTCTCTGGACCTCTTTGCAGCGGCGACCACCGCCAACGCCCGCCGTGTGTTCGGCTGTTGAGGGCAGGGCTCCCGCTGCTGAGTCGCCGGTCGGTGGGCACGCACAGAAGCCGGGAACTTGTTTCACGCCCACAACGCCGTCGTGGCCGTTGCGGGCTGGAGGCAGCCGAAGGGACAGCCGAGGTGTCTCTTGGCTGCCAATCAGCATCCTCCAGATGCTGAAACGCTCCCGCTGCTGAGTCGCCGGTCGGTGGGCACGCACAGAAGCCGGGAATCTTTGCGACTCACGAGTGATTCCCAGTCGGCCAGCGGGGCATCCCGTAGCAAAATCCCCGGCGCCGAGCATGCCCACCGCCGGCGAACCAATCCGGCACGGCTTCAGTCGGCACGACGCTCGATCCGCATTCCCCGATTCCCCGCGGCCTCACGGCCGGTCGGCTTTCACGGTGCAGCCCGCAGCCTTACGGGGGCCTCGAGATGCTACGCTACGGCCCCTTCTGGGCTCCGTCCCCGCATACCAAGGAAGCCCCATGACTCCCGCCGCACCCGAAATCGTCCGCACCAAGATCGTGGCCACGCTCGGCCCCGCCTCCCGCTCCGAGGAGGCGCTCCGCGGCCTCCTGGCCGCCGGTGTCGATGTGTTTCGGCTCAACATGGCCCACGGCTCGATGGCCGAGCATCAGGAATCACTCGATCGGATTCGGAGGCTGTCCGACGAGTTGGCCCGGCCGGTGGGTGTGCTCGCCGACCTCGCCGGCCCCAAGATCCGGCTTGGCGAGCTGCCCGGCGGCGCGGTGGACTGCGTCGAAGGGGAATCGATCAAGTTCATCCGTGGCACCCAGCCGGGCGGAGCCGGGGAGTTCACCGTCACCTACGAGCCGCTCGTTGACGAACTCGCGGTCGGCGATTCCGTGATGCTCGCCGACGGCACGATCAGCCTCGTCGTCGAGGAGCGAAACACGGAGTGGGTGCGGTGCCGCATCGTGCAGGGTGGCATCGTCCGCAGCCGCCAGGGGGTGAACCTTCCCGGCGTGAAGCTCTCCGTCGCGGCCATGAGCGCGGCCGACTGGCAGCACGCCGAGTGGGCGGCCGCGGCTGGCGTCGATTTCGTGAGCCTGTCGTTCGTGAGGTCCGCCGTCGAGGTGAAGCTTCTCAAGGAACTGCTGCGGACCCGAGGCTCTCTCGCCAGGGTCGTCGCCAAGATCGAGAAGCGGGAGGCCGTCGACAATCTCGAGTCGATCGTCGATGCCGCCGATGCCGTGATGGTGGCCCGTGGCGACCTCGGCGTGGAGACCGATGTGGCGAGCGTGCCGATGGTGCAGAAGCGGATCATCCGTGCCTGCCAGCGATATCAGAAGCCGGTGATCGTGGCCACGCAGATGCTCGACAGCATGCAGCATGCCCGGCGGCCGACGCGGGCCGAGACCACGGACGTGGCCAACGCGATCCTCGACGGGGCCGACGCCTGCATGCTCTCCGGCGAAACGGCGATCGGCGAGCACCCGCGGCTCGTCGTCGAGATGATGCGGCGGATCGCCAGCGAGACCGAGAAACAATACCTCGCCGACCGCTGGCACTACATGGAGGGCCGCTTCATGACCGAGAAGGGCTCGGCCGGGGTGCCAGTGCAGGAGTTTCTCCCGTCACCGGAGTTTCTTGTGGAGGGCCTGCACCCGATCACGCAGGCCGTGGTCGATGGGGCCAGCCGGATTGCCGGTGAACTCGATGCGAAGCTGTTCGTGGTGGCCAGCCGGTCGGGCCTCACGGCGATCGCCCGCTCGAAGCGGCGCGGGGCCGTGCCCACCGTCGGGCTGTCCGACAACCCGGCCACTCTTCGGCAGATGGCGCTCTATTGGGGCGTGACGCCGTTGGCCATGGGTGGCACCCACGACGCCAGCGTGCTCCTCGACCGGATCACCGCCTGGGGCCTCCGCGAGGGGCGACTCAGCCGTGGCGACCGGATTTTGTTGGTGGCGGGTTCCGGTTTCGGGACGGGCGGCCACAATATGGCGCTCGTGCACGAGGTCTGAACCCCGAGAGCCGGAAGCAGAAGCCGGAAGCGGAATCTGGAAGACGAGTCTGGAAGAAAGAGACAAGCGATGAAACAGAAATGCGTGCTCGCCTATTCGGGCGGCCTTGATACCTCGGTGATCCTCGGCTGGCTCATCGAACAGGGCTACGACGTGATCGCCGTCTATGTCGATCTCGGCCAGCCCTGCGAGGATCGCGAGGCGACGCTCAAGAAGGCCCGCGACTGCGGCGCGATCAAGTCGATGATCGTCGATGTCCGCGAGGAGCTCTGCCGCGACTTCGCCTTTCCGACGATGCAGTGGCAGGCCCGCTACGAGGGCACCTATCTGCTCGGCACCTCGATCGCCCGGCCGCTGATCTCGAAGGTCTGCGTGGAGATCGCCCACCGCGAGGGGGCCACGGTCTATGCCCACGGCGCCACCGGCAAGGGCAACGACCAGTGCCGCTTCCAGCTTGCCGCCGAGGCGCTCGACCCGACGATCAAGGTTCTCGCCCCCTGGCGGATCGCCGAGTTTCGCGGGCGGTTTCCGGGCCGCAAGGAACTGATCGAGTTCTGCGACGAGCGAAACATCCCGGTGAAGGCGTCGAAGGGGAAGCCCTACAGCTCCGACGAGAACTGCCTGCACACGAGCTACGAGGCGGGCCTTCTCGAGGAACTCACGACCGACGGTTTCGGGCTGGTGGACTTCGGCATGACCGTCTCGCCGCAGCAGGCCCCCGACACCCCCGAACTCGTCACGATCGATTTCGAATCGGGTGTGCCCGTTCGCGTGAACGGCAAGACACTCGCGGCTCACGACATCGTCCTCGAGCTCAACGCGATCGGCGGCCGCAATGGCATCGGCCGCACCGACATCGTCGAGAACCGCCTCGTCGGCATGAAGAGCCGCGGGGTCTACGAGGCGCCGGGCATGACGCTCCTCTACGAGGCCCACCGGCTCGTGGAGCAGATGACGCTCGACCGCGACCTCGTGCACCTCCGCGACCGGCTCTCACCCGAGGTGGCCGAGATGGTGTATTACGGATTCTGGTACTGCGCGAAGATGGATGCCCTGCTGGCGTTCATCCGCGAGGCGCAGCGGCCTGTCTCCGGCACGGTGGAGCTCAATCTCTACAAGGGCAACATGCTCGTGAAGAGCCGCACGAGCGGCCAGAGCCTCTATGACGAGGCGATCGCCTCGATGGAAGGGGGCGGCTCGTACGATCAGACCGATGCCGAGGGCTTCCTGCGGATTCTCGGCCTGCCGCTCCGCGTGCAGGGCCGGGTGCGTCCCCGCGGCGGGGCGTGAGCATGGGCGGGGCGGCCCTCCCGATTCTGGTGCGGATCGACATGCGGCGGCCTGCGTCGTGGATCTCGCTGACGCTGGCGGTGGTGGCGGCGGCCGCGGTGGCCCGCCTCGATGTCACGCCGCAGACGATCTCGATCGCCATCGCCTGCGGCGGCTTGGCGGCGATCGCGGCGGTGGGCTCCCTGCCGGCCGGCAACGCCGCCCTTCGACCGGGAGCGGTGTGGATCGGCCGTGTGGCCTGGCCGATGGGTGGTGCTGTGGCCGGGGTGGTGGTCCTCCTGCTCGCGACGCCGTCCGTTGTCGTTGTGTGGTACGCCCCGATCGCCCTCATCGCGAGCACGGCCGCCTCGGGCTGGGTCGTGCACCGCGCCGCCTGCGCCGGTGTCGCACCGGCCCCCGCCGCGAGTCAGGCGCTCGTCATGGCGGCGCTGGCAGCCGCTGCGGCGTCGATTCCCGGCCAGGTGGTCTGGTCGGCCGTCGCGGCAATCGGCTGCTGGGCCGCGCTGGCCGTCGCGTCGCTCGCTGCGCGATCGCGTCGCTGGGGCGGGGACATGACGACCATGCCGCGGGCCCGCGACGGGTATGAAACGTTTCTTCGGCACGCCGACGCGACGCACATTTCCCATGGCACGTCGTCCCTCGACCGGTTGGCGATGGCATCCACGCTCGCCGCGATGGTCGCCTGCTATTTTCTCGCTCGCGAATACGCCTGGTGGTACGCGGTGATCGCGTCCACCTGGTTCCTAGCCCTCGCCGGCCCCGCCGCGACGGTCGCCGCCGGCGACGAAGATGCCAGACGGCGTGCGCTGCTCGTCCAATCGGCGCCGGGCAGGCCGCGAGCATCCGGCTCGCTCGCCGATGCTCTCGCGGCGATCGGATTCTACGCCTTGATTCTCGGCTGGCCTGCCGTTGTCGCTGCCGTGCTCTGGGGAGCGGAGGCGACGAATCCCCAGGGGCCGATGGCGGCGATCGCCTTGCTGGCGGCGGTGGCAGTGGGCATGGCCGCCACGGTGGTCCTCATGGCGGGCGTGGCGTTTTTGAACCGTGGTGCCGCGGTGGCGGATACGACGCTGGCCGCGGTCATGATTGCCGCGATGACGGCCCTGCTGGTCCTCCACGCCGCTTCGCCCGCCTCGCCCAGACTACGCAGCTCCGCGCTGGGCGAGCGAGATGGATCCTTCGGCAGTCGGTGTTGAGGGTTTCTGACGTTCTTGCGAGACTTCGCCAGTCTTCTCAGTCGCAGCGGTTGCCCTCGTCGGGAGCCACTGCCGGCCCAAGGCTGCCTGATCGAGTCCAGAACAACCGTTCCAACGCACGATACTGATTGACAGCAGTCCGGTCGTGCGGATTTCGCAAACCCTTTCGAGGAGTCGTTTCGTGCAAGCAAGCATCAAGGCCCGCCGGTGGCTCCCGTTCTTCGCCGTCGTCGTCGGCTTGCACGTGTCGCTCACGGCCTGGACGGCGAGGGCGGTCGCCGAGGGCCTTCCGCCGAGCGAGAAGATCTTTCCGGCCACGACCCGCGCATGGATCAGCATCAGCGACTTCCGCGGCCTTCAAGAACGGTTTGATCGTTCTCCCTACGGCCAGCTGATCGCCGATCCCGCGATGAAGACGTTTATCGATCACCTCCGCGAGCAGGTCTCGAAGAATGGCAAGCAGCGGCTGGCAAAACTGGGCCTCACGCTCGAGGATCTCGAGAAGGTGCCGGGAGGCGAACTCGCCGCCGCGGCCATCCAGGGGGAAAACGGCATGCTGGCCACGGTCATGCTCGTCGATACGACGGGCCACGAGGCAGACGCCAAAGCCCTGGTCGAGCGAATCAGCGGCAGGCTGCTCGAACAGAAGGCGACGAAGGTCACGATCGCGTCGGCACCCCCGCAACTCACTGTCTACGAACTGCCTGCCGATCCCAACGACGTGCGGTCCGATGGGGCGGCGCGGCGGCGCCGAGTGGCCTTCGCGCTGGCTCCCCACGCCCTGATCGTGGGCGATGATGCGATCCAGGTCGGCCAGGCATTTGCCGTGCTCACGCAGGGGCGTCAGGACAGCCTTGCCACCGTCGATGCGTTCAAGGCGGTGATCGACGAATGTGGCAGCCACGTGCCCGCGGCGTCGGCCCCACTGCGGTGGTTCATCGATCCGCTCACCTTCGCGGCCGCATATCAGGCGAGCAACCCGCCCCGGGAGAAGCGAAAGGGGCCTGACTATGTGGCGATTCTCCGCCGGCAGGGCTTCGACGCGGTCAAATCGGCCGGCGGCGTGCTGGTGTTCAGCGAGGGCACGCATGGCCTGCGGCACCACTCGATGATCTATGCCCCGCCACTGCCCGGCCGCGATCCCGACTCGGTCGAACGGTTCGATCTGGCGGCCCGGATGCTCCGCTTTCCGAACGCGACCGACATGGCGCCGGCGGCGTGGGTGCCTCGCGACGTGTCGGGCTGGGGAGCCCTCCAGTGGGACGTGCAGACCGCCTTCGGATCGGCCGAGTCGCTCGTCGACGACATCGTCGGCGACAAGGGAGTGTTTGACGACGTGATCGCGTCGCTCAAAGAGGATCCGGATGGCCCGCAGATCGACGTCGAGAAGGATCTCGTGGCCTGCCTTGGCAAGCGGCTGTCGGTGATCACCGACCACGTCGATCCGATCGGCACCGACAGCGAGCGGCTGGTGATCGCGATGGAAGTGGCCGACGAGGCCCGCGTCGCCGCCACCGTCGCCAAGGTCATGGATGCCGACAGCGACATGCAGAAGATCGACATCAACGGCCAGGTAGCCTGGGAGTTGATCGACCGCTCGATGGCGATCCCCAAGCTGGAGGTCGAGACTCCCGGCGGCGCGGTGACGCACGCCGATCACGACCCCGACGACGAGGCCCACCGCCGTCGCCAGCGGCTGCGTGAGACCGACGAAAAGCTGCTGCCGCATTCGACCGTCGCCGTCGCCCATGGCCATCTGCTGATCGCATCGCACCGCGACATTCTCGAACGGGTGCTCGCCAACAAGGGTGAGGCCCTGGCGACGTCGGCTGACTACACCGCGATGCAGGCGGAACTGGGCAAATACGTCGCGGCCGGCTCCTCGGCCCGCGGCTTTGCCCGCGAAGACGAGACGGTCCGGCCCGCCTACGAGCTGCTTCGTCAGGGCGCGATGCCCAAGTCGAAGAGCCTCACCGGTCAGCTGCTCAACGACATGCTGGGCGACGGTAAGGCCGGCAGTGTTCGCGAGCAGCGGATCGACGGCAGCACGCTGCCCGACTTCGAGACCGTGCGGCGGTACTTCGGCACCGCCGGGCTCGCGATGGAGTCGCGGTCGCAGGGCTGGTACGTCGTCGGCCTCGTGCTCCCGCGGTCGCAGCAGGAGCCGGAGGTGGCCCGCCGCCCCGCCGAGCCCGCGGCGAATCGGTAGCCGACGGGGCAGGATCGCGTTTAGGGCGTCGCCCTGCCGCGGGCCGATTCGACGACGGCCCAAAACGGATGCTGGCGGTCGCCCCGCTGGCGGAGGTCTTCGAGCATTACCTGCGCGTCGGGTGTGGCCGGGCCCTTGAGCAGCCGCTGGCCATCGAGCGTCACTGTTAAAGGACGCGTGAAATCGACCAGCTCGGGCGAGAGCCAGACGCGGACCCGATCGGCACCGCACCGTACCGAGAGCGAGTTGGTGGCGCCCACCTTCGCCTCGATCTGGAAGGGCCGCACGCCGGCGGCGGGTGGCCACTGCTCGGGCAGCACGACGGTTCGCGGCGGGAGGCCCTCCATCTCGACCCACCAGAAGAACCGGTCCCAGGGCCGCATCGAGACGGCCTCGATCTCCTTGGGGAAGAAGTCCCGCCTCTTGCGGCCCATCCAGTCGAAGATCCGCTGGATCTCGTCGGAGAAGTGCTCGTGGCCGCGGCCACGGTATTCCACATAGGTGGCGTCGTAGCCCTTCGAGAAATAGCGGTCGAGATCGATCGCATTTCGCTGGATGCTGCCCCGGTCGAGTTCGCCGCCGACAACATAGAGCGGCAGCGTGCGGGCGTTGGCCCAGTAGTGGGTCACGTAGCGTCCGGCCGAGGGCACGATCGCGATCAGGCCGGCCCAGAGGTCCGGGTGGGAGAGGCCGATGTCCCAGGCGGCGTCACCTCCGAGCGAGTGGCCCGAGAGAAACACGCGATCGGTGTCGATCGAGAAGCGGCGCATCGCCTCGCGAACCGCTGCGAGCACGGCGGCATGCTCGCGGGGTGAGTAGTCGTAGGATGTCTGATGGGGCTGTCCCCAGGCCGGGGCGACGACGATCGCGCCGCGGCGGCTGGCCTGTCCGAGGCGGGTGCCGTCGGGGCCGGGCAGGCCCGCCCACCATTCGATCTGGTTGAGCGGCGTCGATGACTCCGAGTGGAGGGACACGATCGTGGGATACCGGCGGAGGGGGTCGTATTCCGGCGGCACCTGCACCAGGCAGCGGGTCGCGTCAGCGCCCGCAAGGCCGGGCACCGACAGTTCGAAGAGCCCCGCAGACAGCGACTCTGGAGGATCGAGCGGCGGCTTCATGTGGGCCGCCAGCGACGCGATGGTCGCCGGGTCGCCCGCCTCCTCGCCTCGGAGTCGCACGAGCAGTGCTTCGCGGTCGGCTTGGTCCGACGTCCTGAGATAGTCACGGAGCAGGTCCCGCACCCGAGAGGCGGAAATCGCCACCTTGAGGTTGTCGTTTGCCGTCGCTGCGCCCTGAAGCCAGCCGCTGATCGCGATGGCGAGGGCCCGGTCGGCTGGGATGGCTGGATCGGTGCCCACGCGGTTGAACGTGGCGAGACGGTCGAGTGACGTGAAGGAGAGTTCCCGCTGCATCTCGTCGATGACCGCCGCCGCCTCCGCGGTCGGCTCCCCCTCGCCCAGCGCCGCCAGCCGCTCGCGGATGGCCGCGATCAGCCGCGTGGCGAGATCGCGGCGGTCGCGATAGCGGTCGCGGGCCTCGCGGACGGCCTCCAGCACCTCCCCCTCGACGTTCTCGACCGGAAACGCCTCCAGCATCTGGAGGGCGAGGCGGTCCTGCCCCACCCTGCCCCGCATGCTGATTTCGTCGAGCACCCGCGCCGCGGCGAGCTGGGTGATCGTACGGCGTTCCTTGGCGAGTTCGGCCAGATCGGGAAAATCGGCGAGCACCTCGTCAAGTTCGCGGGTCGCGTCGTCGTAGCGATCGCCCTGGAGCAGGAGTCGCACCACCCGCAGCCGCTCGTCGGGGTTCGTGCGGTCGATGTGCTGGGAAATCACCCGCTTGAGCACGTCTGGCGGGATCGACGTGGTCGCCAGCCGCATGTCGAGAAGCAGCGGCTTCTCGGTCTGCACGCCTTCGATGCGGGTCCACCGCGGCGTGATCTCGGTAATCCCCTGCACCACGTCAACGCGGCCGCCCGCGGTCGCCAGCGAGAGGATGCGGCGGCCGAAGGCATCGAACGGCGTCGTCTCTATGATGCCGCCGATGCCTGCCACGCGGCGGCCATTCTCGGGAACCCGCTGCGGGATCTTCACCCGCTCGATCCCGGGGTCGAGCGGGGCTTCTTCAACCCTCGTGACCTTCCGCTTGGAGACCATCGTGCGGGTGAGCTCGTCGTCGCACATCAGGATCGGCTCGCTGGCGGTGCCGCCCCCGCCCTCTTCGGCCAGCGGGTCGACCGCCACTCCGGGCAGCTTGGCGAACCGGCCCTCGAGCACCCGCCCGTCGGCAAGTTCTACACGGTCGGCGTGGGTCGCCGTGGCCATAAGCCATAAAGCCGCGGCGGCGAGCCAGGCCGCGCGTCGCGGCATCACGCGGGTCTGTCGCGGCATCGGAGGGGCTTGGAAGGCATGCATGCGGATCGTGCCGCCCTTCAACATCAACAGGTCGGGGAATCGTGATTCGGGGCGTGAACCCGGAGCCGGCAGTCGAGCAACAGTCTACGGCCATCCAACGCCGCTCGTGACTCGCATGGTGCACCTCCGCGTCAGGGGACTGTCGCCAGTATCGTCCGAAGCTAGCGGCCGTGGCCACCACGCCGGAGAGCGGCGGTCGCTCCGCCTCGTTTCCGACGGGGCACCTGCTGAGGAGCAACCAAGCCACTCAGGGCTCCGTCCGGCCGCAAAAGAGCCTCGTCGAAGGGGTTGTTTGACTCGCCGGAGCGCGGCCCCCGAGAATCTGGGCCAGAGAGACGATCCACTTCTGTCGTCCCTGCACCAATCGCCCGAGGCCGAGTGTCGATGCACCGCGACGGAATCCGACGAAGCCTGGCCTGGGGACTGGCCGCCACGCTTCTCCTGCCGATCGTGCTGGCCGTGGTGCTCGGACTCGGCGGTCTGCTGGGCGGCCTCGGTGATGCGGTCGGCGCGGCCGTCTGCAGCCGTGTGGCGCTCGTCCTCGGCGGCCTGTGGCTCACGGCTATCGCCGCCACGACCGCCATGAATGCAGCCGCTGCCATCCAGCACGGGGACCACGGGCATCGGCCGAGTCGTCCGCGCCGTGACCGCGATTCGCGACACGGGCGGCATCGGCGACGCGCTCGCCGCCGGCTCCGTGACGAGGAGCGGGTGCGGCCTGTTCTCGGGGATTCGTTGCCCGACCGCCCGGCCTGATGGCGTGCGGTGACGCGGGTCGATCAGCGCGTGACACCGTGTCGAGGGCCGGCGTATGCTCTTGTTCATGACAGCGTTCATGTGCATAGGTCGGCACGTCCGCGGGAGGCGGCGGAGCCATCGGGTGGTGGCGACGACGCTTGTGTGTGCCGTGATGCTGACGAGCGCGGTCGCGGCGGAGCCGGTCGTCGGCACAGCGTCCCGAGCTTCTTCCGCAGACGTCTCTTCATCACCGAAGCAGATCCGGGCACAGATCGACGCCGCCGCGAAGTCGTTGGAAGGTGGTGAACGCGACGCCGCCGTCGAATCCCTCGCCGCAGCGATCGTCGGACTCGAGACGCTGGCCGCCGTGCCACGAACGCCACCCGGGTTCAAGACGCTGGCCGACCGTGCCGCAGGCGTGCGAAAACAGCTGGAAAAAGCCGGCGTGGACGTGTCGATGCTCACGATACCCGGGCCGCGCACCCCCACGGGTCAGCCGCCGTTGCCGCCCGTCGTTGGCGGCAGGGCCGGTGGCGTCTCCTTTTCGCGACAGGTGGCCCCGATCCTCGCCAGATCATGTGGCGGCTGTCACGTCGCTGGTCGCAAGGGCGACTTCCAAATGGCCTCGTACGCCGGGCTGATGCAGAGCGGGATGGTACAGCGGGGGGCAGGCAATGCGAGTCGCCTGGTGGAGGTGATCCTCACCGGCGACATGCCGCGCGGGGGCGGCACAGTATCGTCGGCGGACGTGGCCACCCTCATCGCCTGGATCGACGCCGGCGCTGCCTGCGATGCGGCCGATCCCATGATCGGCATCGACGTGCTCGCCCGCGGTGGGGCCGCTGCGGCGTCCGCCGCCACGACACCGGCGATCCGGGTAGTTCCGGTCAAGACAGGAGAGGTGTCCTTCGCGACCGACGTAGCGCCCGTGCTCTTCGCCACCTGTTACAAGTGCCACGGCGGCGACGAGACGGAGGCGAACTTCAGTATGGCCACCGTGGAGGCCCTGCTCCGAGGAGGCCGGAGCGGCCCCGCGATCGTTGCCGGCAAGGGGACGGACAGCCTGCTCGTCAAAAAACTTCGCGGCGCCGGCATCGAGGGCCAGCGGATGCCGCTTGGCCGCCCTCCCCTGTCCGATGCGGATACGCTCCTCATCGAGAACTGGATCAGTCAGGGGGCGCGGCTCGACATGCTCACCGGCAAGACGCCGCTCGAGACCATCGTGGCGGCTGGGCAGTCGAAGACACTCTCCGATACGGAGCTGACCCAAGTCCGCACGCTGGCCGGCGAGAAGCTCTGGCGGCGAGCGATCCCCGACGAGCCGCCGGTGACGGAATCCCGGGCCGGCGTGTGCGTGATCGGCAACCTGCCGGCGGTGCGGCTCGCGCCGCTGGCCGACACCGCGGAAGAGGTCACGGCACGGGTGCGGAAGGAGCTGGTCGCCGATGGCCCGCTGCTGAAGGGCGGGGTCGTGCTCTACGCCGTCAAGCAGGCCGTCGACTATTCGGCACTCTGGCAGAACATCGCCGGTGCCGAGCGTCCCAGGGGGATCGCGTGCCATGCCGGTGTGGCCGGGGAAGTGGTCTATGGCGCGATGCTCGTGCCGTCGGCCGATGCCGACGATGACGTGCGGGCGATGCTCGCCGAAACCGTGGCCTCGGCCGCGTGTGCCGGCCGCGGCATGCCCCTTTGGTTCAGCCGCGGAGCGGGCCGCGCGGTGGCGGCTCGGGTCGCTCCGAAGGCCGACTGCGTGCAGCAGTGGAAGCGGGAGGTGTCGGCCGCCCTGCCGAAGCTCGGTACGCCGGCCGATTTCCTCGCCGGCCACTCAGAGCCGGCAGCCGCGACGGCGGCAGCCGGAGGGTTTGTCACGGCGATCGCGGCGGGCACCAGGCTCGCGCAGATCATCGAGGCGCTCGACAACGGCGCGACTTTCGACGAGGCGTTTGCCAAGGTGTTGAAGGCGACCCCCGCCCAGCGTGTCGAGCAGTGGGCCGCCCGCGGCTCACGGTGAGCCTGATGTGGGCACGCAGGGCGAGACCGGCCCGGGAACGCGGAGCGATACGTTTTCCACCGCAATGCCGTGGCGTCGTGTGATGCGGAGAGCTCGTTTAAAAAAACCGGGGGTGCCTTGGATCCCGGGACATGTGATCCGCAGCGGTGTGACCGAAATCACACACGGCGGCTGTACACGCGGCCAGAACCATTGATTCGGCCCCCAACGAGCCTCGGTAAGAGCTCACCGGCATGGGTCGGCGCATCACGGACATGGCAGAAAACGTATCGCCTCGTGTTCCTCCTGACTCGGCACGATTCGCAGATCGTGCATGATGGCTTCGCACGACTTCCAGGTCGTGCCTGTGTGGAAG
>JAUMAF010000204.1:0-20678 GCA_032117045.1 Pirellulales bacterium | reverse complement strand
GATCACTCGGCGGCGGAGTTCTTCGAAGTCGCCCACGGGCTGTCCGTTCATGGTGAGGCTCGTCCGCCCGCCGTCGGGCCCCGCCGTCATCCGCACGCGGACCGGTGGGATCGGATCCTCCGGGGCCGCGCCCGCGCTGGTGCCGAGCGGCATGCGAATATCGAAGTCGCCCTCCGCCACCACGCTCTTCAGCGTCAGCATGAAAAACGTGATCAGCTGAAACACGACGTCGATCATCGGCGTCATGTCGATGGCGATCTTGTTCGGCAGCGGTTCGCGTTTCGAAGCCACGTCAACTCCCCGTCACTTGCTTTCGTCGTACTGCGCCCGCAGCACGAATCGCTCGAAGCCCTTCTCCTGGCAGATCTTGACGAGCTCCTGCACGTCGCCCGTCTTGGAGCGGCCGTCGGCCCTGAGGATCACCGTGGCGGCGTTGGGCTCCTTGCTGGCCGCGATCATGACCCGCTTCTCGTTTTCGAGATATCCGCCGATGTCCTGGAGTGTGATGGGCTCCCCGGCGTAGATCACCTGGCCGTTGTTCATGAGCTGCAGCGTGATTGGATCGGCAGGCGGCCCCTCCGCCGGCTTCGCCAACTGGCTCAGCGGCAGCTGGATCCGATCGTCCTGCACCGCCTCCGAGAAGTTGAGGGTGAATACAAAAAACGTGATCAACTGAAACGTGACGTCGATCATCGGCGTCATGTCGATCTCGGTCTGTGAAGGACCGTCGCCCTGTTTGCGCGCCATGGTGTGATGGGGCTCCGGCCCGAGAAGGAATGCGAGACGGCGCTATTTCTTGCCCATGCTCTGGAACCGGGACATGAGCCGCATGCTCTCGTCGTCGACATCCATGTTGAATCGCTGCAGCCAGTTCTTGAAAAGGGCGTAGCAGGCGATGGCAGGAATGGCGAGCCAGAGGCCGATGAGGGTCGTGACGAGGGCCTGCGAGATACCCTGCGCCAGCTCGTTCGGCTTCGGCGTGGTCGTGCTCTGGGCGATCTTCATGAATGCCGCCACCATGCCGTCCACCGTGCCCAGCAGGCCGAACATCGGGGCGAGGGCGCCGATGAGCGATACGAAGCTGATCTTGTGTTCGAGCGCCATGGCCTGCTCGTTCTCCGCACCCTGCATGGCTTCGACCGCCGCCGGGTAACCGGACTGGAGCTTGCTCATGCCCGCGGCGAGCACCCTGCCCAGATACGAATCGTCGTTCTTCGCGAGTTCATACGCCTGCTGAAACTCCTTGTTCTCGAGGTGCTGCTCGAACTGCTCGCTGAGCCCAGGGGGCATCAGCACCGATGTGCGGAACTGCATGAAGCACATGACGAGCAAGGCCACCAGCGCGAACGAGAGCAGCAGGAAGACGATGACATACTTGATACCCAGGGCCTGAAAGAGAAACGTGAGGTAGCTTGTGCCCTCCTCGACTCCGGCCGCCCCGTCATCGACGAGGGCCTCCTCGTCCTGGGCGATGGCGACCGACGGGACGACGCAGGTGGCTGTCACACCCCACGATGCCAGCATGCAGGTGGCGAGCAGGATTCGGCCAAGTCGCCCCGGCAGACCGCCAGGAAGCCACGACCGAGTTCCATCTCGTCCATCGTCGCACGAGCCCACGAGCATGATGATCTCCTCGAAAGGTATGTTTCGTTGCATCGACTCGGTCGGCGCGGCGGACGTTCGATCCTCACCGCCTGGCCGCGCCCTGACCAGCGTACCCTCATCCACGGGACCGCAGGAAGAGCCGTTCCCCCGCCGCCTCACGGCGCCTTGGCCGGTGGAAGTTTTTTGGTCCAGGGACTGTCCGGGTAGGTCGTTTCCAGCGACTGCCGTGCCTCTCGGGCCCGCTCCGGCTTGTTATTCGTATTCCAGAGTTCCACAAGGTTGAACAACGCCTCGGCATGGTCATCCGGCACGGCATTATGAACGAGCTCGACCCTCAGGAACGAGATCAGGGCGTCCTTGTCATGGGCCATGCTTTGGTCGGCATCCTGCGACGGGCTTTGCGCGCTTGCCGTCCGTTGGGCATCGCCGAGTGTGTTGAACACCCGGCCGAGCCCATCGCTGTCGTCGGGGCTGGCCTCGCCGAGCACCTGCCGGACGATCGTGATCGCGTCGTCGGCTTTGCCGAGACGCACCAGGCACCGGGCGCGGCCCAGGTCGGCCTCGCGTTTCACCGCGACGCCCGCCGAGGCCCGCGCCCGTCCGATGCCGCGTTCCAGCGGGTCTTGCGGTTCATCCCGGCCGGTGCTTGCGGGCAGGCTTTGGCTGCCGCGGGCCGCCGTCTCGTAGTCTCGAAGCGCCTCCGCGTATTTCTGCTGCCGATAGAGCAACGCCGCTTTCAGGATGGCTGCCCGGACGGCGACCGCCGGAGGCCCCTTCTCGAGGGTCTGATAGGCGGCTTCGGCCTCCACCACTTTTCCCTGCCGAGCGAGCAGATCGCCGAGCAGTTCCTGCATGAAATACAAGTGATGACTGCGGGGATGGGCCGTGAGAAAGTCACCGATGGCCTTCTGCCCTTCGGCGAGTCCCTCACCCGTGGCAAGCGACTGGCGAGCCGTGGCGGCTGATTTCACGAACGCCAGTTCGGTCTGGATCTCACGATCGACGCCCTCCAATTCGTCGGGCTCGATTTTGCCAAGTTCTTCGAGGGCGGCGGCACCATCCTTACGAAACAGGAGGCCACGCGCGTTGCGGAGCGCGTCGGGTTCGTCGCCGAAGCGGACCTCCTTCACGCTCTCGATGGCGAACTTCCTCACCGTTTCTTCGGTCTCGAGTTCGACGCCGTTGGGCGAGAGACCGACGATCTCCCCGGGAACCTCGATGCCACTCGTGAGTCGGACGCGATCGGCCTGCTGGGCATGGAGCAGAGGGGGAGCGATGAAGCCGATCGTGATGGCGGCCGCCATCCGCCACGGCCAGGCCAGCCGCCGACGATCTCTGGAGACGAGCGTTCCATGCCCACGCAGGCACGGTTCGGACTGTGGTGAAACGTGAGTCGTGGTCGTCATGGTGCCCCCGCTCCGACGGGGCGTGCGGTGGCGGCCGACTCCGCGTCGACTTGCCCAAATCCGCCCGGGTTGGCCGTGCCCTGCTCCTTCTGGATTTCCTTCAGGAGTTTTTCGAATCGCTGCTGAAAGGCAGCGCCACCGAGATCGGGATAGAGCTTCCGAGTGATCGTGATGGCCGTGCTTGCGGTGTCGAGCCGTTTCGCTCGATCGGTCTGGCCGCCCAGCTTCGCTCGCTCGAGCAGGGTGCCAGCCACCCGCAGCCGGGCATCGAAGAACTGCTCGCGGGCTTTCATGGCCTTGTCTTCCATGGCCTTGTCGTCGCTCGCCGAGAAGGCCTGCCGCGAGAGCCTGTTGGCAATGCCCCCCCATCCCCAGATGGGAGCCGTCGGCGATGCGCGGCCGGCGGCCGCCTCACGAAGAAGTGTGTCGGCCTTGGCGTCATCGCCGGCCGCCGCCGCCGCCCTCCCCGCGGTCTCGAGCAATTCGGCGGCCTGCATCTGAATGTCAAGGGTGTTCTGTCGCTTCGGATCGGCCAGAATCCAATCGATCTGCTCTTGGGCCGCATCCCACTTGCTCCGCTCCTTGAGGATGCCGGCCATCTTGAGGCGAATCGAGGGCTCGAATCGGGCGATGTCGGCCCGGTCTTGCTCCGCCATCTGTGGATTGTCTTTCCGGTCCAGAAGTCCGGCATAGACCTCCGCCGCCCGATCGAGATACTGCTCCGCCTTCGCTTTTGACACGACCGCGGCCGACCCCTTGCCGGATCCGAGCGTGAGGTAGGTCGTCGCCACCCACATCTGCGACGAGATCTTCGCATCACGCTTGGCGACGCCCTCGAGAAACTTCTCGAATCCGGCCAGGATCTTCGCGGCCCGCTCCCGCACCTCGGGGCTGCCCGCCTTGTCGCCCGACCCCAGTGACTCCAGCTGCGACTGGAGGTCGCGGCCCATCGAGAGATACATGGCGGTGAGCTTCGTCGAGGCCTCGTCGCCCTCGCCGGCGGCCCGCTCCAGCGCGTCCATCGCCTGCTGCGCCTTGTCGAACTGCTCGGTCTCGATGAAGTGGCGGAGAGCCACCGTCAGGGTGCCTGCGGCGAGCGGACCTTGAGCGAAGCTGGGATCGCCGCGACGCACGACCGTCCACGGGCCGAAGGCTTCGTGCTCCAGGATCCGGCCCGCCGTCGCACGATCGCCGTCCTCGACCGCCATCTGCACCCGCGCAAGCGCCGCCGATACCACCGTCTTCGCCATCGGCCCGGCCATCAGGGCGGAGGTCTGATCGAGTGCGGCGAGCCCCTCGTCGATCGACGCCTTGGCGGCCGTATTCCAGGCCGCGATTGTCGCCTCATTCGGCCGAACGGACGGATCGAGCTTCCGGGCCTCCTGAACCTCGCGGCGCAGCGCCGTGCCCGTTCGCAGGACGAACTCGGCCCGGCGTGGCGATTGCTTGGGGTAGCGGGCCAGCAGGGCCAGCATCTCGGGGCCGTCGTGGGCTTCGATGGCGAGGTTGAGCAGGACGGAAAAGGCGTCGGCACCCTCGGCTTCAGCCGTCCAGACCCGTGTCATGACAGACGCCAGGGCGGCTAACTTCGACGTGGCATCCTTGCGTGTCGCTGGGTCCGCCTGCAGGGCGAGTTGCTGCAGGCTCGCGAGCGCCACTTTCGCGGCCTGCCGACTGCCGGCCGCGTTGGGAAAGCGTTCCGCGAGCGTGGTGCCGATCGCCGCGGCCTCGGCGAAACGCCCCGCATCGTAGAGAAGAAACGTCAGCATGGAGCGGGCCGAGTTGAGGGCGGCTTCATCGGGCTGCTTCTCGGCTTCACCGATCGTGATGGCCTTTTCGAAGCGTTGCATGGCTGTGTCGCGATCCAGGCCGGCGAGCTTCATCGCCTCGGTCGCCTCGGCCGCCTTGCCCTCGGCCTGGAGGGTCTTCGCCCCGGCCTGCTTTTCCTGCATGGAGGCAAAGGCCACTCGGGCATCGGCGACGAGCGTGGCGAAGTCCTTGTCGTCGCTGCCTTCGGGCAGATCCTTGCCCAGTCGGGCCGCCAACTCCCGGGCCTCCTTCGCGAAGTCCCGATTGGCCATGGCAACCTCGGTCGCGAGTTTTTTCGCGTCGCGCTGCAGCAAGCCCTTGGCCTGCCGCTCCTTGGCGTCGAGGCTGCCGGCGAGCCCGTCGAGCATCTTCGCTGCCCGGTACTTGACCGAGAGCCATTCGGCGTCGAGCGTGCGACCGGGCAACTTGTCGACGGGCGTGAGGGCGAACCTCCGGAGATCGTCGCCAAGCTTGGCATAGATCGCCCGTGCCTTTGCGGAATCCTGTTCCTTTGCCGCCATGGCGAGCCAGGATTCCAGCGTTGTATTCACCGCCTTCGCACGGAGCGACACCGCGAGAGGCGATCCGCCATCGAGCACGACCACGGGGGCGAGCGTATCGACGGCAGCCTCATACTTTTCCGTCGCGGCCTCGTTGCGGCCCCAGTAGTAGCGGGCAAACAGGCCGGCTGCCTTGGTGGGATACTTCTCCGCCAGCGACTTGAACATGGCCGTCGACTCCGCGATCGCGGCCCGTGCTTCCTTGGAGTCGGGCGGAAACGCCTTGGATTTCTCGAAGAAGGTGGCCCCCGTCATGACTCGGATGGAGAGCAGATTCGCCTGGATGCCCTCGCGGATCTCGCTGAGCCGATCGACCTCCTTCTGCTGGGCCGCCGCGAGCCGGCCAACGCCGTCTGGCCCCTTACCCTTCGCGGTGGCCTTGATCGCGTCGATCTGACCGTTGATCTCGCGAAGCGACTGAATCACCGCATCCTCGGCATTGGTGACTCTGGCAATCTCCTTCTGGTCCGGTGTGACCGTCCCCTTGAGGCATGTGATCGCGGCGTCGAAAAAGGTCGCTGCCTCGCGGGAGACCGCCGTGGCATCCTGGCCCGGCCGCTTGGCCTGCTCCAGTTTTCCACGGCCTCGCTCGATCAGCAGATTGGCCTTCTGCTTGTACGCGGCGATGGCCTGCTCACCTGCCGGAGACACCGCGAGAAACGCGTCGATCGACTTTTCCGCCTCGTCGAGAATGCCGGCCCGCTTCACGGCATCCGACTCGGTGCGGCTCGTGCCCACGAGCGCCGTGCCGCGGAGGAACGGCAGTTCTCTCTTCAGGCCGTCGGACACGTCGGGATCAGCGGCTGCCTGCTCGATCACCCACAGCATGACGTCGGGCATCTGCCGTTCGTCGAGGGCTTCGAGCAGTTTGCGGGTGGACGACTCGACGGCCGATTCGCCAGCTGCCACGGAGCACAGAACACAGGCGACCATGGCCGCACAGAAAGCCTGGGAACGCATGCGCATGAGGCGACTGAGGCGAAGAAGAAGGAGCACCCGGCCGGACCCACGATATTGTGAAACCGCGGCCACTGCCCGTCAAACGGGTGGTGATGTGGACCCGTTGGAATCGACCACGATCTCGTGAGCCGTCGATTCAGGTCCGGCGAGCCGACCGCGTCGAGGCTGTCGAGGCCGCCAGCCACGGCGGCAACTGGCCGGCGGGCGGCAGCTTCACGACACGGGCGGACCGCACACCGGGGCAGGCGGCCACGGCCGCCACGGCCTCGGGAGACGGCTCCTGGTCAAGATTCAGCACGCCGATCGCATCACCACCGGGCGTTGATCGGCCCACCGTCATCTGCGCGATGTTGATGCTCGACTGGCCGAAGGCCGTGCCGACGCGGCCGATGATGCCCGGCACGTCCTGATGCGTGAAGATGAGCAGCACGCCGTCGAGATACGCCTCGAGACGATGCCCCTCGAGTTGCACGATCCGCGGCATCGAGTGGCCAAAGAGCGTGCCTGCCGCGCGGTGCACATGGTCTCCGGCGACGAGATCGACCGCCACGACGGAGCTGAAGGCGCCGGGATCGGTGCGACTCTGCTCGACCAGATCAATCCCGCGATCGCGGAGCAGCATTTCAGCGTTGACGATGTTGACTTCCTCGGTCGCCCCCTCGAGCAGGCCGGCGGCGAATGCGGCCGTGACGAGCCTGGTGTTGCGAGAAGCGATTTCACCGCGGTAGGCGATGGAGCACGATCGCGGGGAGCCGGCATCGAGTTGCGAGAGCAACAGGCCGAGCCGCCAGGCAAGGTCGAGAAAGCCCCGGACACCCTCGAGGGCGGCCGGATCGATCGCCGACGCGTTGACCGCGTGACGGATCGCCCCGGTGGTCAGAAAGTCGACCAGTAGCCCCACCCCCTCGACCGCGACCTGCGACTGCGCCTCCTCGGTGCTGGCACCCAAGTGGGGCGTCACGAGCACCCCCGGCATCCCGAAGAGCGGACTGTCGGTGCAGGGCTCCTTCTCGAAGACGTCGAGCGCCACGCCCCCGATCACCCCCCGCTTGAGACCTTCGACGAGCGCCTTCTCATCGTAGATGCCGCCACGGGCGCAGTTGATGAGCCGCACTCCCGGCTTGAGGATGTCGAGCTCCTTCATGCCCACGAGGTGCTTCGTCTCGTCGGTGAGCGGCGTGTGCACCGTCAGGTAGTCGACCTGCGGCAGCATCGCCTTGACCGTGTCGATGAGCTCGATGCCCAGTTCCGCCGCACGGTCGGGCGACAGGAAGGGATCGAATCCGATCACCCGCATGTCGAAGGCCCGGGCTCGCTGGGCGACGGTCTGGCCGATGCGGCCCAGCCCCACGATGCCGAGCGTCTTGCCCGCCAGTTGCACCCCCATGAACTTGTTGCGGTCCCACTTGTGGTCGCGGAGGCTGGCGTCGGCGGCGGCGATGTTCCGTGACAGCGCGAGCAGCAGGGCGAAGGCGTGCTCGGCCGTGCTCACGGTGTTGCCGGCAGGGGTGTTCATCACCACGATGCCCTGCCGGGTGGCCGCCTCCTTGTCGATGTTGTCGGTGCCCACACCGGCCCGCACGATCGCCTTGAGCCGGTAGTTGCCGGCGAGGGCATCGGCCGTGATCTTCACGCCGCTGCGGCAGATGGCCCCGTCGTGCCGTGCCAAGGCCTCGCGAAGGGCTGATCCGGAGAGCCCGGTGGCCACCTCGTAAGTGATTCCATGCTCCTTGGCGGCATCGAGCAGAGCGAGGCCGTCGGGGCTGAGCGTATCGAGCACGATGATCGAGGGCATGGAGAAATCCCAGGGGGCGTTCGGACGGCAGAAGCGGGGCTGGCGACTGGAGCGAGGTCAGTCCTGTCGCTCCCGCTGGAAGTCGAGCATGAAGTCGCGAAGCGTTTCGACGCCGGCCACCGGCATCGCGTTGTAGATGCTGGCCCGGATGCCTCCCACCGAGCGATGACCCTTGAGGTCCATCAGGCCGCGGGCCGCCGCGGCCGAGACGAAGGCCTTCTCGGCCGCCTCGTCGGGAAGCCGGAAGGTGACGTTCATGTCTGAACGGCACTCCGGCCGAGCATGTCCGGCATAGAAACCGCCTGACTGATCGAGCACGTCGTAGAGCAGTTTTGCCTTCGCGGCGTTATGGCGGGCCATGCCGCTCAGCCCGCCCATGCGGTCTGCAATCCAGCGACAGACGAGGTTGAGAATGTAGATCGCGAACACCGGCGGCGTGTTGGGCCGCGAGCCATTCTTCACGTAGGTGCGGTAGTCGAGCATCGTCGGCAGGTCGTCGTGCGATCGCTCGAGCAGATCCTTGCGGATGATCACGGCCGTCACGCCGGCGATGCCCGCATTCTTTTGGGCGCAGGCGTAGATCAGGCCATACTTCGAAACGTCGATGGGCCGCGAGAGGAAGTCGCTGGAGCAGTCGCAGACGAGCGGCGCGGGGCCGAGGTCGGGATCGTGCTTCCACTGCACCCCCTGGATCGTCTCGTTGCTCGTGATGTGGACGTAGGCCGGATCGGCCGACATCGCGATCTCGCGGGCGGTCGGCAGTCGATCGTGGTTGGTGGCCGCGCCATCCCATGCCACGTGCACCTTGCCCTCGCGGCGGGCCTCCTTGGCGCCCGTCGCGCCCCAGGTGCCGGTGATGACGTAGTCGGCGGCCGTCGATTGACCACGGAGCAGGTTCATCGGCACCATCGAAAACTGCAGGCTCGCGCCCCCTTGGAAGAACACGACCTCGTGGGAGTCTCCGATGCCCAGCAGCCCCTTCAGGCCCTGGAGCGTCTCCTCGAGGATTCGGTCGAAGGCGGGGCTCCGGTGACTGATCTCCAGCACCGACATGCCAACCCCTGGCAGCGACACCATCTCGTCGCGGGCCTGCTCGAGCACCGCGAGGGGCAGAACGGCCGGGCCGGGGGAGAAATTGAAGACTCGATTCTGCATGGCGTGCACCCAAAATCCGTGGGAATCTCGGGGCAGAATAGGAGTCGCTGACGAGAGGGTCAACGGGCGACGTTCCCTGACGGGGCCGGCGGCGGGCCGGTCTGCATGGGTGGGGCCTGTGGAGCCGGCAGGGCGGCTGTGTGATAGGCGGTGGCCTGAGTGGCCTGAAGGCTCGCAACCTTGGCGGCAACGGTCGGCTGCTGTGGATCCACGGCGAGGGCCCGGCCGTAGTTCGCCAGCGCCTGGGACGGATCGCCGGACACCTCCCGAAGACTGCCGAGCGCCACCAGGGCCCGCGTGTTATTGGGGTCGATGGCCAGCGCGTCGATCAGCTGGTTCTCGGCCTCACGGGAATCACCGTGCTCTTCGGCGAGCCTCGCGAGTTCGATATGCGGGTTCGGGTTTGCCGGCTGGCTCTGCGCCCAGGCGTTGAGCTGGGCCACGGCCTCGTCGCTGCGATGCTCCTCGACGAGGAGCACGGCCAGGGCCCGCTGGCAGGCTTCGTTGTTCGGATCGCGGGCCAGGCAGAGGTGGTAATACTGCTCGGCGGTCTGCATGTCGGCGGGCCGTCCAAAAAGTTTGGCCTGTTGGTGGTAGGTCGCGCCCAAGTTGTAAAAGCAGTCCGGATTCCCGGGCTGCTTGGCGAGTGCCTGCTGGAAGGAGTTCACCGCGCCGAGGTAGTTGCCCTGCTGGTAGAGCTTCACGCCCTCCGCGTTGTCGGTCTTCGACATGCCGCCACAGCCGGCGCACGCGGCCACGAGGAGCCCTGCTGCGACGGCGGTCAGGTGGCGGGCCCGAAAAGGCGACGGCCATGCCCTGCTGTGATCGAAGGGGAATGGGAGCTGCACGAGGATCCTCCGCGTCTCACCGGCTGATCCCAGGACCGTCTGGAAACGATCTTCTGGAATCCGGCCGAGAACGAGGCCGGAACCGTAGAGGGGGCGGCCATGTCGAGGCAAGGTCGACCTGGTGAGCGTGGATTGCCCGGCTTGCCAGTCGCGGCGGTGTCAGCGGATCACGCCGACGCGACCCGCTGGTAGCCAAGGGACCGCACGACTTCGAGGACTTCGCTGCACGTCGGAAACATCCGGCCGCTGGCCCGCTTGTAGCGGTCGAGCGCCTGCATGAACTCGATCTCGTCGGTGGCGTAGTCGCGGTCGCAGGTGGTGGGATCGATCATCCGGCGGCGGCTCGACCGAACGGCTGCCACCGGCTGCGACGACTGGCTGCGGGCAAGGGTCCGGGGCGACTTCATGGCGGTGGTCATCGAGGGGGTCTCCGGTGAGCGACGAGGGCGGGCCGTATCTTTCGCGGCGGGGCTGCTGCGAGGTTCTGCCGAAAGCATGACCGCTGCCGGTCGCGGAGGACGTGGCGATTGGCGAAAAAAAACGTGTCGGGCAAGGTGGACGGGCGTCACGACCCTCACGGTCGGCACCATCGTTCACAGCCGACGGTCTGGCTCGCCCCTTCCCACGCCCTCCAGCGTTGGGCTTTCCCTCGGGCGAGGACCTACCGCTTCTCGAAGAACTTCTTCAGCGCTTCGGCGGCGGCATCGCGGGAAGAATCGCCCCCCGACTTCTTCGTGCCCTGCGGCAGGCCGCTCGGTTTCGAGTTGGCCGCCTTGAGGGCCTCCATGGCGACCGACCCTTCGGAACGGCCCGAACCGGAGGGGGATTCGACCTTCGGGGCCGCGTCGATGCCCGAGACGAACGAGCCATCGAGCGTGGAGTCCGACAAGGATCCCGCTGCGGCGGCACCGTGGATATTGCTCGCGTCGATGTCGGTCGAGGAGTCGCCCGGACTGGCCTGCAACGATCGGGTCGTGTCGGACATACCGGCGGGCTGATCGTCGGCCATCAGCCAGCGGGAGACGTCGTCTTCCGAGCCGCCGGGCTGCGCGGTGGGGGCCGTGCAGGAGAGTTTCACTTCCAGCGAACCGACCTTGATGATGTCGCCATCGACGATCTTCGTCCGTTCCGTGATCTTGACGCCATTGACGAGCGTGCCGTTGCGGCTCCTGAGATCCTCGACCCAGACTTCCGAGGGGCCGACGGTGATCGCGCAGTGACGGCGACTCACCTCTTCACTCAAGGGTCGCACATCACACTCCTCGGCCCGGCCGATGAGCAACTGGTTTCGCTTGATGGCAATACTTCGGCCCGCGCTTTTGCCCGAGGCGACGATCAGTTTTGCGATCATGGGGGGGCCTGACGGGCGCCGGACTGGGAGGGAGGCGAACCTGCGCGGGCGGCCATGGCGGAAGGCCATTGCGGAAGCGAACATCTCGCATCATATCAACAGCGAGGCCAGCGGAACCAGTGGGGTTCGCCGGAACTCACCTTCGACCGGTCCACCGCGGATCCCGAAACCGTATCGCTCGAAGCTCGATCGCGTCCTCGCGGCCGATCCGGAACGGCTCAGGCTGAAACTCCCGGACGATTCCAAGCGATTCGGCCACGCGGCCCAGCCAGAGATCGGCGATTCTCCGGGCCTGCCAGCCCCCTACATCGTTCGAGGAGGCGTTGCCGGGGACCAGGTCGGCGAGGCCGGAGTGCCGCGCTTCCTGGCCAACGGAGGTGTTGGTGGCAAGCAGCAGGCTGCCATGCTGCAGGACGGCCGTCCCCAGCCGGCGCTGGGCGCTGCCCATGATCTTCGCATCGCCGCCAGAGGCAGGGCTCCCGTGTGGCGGGGTGACGAGGTCTCCGGCGGAACGTCTCGCAAAACAAAGAAACGCATCCGCCGGTGGATCCGCGTCGGTTGGCACGTGGAGTCGGGCCGCGACTCCCATCTGTCCCAGCACGGTCGCCATGGCCTCGTGCATGGCGTCGTACAGCGCCTGCGGTGTGCTCCCCCAGGGATGCCCCTTGGGCACGGCTGCGGCATACGTGAGATCCGACCCGTGGATGATCGCTCCGCCGCCACTCGGCCGCCGGACGAGCGGCAGGCCAGCGATCGCCGGGCACGCTTCCGCCTCGGCCAGCGGCTGGAATGCCCCGAGCGACACGGTCGTCGTGGTCCAGCCATAGATCCGCACCACCGGCCCGCCCCGCCGCTCCGCCTCATCGGCGAGCAACTCGTCGGCGGCCATGTTGCCAGGACCGTCACCGGCCGGATCCCACCAGACGGGAAGCACGGCCGCGGTCACGACTTCACGAGGGCCTCGTAGGCCGATTGATCCATCAGGTTTTCCAACTCCGACGGGGCATCGGGCCGGATGCGGACGATCCAGCCGGCACCGTAGGGATCCTTACCGAGGGTTTCCAACTGACTCGGTAGCGCCGTGTTGACCTCCACGATCTCGCCCGACACGGGGGCATAGAGATCGCTCACCGCCTTCACGCTCTCGATCTCGCCGATCGACTCGCCGGCCTTCACCTTCTTGCCGACCGGCGGCAACTGCATGAAGACGAGATCGGTCAGCGCCTCGACGGCATACGACGACACACCGACGGTGGCCAGACCATCGGCGTCGGGGCGAATCCATTCGTGCGTCTTCGCGAACTTCAGATTGGCGGCCATGGCGGGGCTCCTGTCGGAAACGGTGTCGGATCGGCTGGGAGGTGGATCGCGTGGAGGGCAGGATACCGGATGCGGTCAGCCTCGTGGGGCGGGGCGGCGGTAAAAGGGCAGGGGAACGACCGTGGCCGGCTGCACGGCATCGCGGATCATGACGTCGAGGGATGTGGCGGGGGCGGCGACGCCCCGATCGACGATCGCCATCGCGATTGCATGACCGAGGGTGGGCGCGAGGCTGCCGCTCGTCACGGTGCCCACGGTGTGCCCGGCGACGACCACGCGGCTACCCTCGCGGGCAGCCCGCTTGGAGTCGAATGCCAGGCCGACCCGGACCTGCGGCGATCCCGCATCCCGCATCCGCCGCAAGGCGTCGCCGCCGGGGAATCGCCGTGGCTGACCCGTCTGGTCGTCAAGATTCACGGCGAGGCCGAGCCCAATTGCGAAGGGATCGCTGTCGGCGACGAGTTCGTGGCCATAGAGCGGCATGCCCGCTTCGAGTCGCAGGGTGTCGCGGGCTCCAAGACCGCAGGCCCGCAGCCCGTGCGGGGCTCCCGCGTCGTCCAACGCCTGCCAGACGGCCACGGCGGCGTCTGCGGCAACGACGATCTCGACTCCGTCCTCGCCGGTGTAGCCGGTGCGACTCACGGCCGCCGGCTGGCCGGCGACCGTGGCCTGCGTGGCCCGATAGTTGCCGAGCCCGCGGATCCGGGATGCGTCGGCGGAGTTGCAGAGGCCGCAGATGATGTCGAGTGCCCGCGGCCCCTGGACGGCGATCATCGCCGTCTCGAACGTGCAGTCGTCGAGGTGGACGCCAGCCGCCGGAAGTCGCGACCGCATCCAGGCCACCACGCGGTCGCGGTTGCTGGCATTGACCACCATCGCCATCCGCGGTGAACCGTCGGCTGCGTCGGTCTCCCGGGTGACGAGCGCGTCGTCGAGCACTGTCACGCCGGCCGGACCTGCGTCGCTCGTGATCAGGGTGTAGCGGGCCTGGCCGACCGCGATGTCGGCGACTCGCCGCGTGAGCAGCGACTCGAGCCAGTCCCGCGATCCCGCGCCCGTGATCGCGAGCCGGCCCATGTGCGAGACGTCAAACGTCCCAGCCGCCTGGCGGGTGGCGAGATGCTCGTCAACGATCGACGAATACTGGACCGGCATCCGCCAGCCGGCGAAATCGACCATGCGGCCGCCGTGGGCGTCATGCCAGTGGACGAGCGGCGTGGCGAGCGGTTGGTTGGGCACGGGAGGAGCATCCGTTTCAAAGGTGGGCAGCGGCGTCGGCGATGGTCTTTGGACCACCACCGCGGCCGGCATTGTAGGAGTGGTTGGGGAGCGTGCCAGATGTCGAGGGCGTTCAGCGGCGCTTCCGCTTGGAGCCTCTCGTAGAGTCGCGCGTGCCCCCGCGCTTCCCGGAATGCTTTCCGGAGTGCTTGCCAGCCTTGGGCGTGCCGCGTGCCGGGCCCTGTGATTTTCCCGGTCGGCCACCGCGGCGGTCCCGCATGCCCGCCTTTGCCACGCGGCCCCGGCCGATGAGCCGAAAGTTGAGTTCGCGGCGGTCGGTATCGACGCGGGCCACGGCCACTCGGAGTCGATCGCCGAGCCGGAATGTCTGTCCTGGCCTGCGGCCCGAGAGGGTGTGGCTCGCACGATCGTATCGGTAGGTGTCGTCCGGCAATGCGTCGAGTGGCACGAGCCCTTCGGCGGGCAACGCCAGCCCCTGCACGAACAGTCCGAACGCCTCCACCCCCGTGATCACCGCGTCCATCTCCTCACCGATCCGCGACTTCAGGAAGTTGAGCAGTTTGAGCTTCACGAGTTCGCGCTCGGCCGACTCGGCCCGACGTTCGAGATCGGAGCATTCGCCGCCGAGGTTCACGAGACCGTCGGCTGGCGGACGGCGGCCGTGCGCCAGCGCTGCGAGCGCCCGGTGGATCGTGAGATCAGGATATCGACGGATGGGCGACGTGAAGTGGCAGTAGCAGTCGCTGGCCAAGGCGTAGTGGCCGTCTTCCTGCGGGCCATAGGCCGCGCGGGTGAGGCTTCGCAAGACGGCGTAGTGGACGGCATGCTCCTCGGCCTTGCCGCGGGCCATGTCGAGCAGCCGCTGGAGCTCGAAGCGGCTCTCGAGGGAATCGACCTCGAAGCCGAGCTCCGAGACAAACTCGGTGAGCTGGCGGAGCTTCCGGGGGTCCGGGGCGGGATGGATCCGCCGGAGAAAGCCGGCGCCGGCGACGGCGAGCGCCGAGGCCACCGCCTCGTTCGCCGCCAGCATGAACTCCTCGATGATCTGGTGGCTCTCGGTGTTCTCGACGACGTGGGCGCCCGCCACCCGGCCGTCGCGGTCGAGATCGATCTTCACCTCCGGCATTTCGAGTTGCAGTGAGCCCTTTGCCATGCGACGGCTGCGGAGGATCCTCGCGAGATCCCGCATCCGGCCGAGCAGGGCCCGCACCTCGGCCGTCATCTCGATGGCGGGCGTCTCCGGATTGGCGAGGAAGACATCGACCTCTTCGTAGGTAAAACGTCGACGACTCTTGATGGCCGTCGACTCGACGGCCGAGTGGACGGGGATGCCGTCGGGCGTGAACTCGATCCAGCATGTTCGCGCATAGCGAACCTTGCCCGGCTGGAGGCTCGCGAGGTTGTTGGAAACGATCTCGGGGATCATGGGGATCACCCGATCGGGAAGATAGACGCTCGTTCCGCGGGTGCGGGCTTCCTGGTCGAGCGGCGACCCCTCACGGACGAAGTGGGAGACGTCGGCGATGTGGACGCCGAGCACCCAGTGGCCGCGCTCGACTCGCTCCAGCGAGATGGCGTCGTCGAAATCCCGGGCATCGACCGGGTCGATCGTGATGATGACGCGATCGGTGAGATCACGGCGGTCGGCGGGCACCGATTCGTCGAAGCGGTCGGCCTGCAGCCGGGCGTTGTCGAGAGCCTCCTCGGGAAACGGGCCCGGCAGTCCGAACTCATGGATCACCGTCTGTGTGTCGACGCCGACGTCGCCCGCCTTGCCGAGAACCTCGACGACCACGCCCTCGCCGTCGCGAAGGTGTGTCGGAAACCGCACCAGTTCGACGACCACCTTGTCCTTCGGATGCACTCCCTTGGCGCCGGGGTCGCCCACCGACACCGGCCGCGCGAAGCCCGTGCCATCGATCTGCACCCAGCCGATACCAGTCGCCTCGAAGTAGGAGCCGACGAAGCGTGTGGTGCGCCGCTTGACGATCTCCACGATCTCGCCGGAGGGGCCGGGCCGACGGGCGTCGATCCCCTGCGACACGCGAACGCGGACGGTGTCGCCCGACGCGGCATCGAGGGCCGACACCGCGGCGATGTGAATATCGGTGGAGCGGTCGCCGGCCGCGGCGTCGAGCGGCCGCACAAAGCCGTAGCCGCCCGAGGCCCGGCGGAAGGTGCCGATCACGCCGTCGTCGCGATTTCGGCCGGGCCGCGCATGACTGCGGGCGGGACGCTCACCGCCGTCGCGTTTCCGCGGCATCGGGCATTTCCTGCGGATCTGGCCTGCGGCCGGGATGGTCGGCCGGGACCGGACGACCTCCAAAGTCTACCGTCGCCGCGGCAGACCCGACCATGCCGGGGGGCATATCGTTTAGGCTGATGGGATCTTGGGCACCGGCAGGAGCTTTCTCACGATGGCAAAGCACGCTTGGAAGTTCATCCTTGGGGCCCTGGTGCTGGTGATCGGCCTGCTCGCGCTCAGTGGCCCCACCACGCCGACCGCGGACAAGCCGGCAGCGCCGGCAGCGCCGGTGGAGACGCCGAAGATTGAGACGAGAAAGACCGTCGGCAAGACCACGCAGAACGTTCTCGACCTCGCCGATGCGGTGGCACAGGGGGGCGTGCGGCTCGACAAGGCAACAGAGGCGGAAGAAGGCGGCCTCGGTGCCTATTCGCAGGCTTACCGCAACACCGTCGCGTTTGGGGGCAGCCTCGCCGTCGATCAGAAGATGAAGTTTTACGAGGCCGAGCACGGCTCGATGCCGGCCACGCACAAGGATTTCATGGCCAAGATCATCGCCCCGGGCGCTCCCGATGAGATTCGGCTGCCGATGCTTCCCTACTACCAGGAATACGCCTTCGATCCCGAGACGCGGAAGCTCGTCGTGGTGGAGTTTCCGGCGAAGAAGGAGCAGCGGCAGCGAGAGACCACCGGCCCCGCAGGGCTCTGACGCGCGGCGAGGGGCTGCCCGTGCCCCGTCGCCGGACGTTCGCGGCGGGCATCGTGCCCACCGCTCACTGCATGTCCGCTGCGCTTCGCCATCCTGGCTACGCTTGCTCCCATAGCCCGGCACCGGGGCACGGGCAGCCCCTCGCTGACTTCGTGCCCCGTGAAAGCCGACCGGCCGTAAGGCCGCGGGCGCCCTGCTGTCGGTTTCGGGGCCACCGACCGGCTCCTCAACATCGCGAGCGTGCCGCGGCATCGGGCAGCATGATCGGTGTGCCGTAGTCACGAAGCAGTTCGACCACTCGGCTGTCTTCAACCTGCGTAAAGTCTCGATAGAACTGCCCGACCGCCCAGAAGGCCTGCGGTTCGAGCAGGCAAATGACGCGGTCGCAGAGCGGACGGATGGCGTCGATGCGGTCGGGCGAGCCCACCGGCACCGCGACGATGATCTCCCGCGCACCGGCGGCCCGCACCGTGTGCAGGGCGGCGATCATCGTGGCTCCCGTGGCGATGCCGTCGTCGGTGACGATCACCGTGCGGCCGGTGATGTCGGCCCGCGGCCGCACCGCCCGAAACATCTTCGAGCGGCGGCCGATCTCGGCCAGCTGCCGGGTGCGCTCGGCCTCGATCCACGCGTCGCCCGCGTCGGTCATCGCCGCGGCAAAATGATTGAGATACACCTCGCCCGCCTCGGAGACCGCACCAAGCGCCAGTTCGGGCTGGTGCGGCGCCCGCAGCTTTCGCGAAAGCACGACGTCGAGTTCGGCGCCGAGCCCGCGGGCCAGCGCCACGCCCACCTCGACACCGCCCCGCGGGATCGCGAGCACCAGCGGGTCGTGAAAGGTCTCGCCCCTCAGTCGCTCGACGAGCATCCAGCCTGCCTCGGTGCGGTCTGCGAATGCCGTGTGGTTCATGGGAGGGCTCTCCGTGGTCACTCGTGGAGGTGTCGGGCAAACCACTCGGCCGCGAGTCGCGCGGCCTCTTCGAGGGTGCCGGGTTCTTCGAAGAGGTGGGTGGCGTCGGGAATCACAGCCAACTGCTTTTCGCAGTCGAGTTCTGCGAGCGCCTGGCGGTTGAGCGCGAGCACGTCGGTGTCGTCGCCTCCCACGATGAGGAGCGTGGGAGCGTGGACGGCCCGCAGCTTCCGGCCTGCGAGATCGGGCCGACCTCCGCGGGAGACGATGGCGCAGACCTGAGGCTCGCTCGCTGCCGCGATCAGGGCGGCCGCGGCCCCGGTGCTCGCCCCGAACAGGCCCAGCGGAAGATGACGGGTCTGCTCCAAACCGCTCACGAATCGGATGGCGGCGAGCAGTCGCTCCGCCAGGAGCGCGACATCGAACACGTTCACACGATCGGTCGCCTCCTGCTCGGTGAGCAGATCGAAGAGGAGTGTGCCGATCCACGATTCGTGGAGCACGGCGGCCACAGAGGCGTTGCGCGGACTGTGCCGGCTGGAGCCCGAGCCGTGGGCGAAGAGCACAAGCCCCGTCGGCGGCGCCGGCAGGCAGAGGCGGCCCGGCAGGGCGATGCTCTCTCCCTTGCCCCCATTGACCGGGACGGCCACTTCGAAGGATTCGATGGTGTTGACGAGCGTCATGACGATGCCTCCTCGATGGGGCCGCGCGATCGCGGCACGTGGGTCTTCTCGGCGCCACGCATGCGGCGTGTGTGGTCTTCAAGCCGCCGCCGGGCGGCGTGGAACGCATCCCGGAGCGCGACGAACACGTCCTCGTGCGCGTGATCGAGGTGGTGGTCGCGATTCACGACGATCTCGCCGCCGGGCACGATGAGATCGATGCGGATGGAGTAGAGCCGGCCCTCGCGATGATGACGGTGGGGCTGGGCCACGACCACATGGCAGCCGGTGATGCGGTCGGAGAACCGCTCCAACTCCGAAATGTGATCGAGGGCGGCGTCGCGAACCGCGTCATCGATGGGCAGGTCGTCGAAGGAAACCTGCGGCTGCGTCTGCATAAGTGTCGTCTCTCTCCATCGATGGCCGTGCTGGCCCAGATGAAAAGACGCCACGTCGTGCATGCGTCAATCAACTCTACGCGGCCGGTCAAGGCCGGCGGAGACGTGTGCACAGCGTGGCTGCGAATGGCCGCGGAGACACTTTGCCGGGTAGCCCTCTCGACTCACCCGCGGCCGCGGAAGAACTTGCGGCCCTGACTCTGCTGATACTGCGTCCAGCCGTCCTCGGCCGTGGCCTCGTTCTGGAGCAGCTGAATCGTGCCGGCCATCGTGGCGTCGAGGTGGTCGAGATGGTGGAGGGCCATGGCCTCGAGCGTCATCGGCAGCTTCGGCGAGCCAAACTCGTACTTCCCGTGGTGGCTGGCGATCATGTGCTTCACGCGGACGGCCACTTCGGCATCGAACCGCTGGCTCGTGCGGGCCTCGATCGCTCGGATCTTGGCATCGACGATCTCGAGGCCGAGGAGCACGTGCCCGAGCAGCTGGCCCACGTCGGTGTAGGAGAAGCCCTGCAGGCTCTCGAGCTCGACGGTCTTGCCGATGTCGTGCACGAGCACGCCCACGAGCAGCAGGTCGCGGTCGAGGGCGGGATAGAGGGGGGCCACCCGATCGGCGAGCCGCAGCAGGTTGACGACATGATCGAGCAGGCCGCCGGCGTAGGCATGATGGTGCTTGACGCCGGCGGGTGTGCGACGGAAGGCCTCCATCAGTGGGCCATCGGCGAGGATCTCGTCGACCAGCGCCTTGAGCGGCACGGTCCGGATCGTGCCGAGGATCGTGGCCAGTTCGGCCTCGAGCCTGACGACGTCGTTCTTGGAGAGCACCAGAAACTCCGACTCGTCGACCGTTCGCGGGTCGGCCCGCTCGATCGCGGAAATGATGAGCTGGAGGGAGCCCGAGTAGAGCTGCGTGTGCCCTTCGACGCGGACATAGTCGCCGTCCTCGAAGGCCCCGTAGTCGTCGTCGGAGGCGTTCCAGAGGCGGCCGGTGATCGTGCCGCTCTTGTCGGCCAGTTCGACCTGAAGATACAGCTGGCCGTTGCGATTGGGCCGCAGTTGCTTGTGGGTCGCGAGGAACAGCTGGTCGATCTGGGCTTGCGGCGGAAGTTCGGTAATCAGGCGACGTGACATGTTGCCCGAGTCTATGACCTGTTTCCCAGGCTTCACAAGCAGCGACTACAATCGCGGCCTCTTTCACCGAGTTGCGTTCATCAGTCTTGTTCATGCACGAGGATCACTCACGGAGCGAGCCATGCCCGATCACGCCATCAGCCCCACCCGAGCCCAGGACTACCCCGAGTGGTATCAGCAGGTCGTCAAGGCCGCCGACCTCGCAGAGCAGTCGCCTGTTCGCGGCTGCATGGTGATCAAGCCCCATGGCTACGCCATCTGGGAGCGGATGCAGACGATCCTCGACCGGATGTTCAAGGCGACGGGCCATCAAAACGCCTACTTCCCCCTGTTCATCCCGCTCTCGTATCTCGAGCAGGAGGCGAAACACGTCGAGGGCTTCGCGAAGGAATGCGCGGTGGTCACGCACCACCGGCTGGAACTGGGGCCGGACGGCAAGCTGATCCCGACGGGCAAACTCGAGGAGCCGCTCGTGGTGCGGCCGACGAGCGAGACGATCATCGGCGCGATGTATGCCAAGTGGATCCAGTCGTGGCGTGACCTGCCGATGCTCATCAATCAGTGGGCCAACGTCGT
>JAUMAF010000203.1:0-2514 GCA_032117045.1 Pirellulales bacterium | reverse complement strand
GAAGCACCGCCCTTCGGGCGGACCATGGAGAGAAAGATGCATCCTGCGGCGTCATGCGGTAAAGATGCGGTTGCTAAGACAGCCCCTCTCCCGGAGCCACCGCAGGATGCACCTCAAGAGTATTCTCAATCGCGTCGAGCCGCTCAAGTCCTTTGTCTACAAAGAGCAGCGGCTGATCGAATCTGAGGGGGGACAGCCGTTCCTGGAGGTCGATATCGAGCCCCGGGCCAATGGCCGGCCGATCTGCTCCGGCTGCGGCAAGAAGCGTCCCGGCTACGATCGGCTCGCGGCCAGAAGGTTCGAGTTCGTGCCGCTGTGGAACATCGCGGTGTTCTTCGTCTACGCCTTGCGGCGGGTCGATTGCCCGAAGTGCGGCGTGACCGTCGAGCGCGTGCCGTGGGCCGAGGGCAAGGAGCATCTGACGACGACCTACCGCTGGTTCCTCGCCCGATGGGCGAAGCGGCTGTCGTGGAAGGAGACGGCTGCCGCCTTCAACACGACCTGGGATAACGTGTTTCGAGCCGTGAAACACGCGGTCTTGTGGGGCATCGCCCATCGTGATCTCTCCGGGATCGAGGCGATCGGCGTGGATGAAATCCAGTGGCGCAGCGGCCACACCTACCTCACGCTCGTCTACCAGATCAGCGGCGCCAAGCGACTGCTGTGGGTCTCCCACGAGCGTACCGAACAGAGCCTGCGGCGGTTCTTCGAGTTGCTCAGCGACGATGTCCGGACTGGCATCCAGTTCGTGTGCAGCGACATGTGGAAGCCCTATCTCAAGGTGATCGCCGAGCAGATCCCCGCCGCGATCCACGTGCTCGATCGATTCCACATCATGCGAAACATGAACGTGGCGATCGATGAGGTGCGACGGAAGGAAGTCGCCGAGCTGCAACGAGACGGCTGGGAGCCGATCCTCACCAAGTCGCGGTGGTGCCTGCTCAAGCGGCCAGAGAATCTCACCGACAGCCAGGCCGCAAGGCTTGCCGATCTAATGCAATACAATCTCAAGAGCGTCGAGGCCCTTCTGCTCCGTGAAGACTTCCAGCGATTCTGGGAGTGCGTGAGCCCGAAGCGGGCAGCGAAGTTTCTCGAATCGTGGTGCAAAGAAGCGATGGGCAGTCGCCTTGGCCCGATGAAGAAAGTCGCTCGGAGCCTGCAACGCCATCACGACCTGATCCTCAATTGGTTTCGAGCCGCGGGCACGATTTCTTCGGGCGTCGTCGAGGGTTTTAATGGCAAAGCGAAACTGACCACCAGAAAAGCGTATGGCTTCAGAACCGCTCAAGGCATCGAATTCGCCCTGTTTCACGCAATGGGACGCTTACCAGAGCCGGAAGTCACCCACAGATTCTGCTGAGGAGGCAAAGAAAAGAGCACGACCTCAGTGCGGTGTCAAGCTTCGGGCGCGGGGGGACCGTCTATTGCCCGCCGGGCTCCCCGAGCCTCCGGTTCGCTGTCGACAGCGAGCCGGCGTACAAGGCGGGAAAGAGGCCTGCCGCCTGCCGGCCTTACGGGTTCCTCCGCAGGCAGCGGGTGGAAAGCCCCCAAAGAGCCCATCCGGCATCCAAGCACCTGCCATCCTGGCTTCCTTCCATGGATCACGAAGACCATGAGGGGGGCCAAAATCGCCTGCCGAACGAGGTTTTGCCGGGGCCTCTCAAGCGACTCGGGGCGACGAGACGTTTGCCACCTCGGCCGGCCGCACCATCAAGAGGCTCGACAAGAAGACTGGCTCAAACGCGGCGTCGGGATCGCCCGTGCCCCGTCGCCGGACGCTCGTTGCGGCCATCCATGGCCTCCACTCGCTCGGAGCCGCCTGCGCTCCGCCTTCCGGGCTGCGCTTGTCGGCTACGCCGGCTCACGGAGCACGGGCGACCCCTCGCTGCAACGCAAAGCGTTGTGCGGCGGGGTCGCTTACCAGCGCTCAGGCGAGGCGGGGATCGGCGAACGCTTGAGGAGTGACGAGGTCCTCCGAGAAACGACGAAACTTTTGCCGGCCCCGCCGACGTATGACCCACAGGCCAGCCACCCGCAGAGCA
This sequence comes from Pirellulales bacterium, assembly GCA_032117045.1. GTDB lineage: Bacteria > Planctomycetota > Planctomycetia > Pirellulales > UBA1268 > QWPN01. The sequence continues at coordinate 472 of JAUMAF010000203.1, read as the reverse complement.
TCCCCGCTCCTTACGCCCCACACTTGGCCTCGGGGATCGGCGAAACGCCCTCAACCACTCACTCCGGGTAGAGCCCCGGGACCGAGAGGTAGCGTTCGCCGAGATCGGGGAGAACGACGACGATCATCTTGCCCGCGTTCTCCGGGCGACGGGCCACCTGGATCGCGCCCCAGGCGGCAGCGCCGCAACTGATGCCGCACATCAGCCCCTCGCGCTTCGACATCTGCCTGGTCATCTCCTTGGCATCCTCGTCGTCAACCTTCACGACTTCGTCGATGACCTTGAGATTGAGCACCCCGGGGATAAACCCGGCGCCGATCCCCTGGATCGTGTGACGGCCCGGCTTGATCGGCTCGCCGGCGAGCTTCTGCGAGATCACGGGGCTGTTGAGCGGCTCGACCGCAATGACCTTGAGGCCGGGCTTGTAGGCCTTGAGCACTTCGCCACAGCCGGTGATCGTGCCCCCGGTGCC
>JAUMAF010000202.1:0-5810 GCA_032117045.1 Pirellulales bacterium | reverse complement strand
CGAGGTCGGCGTCGCCGTTCCTGCCCTGCTCCGCCGATTTCGCACCTGCGTGGCCGCTGCTCATGGGCCGCAGCGTACCCGCCCGCCTGGGGGATGCTCAACCGCAGGGCGATGCCGCCCTCAGCCGGCGGCGCCGGCCTCGAGGTACTTGCCCATCGTGCGAAACTTCTCGTAGCGGGCCGTCACGAGTTCGTCGGCGGGTTTGGTCACGAGCTCGCGGAGCGTGCGCACGAGGTAGGTCTTGAGCCGCGTTGCCATCTGCCGCGGATGCCGATGGGCGCCGCCGGCCGGCTCCTCGATCACCGCGTCGATGACGCCGAACTCCTTCAGGTCGCGGGAGCGGATCCGCAGGGCCCGGGCGGCGTCGGCCTTGTATTCCACGCTCTTCCACAGGATGCCGGCGCAGCCCTCCGGGCTGATCACGCTGTAGTAGGCGTGCTCGAGCACCGCCACCCGGTCACCCACGCCGATGCCGAGCGCGCCGCCGGAGCCACCTTCCCCGATCACCACGCACACGATCGGCACCGGCAGCGTGGCCATGAGAAACATGCTCTCGGCGATCACCTGGGCCTGGCCCCGCTCCTCGGCCCCGACGCCCGGATAAGCGCCAGGCGTGTCGATCAGGCAGATCACCGGCAGGCCGAACTTCGCCGCCAGCCGCATCTTGCCCATCGCCTTGCGGTAGCCCTCCGGATGGGCGCAGCCGAAGTGGCAGGCCTGCCGCTCGGCGAGCGTCTTGCCCTTCTGGTGGCCGATCACCATCACCTTGTATTGGTCGAGTTTGGCGAAGCCCGACAGCATCGCCGGATCGTCGCCAAACGACTTGTCACCGTGGAGCTCCACAAACTCGTCGAACACGAGGTCGAGATAGTCGCTCGTCTTGGGCCGGTTGGGATGCCGCGACACCTCGACGGTCTGCCAGGGGTCGAGGCTGCCGAAGACCTTCTTCTGCACCTCGACGAGTTCCCGCTTCAGCCGGCGAAGGTCCTCGGGCTGCTGGCCGCCGAGCGGTGCGGCCTCGAGGGCGGCGATCCGATCCTCGATCTCGTAGATCGGCTTCTCCAGCGGCAGTCGATGCAGTCCGGCGGCCATCATTGGTCTCTCGCAGGGTCGGGATGCTCAGCCCCAAGAGTGTCCCCGCCCCGGAAACCCCGCGTCAACCGGGAAATCGGCGGGCGACAGAGGGGTCCGCAGATGCCGGCACGCGTCGTCACACCATCGCCCGCTCGAGAAGGCGGATCGACCGCAGTTGCTGGAGCACGTCCTTCATCGAGCCGGGCCGATCCGACGGCTTCTTGGCGAGCATCTGCCGGAGGTACTTCGAAATCGTCGTCGTAGCGTTCTTGTTGAAGGTATCCACCGCAGGCACCGTCGCGGAAACGTGTTTATTGAGGAGGTCGTTGGTGTCGGCTCCCGTGTAGGGCGGCCGGCCCGCGAGGAGTTCGAAGAGCACGCAGCCGAAGGAATAAATGTCGGACCGGGCATCGAGCGCCTCGCCACGGATCTGCTCGGGCGACATGTAGCTCGGTGATCCCTGCGGCGGCGTCTTGCCACCGAGAAGCTTGCCGAGCACGCCCGAAGCGCGGGCCGCGATCGCGAGATCGATCAGCTTTGTCTGCCCATCGGCCGCAGTCAGCACGTTGTCGGGCTTCACGTCGCGGTGCACCCAGCCCCGGGCGTGCATGTGATCGAGCGCGAGCGCCATCTCCGTCACGATCCGCTGGAGCCTCGGCGCGAGCGAGTCGACACCGGCTGCGATCTGCTTCTTGAGGTTCGGCGCCGGAAAGTACTCCATCACGAGATGCGGGAGGCCTCCCTCCTCGGAGAATCGGTCGATCTTGATGATCGTGGGATGGTCGAGCGACTTCGCCACCTTGAGTTCGTGCTCGAGGAGTTTTCGCTGGCCGGCATCCTTGGCCATCTCGGGCACGACGACCTTGATCGCCACCTTCGACCGGGCCTTGGTGTCGACCGCTTCCCAGACCTGGCAATGCTTTCCCAGCCCGATCTGCTGCACGAGTTTCAGGGAGCCGAGTTGTTCGGGAAGCTTCGCCATGTTCCGGGTTCCGATGCCTTTGGAGACGTCTCCCAATCTGCCCCGAGGTCGATCTTCACGAGCACGAGGCCCTGCGGCGGCGCCGTCGGCCCCGCGGCGGGCCGGCTGCGGGCGGCGAGTGCCTGCCCGAGCCATTCGGGCCGACGCTTTCCGGCGCCAACCACCACCAGCGAGCCGGCGATGATCCGCACCATGTTGTACAGAAAACCGTTGCCTTCGACCTCGATCCAAACCTCGGCCTCGGCCGCGTCATCGGCCAGCGGCGGCCGGCCCACCGTGAGGGCATGAATCGTGCGGACTTTTGACTGCCGCGGCGACAGGCTGCTTTCAAAACTCGTGAAATCATGCTCGCCCACCAGGGCCATCGCGGCCTCCCGCATTCGATCGACGTCGAGCCGGCCCCGCCAGTGCCAGACGAGGTGCCGCTGGAGCACGGGTCGCCACGAGGCGTCGTGAATCCGGTAGCGATACCGTTTGCGGATGGCCGCCGTCACCGGATTGAAGTCGAGGGCGACCTCGCACCCTTCGCGGACCGTGATATCGGTCGGCAGCAGCGCGTTGAGCGCCTTCACCCAGACCTCGGCGGTGTGCCCGCTCGTCGAGGTAAACGCCGCGACCTGATCGAGGGCATGCACGCCGGCATCGGTGCGACTCGCCCCCTTGGGCAGGATCTCCTCGCCCGACACCGACCGGATCGCCTCGGCGAGGGCGCCCTGCACCGTCGCCCGCCCCGGCTGCAACTGCCAGCCCGAGTAGCGCGAGCCATCGTAGACCAGCCGCAGGGCGATCCGCCGGCTCATCGCCGGCGGCAACTCGCCGCCGGCCGAGCTCATGTCCGCACCGTGCGGCCCGCCCCCGTGCCGGCCGACCGCAGCCCGTGCGTCGCGAGATACTCGGCAATCTGCACCGCGTTGGTGGCCGCCCCCTTGCGCAGGTTGTCCGACACGCACCACAGCGCGATGCCGTTGGCACACGAGAGATCCTCGCGGATCCGGCCCACAAACACCTCGTCGCGGCCGGTGGCCGTCCGCGGCTGCGGATACCGTTTCGCGGCCAGATCGTCCTCGACCACGATTCCCGGAAACGCCGCCAGCAGCCGCGTGGCCTCTGCGGCCGAAAGCTTCTTTTCGGTCTCGATCAGGATCGACTCGCTGTGGCCGTTGGCCACCGGCACCCGCACGCAGGTGGCGCTCACCGCGATCGATTCATCGCCGAGGATCTTGCGGGTCTCGAGCACCATCTTCATTTCCTCGCTCGTAAAGCCGTTGGGCCGCGGCGAGCCGATCTGCGGAATCAGGTTGGCGGCGATCGGATGCGGGAAAATGTCGCGGGGCTCCGCCGTGCCGGCAAGCCAGCCCGCGGTGGCCTGCTCCAGTTCCTTCGACGCCGACAGCCCCGCGCCACTCACGGCCTGATACGTGCTCACGATCACTCGCGTGACCCGTGCCGCGTCGTGCAGCGGCTTCATCACCATCACCATCTGCGTGGTCGAGCAGTTGGGGCTGGCGATGATGCCCTTGTGCGTGGCGATCGCCTCCGGGTTGACCTCCGGAATCACCAGCGGCACCTCGGGATTCATCCGGTAGAAGGCGCTCTCGTCGACGACGACGGTCCCCTGCTCCACTGCCCACGGCACGAACTCCGCAGCCACCTCGTCGGGCGTGCTGCCGATCGCGACATCGACGCCCTTGAAGGAGTCGGGGCCGAGCACCTCGACATCGAAGGTCGCGCCGCCGGCGTGCATCGGCCTGCCGGCCGACCGCGGCGATGCGAGCAGCTTGATCCGTCGCGCCGGAAACTTCCGGGCGACGAGCATGTCTACGATGATCCGGCCCACGGCGCCGGTGGCGCCCACCACTGCGAGAGTGTCGATCATGAAAAACCCGGGGATGTTCCTGGAGGGGTGCTGGAGGTGGAGGAAACGCGGAAGGCAAACGGCCTCAGCCACGGCCGGATCGCGTCGGCGGACACGAATGCCAGATTGGCCACGATCATCGCCAGGCCGAACTCCATCATGCCCATGGCCAGGCCGATTCCCAAGTGCACTGCCACCGCCATCGCGAGAAACAGCCGCCGGGTGAGTCGGGGCCAGACGAGCGCCGGGTAGGCCAGTTCCCAGAAGAGCGTGGCGAGCGTCAGGGCGTTGATGACCAGCGGATAGGCAGCGAGGCTCCGCAGGTCCCAGGTTCGATAGAGGTCGTTGGCGATCGCACCCCACAGGGCGGTGCCCTCCCACCAGCTCGCGCCCAGCAGTTTGCCGGTGCCCGAGAAGAAGTAGACGACACAGAGATGCACCTGAATCATGCGCAGGGCCACGTGGGCCCGCACCGACGGGGTCGCCTCCCCTGCCCTGCCCTGTTCGGGCCCCCGCAGCCAGCGATCGAGCGACAGGCAGCTGCCGCTCGGCCCGACCACCAGGCCGATGAGCAGCATGCCGAGGGTGTCGTCGAGGCCAAAGACATTGAGCGGAGCGCGATTGGCGGCGCTGACGAGGCCCGCGAGCGAGACGACGGCCGCAAGCGGCGTGGCGAGCCCGACGGCGAGCAGGATCGCGGCGGCCAGCGACACGCCGGCTGCCACGCGGATCATCGTCGGCGACGGAGCCGCGAAGTACCAGCTCCATTGCCAAGGCTGATCGTTCATGCGCCAGACTTCGGTCGGCGCCATCCAGCCACGGTCACCGAAGAAGGCATCGGCATCGAGCAGCCAGACGGCGCACGACCAGGCGAGGATCAGGCCGGTGGCGATCCGGATCACGGCCAGCGGCAGCGGATCGGCGGGCGTGAACCAGAAGGTGTTCCAGGCCGTGGCCCATTCGCCGCCCCAACTGGGCCGCTGGACGGAGCCGGCGGAGCCCCGGTCGGCGGCGCTGACGGGCAGATCGCGGTGGTTCGTTCTCACGGCCCGCTCCCTTCCGACCAGGCATAGGTGCCCAGAGGCGTGACGGCATCGGCCATGACCACGGCGGAGATCACCTCTGCCGGATCGGGCAGATAGTGCTCGACCGTTTCGATTCGCACGCTCAGGCCGCCCTCGCGGCGGAGCAGGTTCGTGGCAACGCCCTTCACGAGCGGTTGCCAGTCGCGTTTCGCGCGATCCCTGACCTCGGTCGGTGCGTTGATGGGGGGCACCAGGGCGGCGATCTTCTCGCTGACCATGAAGCGGCGGTGATACAGCAGACGGGGCCGGTCGGTGGCCGCGTCGGGGATCCGGCCGCTCCGGGTCGAGCCGTCGGGCATGGTCATCGTCCAGACGAGCGAGTGACCGGGACCGGGATTCGGGGCGAAGAAGCGATAGCCGTGGCCGAGATACACGGCGCCCACGAGCGGCCGAAGCGGCTGGAGGATGCGGTTGGCCAGCTCACTCGCGGGCGCCGGGCCGGCGAGCGGCGGCAGGATCACGGCCGCGAGGTAGATGACGATCGCGACCGTCGCCACCGCCCGCGCAGCAGCCGACCAGCCGCGCTGGCTCGCGGGCTGATCGTCTCGGTGGATCTGGAGGTGCGTGGTCATGATCGTGGCGAATCGAGGCCGCCGGGAAGGAAATCGGACCGGCGGACCGGTCGGCTCCACTGGCCGTCACGAAAACCCTAGGTTGTGTTTCGTCCAACGGTCGCGAGCGTCGCGGCCTTCCGCTCGTGACGAACGTGCCGGTCGCACGGGCATGAACTCAGCGAGGGGCTGCCCGTGCCCCGGAGCCGGCGTATGACGCCAAGCGCAGGCAGGATGCCGAAGCGCCGGCGGCATCCGAGTGA
>JAUMAF010000201.1:0-9918 GCA_032117045.1 Pirellulales bacterium | reverse complement strand
GGTGTCTCTTGGCTGCCTGGCAGCATCCTCCTGACGCTGCAACGCTCCCGATGCTGAGGAGCCGGTCGGTGGGCACGCACAGAAGCCGGGAATCTTTGCGACTCACGAGCGGCGGTCCGTCGGCCAGCCGAGCATCCCGTAGCAAAATCCCCGGCTTCGAGCATGCCTACCGCCGGCGAACCAATCCGTCACGGCATCGCTCGTACGACGCGCGAACCGCATTCCCCGCGGCCTTACGGCCGGTCGGCTTGCACAGGCCACCGCCGGCGCTACACCCGCGCCCACTTGGCGAGCTTCCGATCGAGCGTTGACCGCTCGATGCCGAGAATGGTGGCGGCCTTCGTCTTGTTACCCCCCACGGCCTCGAGCGTCGACAGCACGTGTTTCCGCTCCATCTCCTCGATCGTCGTCGGCACGAAGCTGCCCGGCCGCGACACGCCCGACTTGTCGGTATCGCCCGAAGCAGCGAGATGACTGAGGCTCACGTCGTTCACGTCGATCCACTCCTGCTGGGCGAGAACGACGGCCCGCTCCACCACGTTGCGGAGCTCCCGGATGTTGCCCGGCCAATGGTAGGTCCGCATCGCCTCGAGCGCCGGGGGGGTGTAGCCCCGGATTTTTCGGCCGGTCTCCGCGGCAAACCGGGCCAGGAAGTGCGCGGCGAGCGTCTCGATGTCCTCCGGCCGGCGGCGGAGCGGCGGCACCAGGATTTCCACCACCTTGAGCCGAAAGTAGAGGTCGCGGCGAAACTCTCCGACCGTCACCGCCTTCTCCAGATCGCGGTTAGTGGCCGCGACGACCCGGACATCCACCTGCACGCGGCCGCTGCCGCCGACCCGCTCGAACGGATGGCCCTCGAGCACCCGCAGAAACTTGGCCTGAATCGCCGGGCTCATCTCGCCGATCTCGTCGAGCATGAGGGTGCCCCTGTGGGCAGACTCGAACTTGCCGATCTTCCGCTCGGTGGCGCCCGTGAAGGCGCCCTTCTCGTGGCCGAAGAGTTCGCTCTCGAGAAGCGTCTCCGAGAGGGCGGCGCAGTTGAGGCAGACGAACGGGCCGCCCGCACGGTCGCTCGACTCGTGGATCGCGCGGGCGATGAGTTCCTTGCCAACGCCGCTCTCGCCGCGGACGAGGACGGTTGCCTTCGTCGACGCAACCCGCTGGACTTGCCCAAGGATGCCCTGCAGGGCCGGGCTGGCGCCCACCATGCAGGTCTCCTCGCCGAGTCGGCGGCGAAGCCGCTCATTCTCATCGGCCGCGGTGGCCAGCCTGGTCGAGAGCACCTCACGGGCGACGAGGTTGTCGATCGCGACCCCCACGGCGTCGCACACCGCCATCACGAGTTCCAGGTCGTCGGGGGTGGCGGTGCCGCCGGCCGCCACCTCGAGATGCATCACCCCCACCGGCCGGCCACGGGAACGGATGGGGGCGGCAAGCGTCGCGGCAAGGCCGTCGGGCCGAAAGCTTCCTCCGGCCCGCAGATCACTGGCTGCCAGCACGGCCTCATCGGTGGTCAGCACCGCCGCCGCGACGGCCGTCGGGATCACTCCCGGCCATGGTTCGGGGGTTGAGGCAGTGGCTGCCAGCGTCTCCACGACAGCGTGGTCGCCGGCGGCATCTCCCAACCGCGGCGGCAGGAGTACCAAACCGCTGGTCGCAGCCGTGCCCTGGAGCGCCGAATCGAGCGCGAGACGGGCGATGGTCCGAGGGTCGTCAGCGCTTGCCAGCGCGAACGCGAGCCGGCAGAGTTCGGCCGCGGCCCGGCCCACGCGGGGCACGCTATCGGCCGACGCGCTGATATCGTCGAGGAGCCGACTGCGTGTGCGGCGGTGCGTGATCGAGGCCTCCCAGTCGGCTGCATCGGCCGGCATTTCGCCGGTGATCGTCCCGGAGGCGCCTGCGACAGTGCCGGCACCGGTGGGCGGATCACCCACGCCATAGGTAACCCGCACCAGGCCGATCTGGATCACGTCGCCGGCGGCCAACCGCCGGACCGTGGCGATCGCATCGCCATTGACGGTGGTGCCGTTGCGGCTCTCGAGGTCACGAACGATCCAGCCGCCATCCGCGGCAACCACCTCCGCGTGCACGCGACTGGCTCGCTCGTCGTGAAGGACGATGTCGTTGGCGGGCGCGCGTCCGAGGGTGATGCGTCCCTCCGGCATGAGCCGTGTCACGCTCTCCCCGGCAATCGGATCGACCACGTGGAGATAAGACAAAGGTGCCGGTTCCATGCTATGTGCCGGAATCGAGAACGGGCCCGCAGGCGACCGTGGCTCGACTCGGGCCCGCCGCGAGCCCGATCTGGTGCATCATGATCCAGCCCCGTCCCCTTGGCGAGAGCCCCAAAACCATGGGAATGGCGGGCGGAACCGGGTTTGCTGAAAAATGGCCTTCGGACTAGCATCCAACACGTGTTTTGCATGGATTTTCCGAGGAGAGCGAGGGATCCTATGTCCGCCATTCGTCCGCTGACCACCGAACCGCTCCTGCGTTTTCTGATGCCGGCGGCCCTCGTGGCAGCGACCGTGCTCGGGACGACGGACGTGCTGGCGCAAGGCTTTGGCGGCTTTGGTGGACAGGCGGTGGGCGGCATCTCGGTCGATGCCGATGGCATCGTTCGCAATCTCGATCCGCGGGCGGTCGAGTCACTCGCCGCCGAACGGACAAAGGCCCTGGCCGCCTCGGACTGGTCCGGCAAGCCTGGCGACGCGCGAAAGGTCTCGCTCAAGGCAGTCGCCGCCGCCGTAGGGAAGGCCGTGGCCCAGGGCACCCCGCTGCCGGCCGACGTCTTGTTTCTCGGAGGGCTGCAGCGAGTCGAGCATGTCTTCGTCGATCCCGATCGACACGACATCGTGCTCTCCGGGCCGGCCGATGAACTCGCCGTCGATGCCTCCGGATCGATCGTCGGGGCGACCACCCGCCAGCCGCCCCTTCACCTTGAAGACCTGATCGTCTGCCTGCGATCGATCGATGCGGCGCGTGCCGGAGGCATGACCTGCTCGATCGATCCGACGCCGGAAGGAATCGCCGCGCTGCAGAAACTGCTCCGCCAGCAGGGATCGATGGGGCCGGATCCGCGAGCCACCTTGACCGCCATGGAAGAAGCCCTCGGACCGCAGCGGGTGACCGTGGGCGGCGTGCCTGCCGAAAGCCGGTTTGCCCGAGTGCTCGTGGCGGCCGACTACCGCATGAAGCGGATCGGCATGGGGCTCGAGGAGTCGGGGCTGAAGGAGCTGCCCAGCTACGTGGCGATGGTGCCGGCCGGCGGCAAAGCGACGTCGCTGCCCCGCTTCTGGCTGGAGGCCGAGTATGACCCGATCGCCCGAGATCCGGACGAACTCGCCTGGCGAATCAACGGGCGGCGGATGAAGTGCCTCACCGAGAGTGATGTTGCGGCCGCGAGCGGCATGAAGCGCGGGGCCGCGCCGGCGGATGCGATTGCCCGGAGATGGTGCGACGCCATGACGGCCCACTATGCCGAGCTCGCCGCGAAGCAGCCGGTCTTCGCCGAACTGACCAACTGCATCGATCTGGCCGTCATCGCGGCGCTTGTGCACGGGCAGCAGCTCGCCCAGCGGGCTGGCTGCGATCTTGACGCCTTGGTCGATCCAGCCGCGTTGACGCTGCCCGCGTACGATGTGCCCTCGCAGGTGCCCACGGTGGCCTCCGGCATCAAGAAGGGCGGCTCCTGGGTGCTGTCGGCGTCGGGCGGCGTGAAGTTCCAGCCCTGGAAGTTCGTATCTCAGACGGCCGAATCGGCCAAGGTCGCCGCAAACCGCTCACAGGCGCTGGCCGCGCGTCCCGCCGATCTTGCCGGATGCTCGTGGGACTGAGGGGCTTGTCCGGAACGGCGTCGCGGCCCAGTGAATCTCCGGCAGCGAGGCGGCGGCGGTCGGAAAGAAGGCATCGACCCAGCCGCCGCTGGCGAGCTCCGCGAGGTCCGACGCCGGCGGCGGCACGCTCTTCGCCAGCAGGAGGTCTGCCCCGCACGCCGCTGCGACCAGGGCCGCGATCGAATCACTGGTGACATGCCAGCCGATCGGCAGGGCTGCGGCTCGCGAGTCTTGTGCCAGCCACGCGACCGCATCGAGCACGACGATCTGCGACGACCTCATCGGCGCGGCCGCGATGGGCAGGCCGGTCGCGTCGGCAACCACCTCCGCCGTGAGCCCCATCGCCTCGATCGCGAGCCGGTGCATCAGGCCCGGAGGCCGCGGGCACGCCGCGTCGATCGACCGCAGGCCGTCGACGATCGCACCGCCGCCGACAACGATCGTCGCTGGCCCTGCAAGCGTCTCGAGAAGCGCCCCGATCTCGTCCGGCCAGTGCGGCCGCCTGAGCAGGCTACCCCCGACCTTGATCACCCACGATCGCTCGCACGAAGCACCATCTGAAACTCCCGGCGTCACCGGAACCGCCCCGCGGATCATTCCCTTCTGCCAGACCATCATCATGGCAGCATCCCCCGGGCGATCATCGCCAGCGCGTGTGCCGGCGCCGACCGCGACACGTCCGGCCCCAGGATCGTCGGCAGCGAGACGGTCTCGAGGCTCCAGCCACCCTGATCAATGGCCAGCCGCGCCAGTCGCTCCCCGTGGCCCGAGATCACGATCTGCCCGAGCTGCCAGCCGCAGCCACGGATCACCTTCTGCAGCGCCCGGGCAATCAGTCGTGCCTGGGCCCGCGCGGACCACGCAGCAGCCTTCAGCGCGTCGTCATCGGACAGATCCGTCGGCTCCACGAGCATCGTGCGGGCGATTCGGATGCGGGATGCCTCTCGGGTGAACGGCCCACCATCGGCCGTGTCGCGCACATCGACCGACTCCTCCAGCCCGCCGAGCAGAAGCCATACATCCCGCGACTCGGCAAATCGCTCCGCCGCGATCGGCCGCCGGATCTGCCCGTGCGGCAGCCGGCGGACGATGGCCGGAAGCGGCGTCCGCTCGACGCCCGTGTAGACCAGTTCACCCGACAGCATCCGGCCCGCGTCGTCGGAGGCCAGCGGTGCGGGCCGGCCCCCGACGAGCGGCACGATATCGGTGGTGGTCGAGCCAATGTCGATGAGCAACGCGCGTTGCATGGTCATCGAGGCGGCCGCCAGCCGGGCCACGGCATGCCAGTTCGAGGCAGCGGCGGCGAGCGGTCGCGTGAGGGCTTCAGCGGGTGTTACGATCTGCCCGTCGGTGAGATAGATGCCCGGGTCGCCGCACCCGCAGGCGGTGGCGGCTGCGGTGGCCGACCCGACGATGTGCCGCACCCCGGCGGCCCGAGACGCAAAGCAGTCGGCGATCTCACCGGTCATGGTGACGACCAGCCGCCGCGGCGTGCGACCGCGGATGATGCTCGCGACCGCGTCGGTCAGCCGGTGCGGCTCCCGCCACATGGCAAACGGCTCGCTCGCAGACCAACCCGCGCCGTCGGCCGCCTTGATGTTGGCGCCGCCGATGTCGAGCGCAAGAACGTCAGGACGTGGCTGGGCTGCTTCGTTCATCATCCACAAGCGTGAAAGCGGTGCCCCATGGAGTGTCGGAGAACGATGGCGCGCGGCCCGCGGCGGCATCGACGATCGCCCGCACGAGGCTCCGGGGAGCGGTCGCGGCGAGGCCGACGAACGACGTGGTGAGCCGCGGATTGACCTCGAGCACCCGGTCGTCGAGGCCATCGTCTCGGGGCCCAAGGATCATATCGACTCCGACCCAACCCGCCTGCGTGCCGCCGGCAGCCGCGGCCAGAGCGGCCACCGCCCGCACCGCGAGCCGCGTGGCCCGCTGCCGCAGCGTCGGCTCCACGAGCGGTTCACCCCCGAGGTACCGCGGACACGAACCGGCTGCAAATCGCTGCCGCATCGGCGGCAGCGGCTGGACGCCGGCCGGCCCGAGGATGCACGAGACGCCGACCGGCATCCCCACGGCGAACGCTTCAAGCCTGGTCGGCACCGCGACCGGAGGCGGCAGCGCATCACCCTCCCGCACAATGAGCACCTCGTCGCAGCCGACACTCGCCCGGTGTTTGCGGACCGCCGGAAGGTGAAACCACCGTGGCCATGCCTCGCCGGCCGCGAGCGACCGGCCCGCCGGCACGGCCACGCCCGCCGCCGCGAGCGTGTCAATCGTGGTCTGCTTGTCGGAAGCGATCTCGATGAAGCGGGGCGACGGCGCCAACGCGGTGCCAGCGGCGGCACGAACGGCGGCGACGCGATGGGCGAGCATCCCAGCCGTCTCGGGTGCGATGACGAGCGTCGCGTCGGCCCGTCGCGACTCCTCGACGAGCACGGCCAGTTCGTCGCCAGGTGGCACCGCTCGCCGAAGGATGCCGTCGGGCAGGTCGATCCGTCGGGCTTCATCGACGAGGACCGCGACCTCGACGCCGCCGTCCCGGACCGCGTCGGACAGAACGGCCAGAACCATCGCCCGCCCCTCGCAGGCCAGGGCCTCGATGTCATCCCCGTCGCGGACGATATCTCGCGCCTCGGGCCCCGCGAGGCCACCGGAGCAGCACCATTCGTGGATCACGAGTCGCATGACACCCTGCGGGATTCCCGGGGGAAAGCGTCAAAAGATCCCTAGGTGATCTCGGGCCGCGTCGGTCATGCGGTCAGGTGTCCAGGGGGGATCCATCACGATCCGCACCTCGACCGTCGCGACCTCCGGACTCGCCCCCACACACCGCTTCGTATCAGCGATGAGCTGCGGGCCGGCCGGACAGGCGGGGCTGGTCATTGTCATGTCGATCGCGGCGTGTAGCTTGCCAGGCACGTCGGCCGATGGAGAGAGCGTAACACCATAGATCAGCCCGAGATCGACGATGTTAACAAAGAGCTCAGGATCTTTGACTTCTTTGAGCATCTCGCGAACCCGATCCTCGCAGAGCGGGCCGGCCTCACCGGCAGCGACCGTGTCAGTGAATCCGGCGGCCACCGTCGGCGGGGTGGCCGCAGCGGCACCCGTCACGGGCAGCGACGGAGCCGAGGATGCCGCGCCGGAACCATGCATCGGCGGCCCGCCGGCGCCGGCCTCGGCTCGGAGTCGGATCCAGACGCCGCCATCCTCGACCTTCACGTCGTGCGCCCGCGTCGATCGCACGGCCGGCATCGAGAGCGCCGCACCCGTGCGGATGTCGAACTTTGCCCCGTGCCGGGGACAGGCGATCTTGTGATCGCGAAGTTCCCCGTCGGCGAGCGGGCCACCATCGTGGGTGCAGACATCGTCGATCGCGTAGAAGACGCCCCCGACATGGAAGAGGGCCACCATGTCGCCATCGACCTCGACGAGCGTCTTGCCCGGATCAGGAATCTCGGCGATGTCGGCGACCCGGTGAAAATCGGCCATGATCGGGGACTCCAAGCGTGTCGGACGAGAGATGAAGGTCGGCACCGCCAGCAGGAATCCCGTCGCTTGCGCTACCGGCATCCTGCGGACGAACGGAAACGATCAGGTGATCCGACGGATCCGGCTGCCGATCGCGCGGGCGAGCGCCTCCCGGACCTGCGGAATCGTGATCCGGTCGAAGACCTGCTGGAAGAACCCGGCGACGACGAGCCTCGCCGCCTCGTCCGCCGAAAGGCCGCGGGCCTGGGCATAGAAAATCTGTTCGGCATCAACGCGGCCGCTGGTGGCGCCGTGGGTGCAGCGAACGTCGTCGGCCTCGATCTCGAGGCCGGGAATCGAGTCGGCCCGCGCCTCGTTCGAGAGCATGAGATTGTCGTTGCGCTGGTAGCCATCGGTCTTTTGGGCGGCCTTGTCCACCTTGATCATGCCCCGCCACACGAGCCGACTGCGGTCCTGGAGAGCGCCCTTGTAGAGCAGGTCACTTCGGCAGGAGGGAGCCTCATGATGCTGGAGCGTGTTGTAGACGAGGTGCTGGCGGCCCTCGGTGAACATCACGCCATTCACCTGGGCATCGGCGCCGCGGCCGGCAAGCGCCACGTCCTGAGCCACCTGCGAGAGTCGGCTGCCGAGGGCGCCGAGCGTCCACTGAAGGCGACCATTCTCGTGCACGACGGCCCTCTGCCGGGCGACGTGCCAGACGCCGCTGTTCCAATTCTGGAGATTCACCATTCGCAGCAGGCCGCCTTTGCCCACCACGATCTCGGTGCCACCGCAGTGGAAGCCTCCGGCGCCGCCAGCGGGGCCGCCGCCGGCCGTCTCCGTGAGCACCGTCGCCTCGGCGCCCTCGCCGAGCACAACGAGCACGTGCGACGTATCGACGCCCCCTTCGCTGATACCGGAGATCACGTGCAGGGGGGCCGCGATGCGCACTCGGGGCGGCACATAGAGCACGGTGCTCGCCGAGTGGAAGGCCGCATGGGCTGCGGCGAACCAATCACATGCCGGATCAATCACGGAAAACCAGTGCGGCCGAAAGACGTCCGCATACCGCGACAGCAGCGCTTCCGCCGAACCGAAAACGACCCCCTTCGCGGCGAGCGTCGGATCGAGTTCGTCGCGAACCACATGCCCGTCGATGGCCGCGAACCGCCCGCCGAGCATGGCAGGGCCGCCGGGCCGGGCGGCCGGATCGAAGTCGGTGTAAGCGTCGGTCGCGAGTTCACCCGAGAGAATCGCCGGGGCGAGCAGCCCTTCGGGGACCGCGACCCCTCGAGCCGGGGCGGGGCGGGGGCCCCAGGCCTTCGGCTTGAAGAGCCTGAGATCGGTCCGCATCCAGTTTTCATCGCGGCGATCGGGGAGCGCGAGCGACTCGAGCCGCTCGAACGCCTGTCGGCGGGCGTCGAGAGCCCAGTCCGGAAGCGCGGACGACCCAACGAGCCTGTCGAGGGAGTCACGGTCGAAGGCAGCAGCCGCAGGAATGACGGTGGAGGTGCTCATGGTCGTCGCGTCAGCCCACGGACCCTTCCATCTGCAGTTCGATCAGCCGGTTCATCTCGACGGCATATTCCATCGGCAGCTCCTTGACGAGCGGCTCGATAAACCCGCTGACGATCATCGTGCTCGCCTCGGCCTCGGAGAGACCGCGGCTCATCAGGTAGAAGAGCTGCTCCTCACCGATCTTCGAAACGCTCGCCTCGTGGCCGATCGAGACGTCCTGCTCCTCGATCTCGATGTAGGGGTAGGTGTCGCTGCGGCTCCGGTCGTCGAGAATGAGCGCGTCGCAGACGACGCTCGACTTGCTCTTCTTCGCCCCCGGCTCCACCTTCACGAGGCCCCGGTAGCTGGCCCGGCCGCCGTTCTTGGAGATGCTCTTCGAGACGATCCGGCCGCTGGTGTGCGGGGCGGCGTGAACGAGCTTCGCACCGGCATCCTGATGCTGGCCCGCCGAGGCGAAGGCGATCGAGAGAATCTCGCCGCGGGCGCCCGGCTCCATCATGTAGACCGCCGGATACTTCATCGTGAGATGGCTGCCGAGATTACCGTCGATCCACTCCATCATCGAGTCGCCGTAGGCCATGGCCCGCTTGGTGACGAGGTTGTAGATGTTGTTGGCCCAGTTCTGGATCGTCGTGTAGCGGCAGCGACCGCCCCGCTTGACAACGATCTCGACCACGGCCGAGTGCAGGCTCTCGGTGGAATACATCGGGGCCGTGCAGCCCTCGACATAGTGCACCTGCGCCCCCTCATCGACGATGATCAGCGTTCGCTCGAACTGCCCCATGCTCTCCGCGTTGATGCGAAAGTAGGCCTGGAGGGGAAACTCGATCTTCACCCCCTTGGGCACGTAGATGAACGAGCCTCCCGACCAGACGGCCGAGTTGAGCGCGGCGAACTTGTTGTCGGTGGGCGAGATGATCTTCCCAAAATACTCCCGCAGCAGGTCGGGGTGTTCGCGGACGGCGGTGTCAGTGTCGGTGAACAGCACACCCTTCTTGGCGAGATCCTCCTGCAGCGACCCATACACCACCTCGCTCTCGAACTGCGCCTTCACGCCGGAGAGAAACTTCCGCTCCGCCTCGGGAATGCC
>JAUMAF010000200.1:0-3617 GCA_032117045.1 Pirellulales bacterium | reverse complement strand
TCCGCGATGCGGTGGGGAGTGCGGCGGCGCTCGGCACGGCGGCGGGCCGCGGCCTGGGCGACAAGAAGACCTACCAGATGGACCCGGCCAACACCGACGAGGCGGTCCGCGAGGTCGCGCTCGACATCGCCGAGGGGGCCGACATCGTGATGGTGAAGCCGGCGGGCACGTCGCTCGACATCATTCATCGCGTGAAGACCACGTTTGGCGTGCCGACCTTCGCCTACCAGGTGAGTGGCGAGTACGCGATGATCAAGGCCGCCGCCGAGAACGGCTGGCTCGACGGACCACAGGCGGCTCTCGAGAGCGTGCTTGTGATCAAGCGGGCCGGTGCCGACGGCATCCTCACGTACTTTGCCCCCGAGATCGCCCGGGCGATCTCGTAGCAGCGGTGCCTGCTCCTGCACGCCCGAGCCGCCGGCGCCACGCTCAGCCCTGCGGTCGAAACGTGGCCATGCGTTCGGGCTTCGTCTCGAGTCGCGGGGCTGTGGGATTGCCCGTGTGAACCAGGTCGATGCAGTAGGGGATCGCCGGAAAGACGGCATCGAGACACTGGCGGATGCTCCTCGGGCGGCCCGGCAGGTTGACGACGACCGCGCCGCCGCAGATCCCCGCCGTCTGCCGGGAGAGAATCGCCGTGGGGACATATTTGAGCGACTCCTGCCGCATCCGTTCACCGAAGCCGGGAAGCATCCGCGTGCAGACCTTCTCCGTTGCGTCGGGAGTCACGTCGCGAGGGGCTGGGCCCGTGCCGCCGGTGGTGATGACGAGGCAGCAGCCATGGCTCGCGAGGTCACGGATCGTGGCAGCGATCGCGTCGAGGTCGTCGGGCACGAGTCGCTCGAGGGGCTCCCACGGGCAAGCCAGCACCTCATGCAGATAGTCGCGAATCGCCGGACCACCCTCGTCGGCATATTCGCCGCGGCTCGCACGATCGGAGACGGTGAGGATGCCGATGCGGACCGGAGAATGGAGAGCACTCATGCGGTGCGGTCCTGCGCCCAAGAAAAAAGTCGGAGCCGATTACCATCGGGGTCGATGACGCGTAGTTCGCGGAATCCCTCGGCATGGGCCTCAGGTGGACCGACGGCCGCGGCGCCGACACCGCGGTAGATGTGGTCGAGGTCCGCGACTTCGAAGCCGAGGCTCCAGCGGCCGCTGGCCTCGCCGGGGGTGTCGCGGCCCATGATCGCCAGGCGGGTGTCGCCCGCCTCGAGCAGCGCGTAGCCGTCGTCGAGCACACGGACGAGTACTCTGAGGCCCAGGGCATCGCGGTACCAGGTGACGAGTTCCTGCCATCGCGACGTTCGTAGTTCGACGCAATAGAGCGAGGGGCGCGAAGCGGGGAAGTGGCTCATGACGGTCGTTTCCGGCGGTCCGGTGGGCTGCGACGGCAGTGTAGCGGTGTGGGAGGGAAACGCGCCTTCTCCAAACCGTCTCCACACCCGACAATCTTCCGGGAGCGCGGCGTGGGCCGCGTCATTCCCCTCGTTCCTCTCCCCTCGCGCGATCCCGCATGCACGACGCCCCTGAATCATCCCGCCAGCCCGCGACCACTCCTCCGGCAGCCGGCATCGCTCCCTCGTCGACCGGCACGGCCGCCCAGTTGGAAAAGGCCCGCCGCGACAAGTTCGACCGGCTGGTCGCCATGGGTATCGATCCCTGGGGCCAACGGTTCGACGGCGCGGTGCCGATCGCCGAGGTCCGCGGGCAGGGCGAGTCGCTCGACAAGGCCAGCGAGACGGGGCCGACGGTCCGCGTCGCCGGCCGGATCATGCTCCTGCGAAGTGCCGGCAGCCTCGTGTTCATCGAGCTCCACGATCGCACCGGCCGCATCCAGCTCATGCTTGGCAAGAAGCAGGTCGGCCCCGAGATCTGGAACATCGTCGCCTGCCTCGACCTGGGCGATCTGATCGGCGTCGATGGAAGGCTGGGCTGGTCGAAGACCGGCGAGATGACCGTGTTCGTTTCGCAACTCCAGTTTCTCACCAAATCCCTGGAGACGCCCCCCGACAAGTTTCATGGCCTGGTTGACGCCGATCTTCGTCAGCGGATGCGGTATCTCGATCTGATTCATGGCGAGGGCGTCCGCGATCGTTTCGTGGCCCGGAGCAGAATCGTGGAGGCCGTCCGTCGCGTGCTGGCCGCGCGGGGCTATCTCGAGGTCGAAGGGCCGACGCTCCAGGAGAGCGCCGGCGGCGCCGCGGCCCGGCCGTTCAAGACCCACCACAATGCCCTCGACATGCCGCTGGTGCTGAGGATTGCGCTCGAGCTCCATCTCAAGCGGCTCCTCGTCGGCGGGATGGAGCG
This sequence comes from Pirellulales bacterium, assembly GCA_032117045.1. Lineage (GTDB taxonomy): Bacteria > Planctomycetota > Planctomycetia > Pirellulales > UBA1268 > QWPN01. The sequence goes on along the minus strand of JAUMAF010000200.1, from coordinate 1,307 downwards.
GGTCTTCGAGCTTGGCCGCGTCTACCGCAACGAGGGCGTGAGCCCACGGCACAACCCCGAGTTCACGATGCTCGAGGCCTACGAGGCCTACGGCGACTATCGAACGATGATGGATCTCACCGAGGCGATCCTCCTCGAGGGGGCCAAGGCGGCCGGTTCTCCGACGCGGTTCGAATGGATGGGACGCACGGTCGACCTCACGCCGCCGTTCCGTCGAGCGGGATACGACGACCTGCTCCGGGAGGTGACCGGCTGCGACCCCGCCGATCCGATGAGCGTGGCTGCGGCGGCAGCCGCGGCGGGCATCGAAACGGCCGGCCGCCATCCCGACGTGATCAAGAGCGACCTCTTCGAGGCGAAGGTCGAGGAAACGCTCGACGGCCCGGTGTTTGTCATCGACTACCCGGCGTCGATCTGCCCGCTGACCAAGCGAAAGGCGGGCCAGCCCCATGTCGCCGAGCGGTTCGAGCTCTACGTCGCGGGCATGGAACTGGCCAACGCCTACACCGAGCTCAACGATCCGGACCTCCAGGAGGAGCTCTTCCGCACGCAGCTCGCCGGCCTCGCGGCCGACGACTCGATGGCCCGGATGGACACCGACTTCATCAAGGCCCTGCGGCACGGCATGCCGCCGGCGGGCGGGCTCGGCATCGGTATCGATCGGCTGGTGATGTTTCTCACGGCCGCGCCGAGCATCCGCGACGTGATCCTGTTCCCGATCCACCGTCCCCGCGCCGGCGGGTGACGTGTCGCCTCACGACGGTTCCGGATCGCCGCGCCGGGCATCGTGCCAATCCTGTTCGGCACAGCACTTGCTCAACGTTCTTGGGTGAATCGGGCTCGTACAAGCCGACCGGCCGTAAGGCCGCGGGCTGCCCTGGTGCGCGGCTCGGGGCTGCCCGTACCCCGTCGCCGGACGTTCGCGTCGGGCATCCTGCCCGCCGCTCACTCGGATGCCGCCGGCGCTTCGGCATCCTGCCTGCGCTTGGCGGCATACGCCGGCTTGCGGGGCACGGGCAGCCCCTCGCTGAGTTCGTGCCCGACAAGACGCTCACGATGCTGCGGAGCCGGTCGGTGGGCACGCACAGAAGCCGGGAGCTTGTTTCACGCCTGCAACGCCATCGTGGCCGTTGCAGGCTGATGGCAGCCGAAGGGACAGCCGAGGTGTCTCTTGGCTGCCGCTCCCGATGCTGAGGAGCCGGTCGGTGGGCACGCACAGAAGCCGGGAATCTTTGCGACTCACGGGTGATAGCCAGTCGGCCAGCCGGGCATCCTGTAGCAAAATCCCCGGCTTCGAGCATGCCTAC
>JAUMAF010000199.1:0-6439 GCA_032117045.1 Pirellulales bacterium | reverse complement strand
GCTCTACGTTCGCGAATCACGCCGGATGATCTCCGACTACGTGATGACCCAGCACGACTGCCAGCAGAAGCTGACGGCCAAGGATCCCGTGGGGCTCGGCGCCTACAACATGGATTCGCACAACTGCCAGCGGTATGTCACGAAGCAGGGCAAGGTCCGCAATGAGGGTGACATCCAGGTGGCTGTTTCTCCCTATCGGATCGCCTACCGGAGCATCCGACCCATACAAGAGGAGTGCGAGAACCTCCTCGTTCCCGTGTGTCTCGCCGCCTCGCACATGGCGTACGGCTCCATCCGCATGGAGCCCGTCTTCATGGTGCTTGGCCAGTCGGCGGCAACGGCCGCTGCGCTGGCGATCGCCGACGGGATGGCCGTGCAGCAGATCGACTTCGAAAAGCTCCGGAAGCTGCTTCTGGCCGACGGACAGGTGCTCGAGTGGACCGGGCCGATCAAGAAGACGGCCGGGCCGCCACGGCCATGAGCCGCTCCTGGGTTGGCCTGCGAGCGGCTGCCGGCTATGATTTTTAGCATATGAGGAGTGCGAGATGTCGCGATTCCGGCGTCAGGGTCTATGAGGCAACGAGGAGGGTAGGAATCATGTCGGTCATGCTCACGGAAAAGGCAGCCAGCGAGGTCAAGAAGATCATCACCGAGCAGAAGCTCGATCCGGCCACGGTGCTCCGCGTGGGCGTCGCCGGCGGCGGCTGCAGCGGCTTCAGTTATTCGCTCGGCTTCGACACGCAGTTCGACCCCAAGGCCGACACGAAGTCGGAGCAGCACGGCGTGGCCGTGGTCGTCGACAAGAAGAGCGATCTGTTTCTCGATGGCACCACGCTCGATTTTCACGAGGCGATCGACAAGCGTGGCTTCACGTTCAACAACCCGAACGCGAAGAAGAGCTGCGGTTGCGGCAGTTCGTTCCAGGCCTGAACCCAGTCCCCGCCGCCCGGTCGCCCCCCATCGGCTCTCAGAGGACACCCACGTCGTGGCTGCGGAGAAAGTCCACATCGTCGGCATCGGTGACGACGGCGTCGAAGGCATGACCGCCCAGGCCCGCCGACTCGTGGAGTCAGCCGACGTGCTGGTAGGGCCTGAGTCGTGTGCTCCGCTCATGCCGTCCGGGCTCCGGTCGCGGCTCGTCGTGGCCGGCAATCTCGAGGAGCTCGTCGAGCGGATCGAAGCCGGCGGGCAGAAGCGAATCGTCGTGCTCGCCTCCGGGGATCCGCTCTTCTACGGCACCGCCCGGTATGTCTGCTCGAAGCTCGGCAAGGAACGGTTCGAGGTCGTGCCGCATGTCAGCAGCATGCAACTGGCGTTTGCGCGGGTGAAGGAATCGTGGGAAGACGCCTTTCTCGCGAACCTTTCCGGGCAATCGATCGAACGGGTGATCGAGCGTGTGCGTTCGAGCGACACGGCGGGCCTGTTCACGAGCGACCAGTGGCCGGCGGCAGCCGTGGCCCGCGCGCTCCTCGACGAAGGAGTCGATTCGTTCCAGGCCTATGTCTGCGAGAACCTCGGCTCACCCGACGAGCGGGTCACGCAGGGGAGCCTCGCCGAGATCGCCAAGGAATCCTTCGCCTCGCCCAACGTGATGATTCTTGTCCGCAAGGCGCGGGTGGCCGATAAGCCCGGGCATGTGGGCACGCGGCTCTTCGGCAATCCGGATGAGTGCTTTCTGCAGTCGCGGCCCAAGCGCGGCCTGCTGACGCCGTCCGAGGTGCGGTCGCTGGCGCTCGCCGAACTCGGCCTGAAAACGACGAGTGTCGTGTGGGACGTGGGGGCCGGCAGCGGCTCGATCGGTCTCGAGGCGGCGCGGATCTCCCGCGATGGCGCCGTGCACGCGATCGAGATGGACCCCGACGATCACGCGCTGATTCGCGAGAATGCCACGCGGTTCGGCGTGTCGAATCTTCATCCGGTGCTGGGCCGGGCCCCCGAGGCATGGCAATCGTTGCCCGACCCCGATGCGATCTACGTGGGGGGCAGCGGTCGCGACGTCGCCATGCTCGTCGAGCAGGCCTGGTCACGGCTCAAGCCGGGCGGCCGGCTCGTGACCGCATGCAACAGCATCGAGAATCTCGCCGCCATGCACTCCCTGCTGCGGGCGCGTTCGAGCGACGCCGCCTACTGGATGGTCAACATCGCCCGCGGCATCGAGCAGCTCGACCGCATCCGGTTCGAGGCGATCAATCCCATCTTCCTGATCGCCGCCACGAAGCCCGCGTGACATGATGGCCGATCTGCCGCAGCCGCTGGACGTGATCGCGGTCGGCGCCCATCCCGACGACGTCGAGATCGGCTGCGGCGGCACACTCGCACTGTTGGCGGCGCAGGGCCATCGGGTGGGCATCGTCGATCTCACCGATGGCGAACCGACGCCGCGATCGAGCGGCCCCGAGGAACGGCTCCGCGAAGCCGCCGAGGCCGCGGCGGCGCTCGGCGTGGCGCATCGCGAGACGCTGCCCTTCACGAATCGGCGGCTCTTCGACGAGTTCGAGGTGCGGGTCGCGCTCGCCAAGGTGTTTCGCCGCTGGCGGCCGCGGATCGTGATCGGGCTCGGCGACAAGACACCGCTGGCCTCGCCCGATCACGCCCAGGCCGTGGCGATCACGGAGGCGGCGGTCTTCTATTCGCGGCTCACGAAGTGGGACGACACGTTCGCGGGCCTGCCGGTGCATACGGTGCCGCAGTTTCTCACCTATTTTCTCTTTGCGGGCGTGCCGCAGGTGCCGCACGGCCACTGGCCGCTCGCGGTGGATATCGCGGCGCACCTCGACGCCAAGATCGCGGCGATCGCCTGTTACCGTTCGCAGTTTCCCCCCGAGAAAGCCCATGTCTTCTCCCGGGTGCGGTCGATGGCCGAGACGGTCGGCATCATGGCGGGCTGTGCGGCGGCCGAGCTGCTGGCGTCGAGCCGCCTGCCGCTGACGACCGACCCCGTGCGGATGCTGGTTCCGAGTCCTGAGGTGGCGTCGTGACGACCGCGGGCGCGCGGTGGGATGCGATCGTCGTCGGGGCCGGGATCGCGGGGCTGATGGCCGCCGCGCGGGTCGGGGACCACGGCCGCCGCGTGCTCGTGCTCGACAAGTCACGGGGCGTCGGCGGGCGGATGGCGACCCGGCGGGTCGGCGGGGCGGTCTGCGACCACGGCGCGCAGTTCTTCACGCAGCGAACGCTCGGCTTCCAGGGCGTCATCGAGCAGGCGATCGGCAACGAGGCGGTCGTCGAATGGTGCCGGGGCTTCGTCCGCGACGGGAGTATCGTTGGTGATGACACGGCGGTCGGTGACGGCCACCCGCGCTACCGCGGCGTCCGCGGAATGACCGACCTGCCGAAGTGGCTGGCAGCGAGGCTCGCCGCACGAGGGACCGAGATTGAGGTGCGGACTGGCGCGAAGGCGACGTCGGTGGCGGTCGCTGCCGATCGCGTGCGGGTGAGTATCGAGGGGCAGCATGGAGTGGTCGAGGTCGTGGAGGCAGCCGGCTGCGTGCTCACCGCTCCTGTGCCTCAGTCGCTCGACCTGCTGGCGGCGGGGGGGTCGCTCGACCGCTTGGAGGCTCATGCCATCGAGCGGCTGCGGACCGTGGACTACGACCCGTGCTTCACGGCGATGCTCGTGCTTGACCAGCCGAGCCTGCTGCCCGAGCCGGGGGCGATCCAGTTCGGAAGCGACGCACCGGGGCCGGTCGCGTGGGTGGCCGACAACCAGCGCAAGGGGATCTCGGCGGTGCCGGCCCTGACGGTGCATGCCACCGGCGGGTTCAGCCGCGAGCACTTCGACACGCCCGTGGACGAGGTGGCGGCGGTCCTCATCGATGCCGTGCGTCCCTGGATCGACGGTGATCCGCGGACCGCGGTCGTCGAGCGGTCGGTGCATCGCTGGAAGTTCGCCACGCCGACGACGGTCCTGCCTGATCCGTTCCTGGCCGTGTCGTGGTCGCCCCCGATCCTGTGCTGCGGCGATGCCTTCGCCGGGCCGCGGGTCGAGGGGGCCTTTTCGAGCGGCGCTGCGGCGGGGATGGTGCTGGCGGACCGGCTTGCCGGAGGTGGGCGATGAACGCCCCACTCGACTGCCTGGTCGTGGGCGCCGGGCTCGCCGGGCTCGCCTGCGCGCGGGAACTCGTCCGGGCAGGCCGCCGAGTGACGGTGGTCGAGGCGGCCGATCGCGTGGGCGGCCGCGTGGCCACCGACACGATCGAGGGATTTCGCATCGATCGCGGCTTCCAGGTCTACAACGACGCGTACCCGGACGGCCGGCGGCAACTCGATCTCGCGGCGCTTTGTCTTGGCAGCTTCGAGCCGGGGGCGTTGATCGCCGACGGGAGCAAGCTCCGGCGGGTGAGCGACCCGTGGCGGCGGCCGCTGGCAGCGGTCGGCTCGCTTCTCGATGGGAGCGTGGGCATCGCCGACGGCCTACGGACGGCGCGGCTACGAAGCGATGCGATCAGGATGCTACGGACGGCGGCCGTCGATCCCGATGCCGCCCCGATTGCGAAGGAGCGGACAACACGTGAAGAGCTCCTGGCCCGCGGCTTCTCCGAGGGATTCATTCGTCGATTCTTCGTGCCCTTCTTCGGCGGCGTGTTCCTCGAACGGTCGCTCGACACGTCGGCGGCGGTGTTTCTCTTCGACTTCGCGATGTTCTCCCTGGGCCGGGCCTGCCTCCCGGCCGGTGGCATGGACGCGATTCCGCGGCAGCTCGCCGCGGGGCTCCCGCAGGGAGTCGTGCGGCTGGCGACGCCGGTCCGCTCGGTCGAGCCGGGGCAGGTGACGCTCGGCGATGGCGCCGCGCTGACGGCCAGAGATGTGGTGGTGGCGGTCGATGGCGGGTCGGCTGCCGTGCTCCTGCCGGCAGGGCTCGGCAGGGGGCTGGCCGAACGCCGATGGAAAAATACCCGATTGGTCGCCTTCGCTGCGGATCGGTCGCCGCTCTTGTCACGGACGCTCGTCGTCAGCGCCGAGTCCGCCGGCCCGATCGACAACCTCACGGTGCCGTCCGACGTGGCGGCGGGCTACGCGCCGCCGAGCCGGTCGCTCGTCACGGCCTCGGTTCGCGGCGACTGGTCGGGCCGCGATCTGGTGGACGCCGTGAAGCGGCAGGCGACCACGTGGTTTGGCACGGCGGTCGAAGGCTGGATGCACCTTGCCACGGTCGAGGTCCCTCGGGCGCTTCCTGATGAATCACCGACGGCGAGGCTGCGCCGGATCACCGGCCCGCGGCTCGCCGAGGGCCTCTGGATCTGCGGCGACCACTGCGGCACCGCCTCGATCAACGGCGGCCTCGCCAGCGGTCGACGCTGCGCCGAGACCATCCTCCGGGCGTCGTAAAAGACGACGCTGCGGCGGGTGCTCGCGCCTTTTGCGCTGGCCAGCGTCGGCCTAGTCGTGGGGCTGACGCCGGTCGTGGCCACTGAGTTTCTGCACGTGCAGCAGGAACGGCTTCTGGGCCAGGCCTCACGGCCTCCGGCTCCCACGATCGAACTGGGTTAATCGGCGTTGTCCCGTGCGGTTTCGGCTTATACAATCGATTGAAACAGTCGTTTGAATCCGCTGAATCCGCTGAGATCACGTTTTTATGGCCTCCCACGTTCGGTCCAGTCCGTCCGCGATCGATGGCCCTGCCGAGGATGCCCGCGATCCCAGGGTGCGGATTCTGTCGGCGGCGGGCCAGGAGTTCGCCGAGCACGGCTACGAAGCGGCCACGGTGCGTGACATTTGCACCGCGGCGGGCGTCAACGTCGCCGCGGTCAACTACTACTTCGGCGACAAGCGGCGGCTCTACATCGAGAGCGTCAGGCATGCCCATGAGGAGCGGCTCCGGCAGGTGCCGCAGCCCGAGTGGCCGTCAGACACGTCGTCGGCGAAAAAGCTCCACGACTTTATCGACAACATGCTCGAGCGCATGCTCGGGGCTGGTCAGCCGCCCTGGCAGGTGCGGCTGATGATGCGGGAGGTGCTCCAGCCGACGGAAGCCTGCCGCGAGCTCGTGGAGGACTACATCCGTCCCCACTTTGCCCTGCTCGTGTCGATCCTCGACGAACTGGCGGCCGGCGCGCTCTCGCAGGCCGAGCTCCGCCGGGTGGGTATGAGCATCGTCGGGCAGTGCTTCGTCTACCGGGCTGCCGGCGAGGTCGTCTGCATGCTGGTGCCGCAGGGCGAGATCGAGTCGCTGCACACGCCCAAGCCGCTCGCCGATCACATCACCCGCTACGCGCTCGCCGCGCTGGGCGTGGCCGCACCGATCACCGCATTTCCGTCATCGGCATCTTCATCTGGTAGGGACGTTGTTTCATGAGCGTTGCGCGCACGATCGTGGGCTGGATCACACCCCTGGTGATTCTCGGGGCGGGGATCGCCATCTTCCTGTCGATGGGGAGCCAGCCGCCGCCCGCACGGAAGGCAGCGCCGGTGGCCGCCGTGCTGTCCGTTCGCACGGCGC
>JAUMAF010000198.1:4358-5302 GCA_032117045.1 Pirellulales bacterium | reverse complement strand
ATCGCCCCCACCGCAACGGTCGGCGAACCCGCCGGCCCCGACTGTGGCGAGGCTGACATCGAGGATGCCGACATGGTCGTCATTGAAGACGACACGTTCGACGCCGCCACCGGTCGGAGCTCGATCTTCAGCGTCAGCCCCGGCGACTATCGCAGCCTGTTCACCCGGCTCCGCCGCGGCGACCGCCACGCGGAATAGTGCGTGTCGTGCCACGGACCGCGAAAAAAAAGAACCCCGGCCTGGATCGCTCCGGGCCAGGGCTCTTGCGATGAACACCACGATCGTGCCCGGCCGACGGTTGGCCTGCCGGGCACGACGTCATTCAGAATCCGTGATAGATGACGAGGATGTCGCCACACTTCTGGAAGCGGATCACGACGGAGCAGCCGCAGGCGTAGTCGTAACGCACCTGCCCGCAGCCGAGCAGCGTGCACCGCGATGCCTCGCAGGGGCAGCCCTGGCAGCAGGCCGGCAGACAGACCGGCACAGCCACCGTCTGGCAGGTCTCGGGGCTTGTCGGCGTGAGCACCGTCTCGTAGGTCGCCTCGGCACAGCAGCCGCTCGCACAGTGATGGTGCCGGCAGGCGTGCTTGTGGTGATATTTGATGCACGGATTGGTGGGGCACACCGTCTCCGCACCGCAGCCGGGCTCGCAGCCGCACGAGGGCTCGAGCATGCAGCCGGGCTCAAAGGCCGAGCAGCCGGGCTCGACCGCGGCACAGCCCGGATCGATCTGGTGACGGTGACGGAAGCCCGCCTCGGCACACGTGGCGGCGAAGAGCACCGCAGCGGTCGCGAGCAGGGAGAACACGAGAACTGGTTTCAGGCGAATCATCGGAGCGAACCTCCTGGGCAGAGACTGGGGACCGCCGGATCCTTCGAGCGACGGTGGAACCCGGATGCAGCCGCAGTTCCACGCAACTCTGGCACGCCCCCGCGGCCTG
>JAUMAF010000198.1:0-4348 GCA_032117045.1 Pirellulales bacterium | reverse complement strand
TGTCAAAAAAATCTGCCCGTCGTCCGGTATCTTCGGAACGACCAGCGCAACCGGCCCCGTACAAGCCCAACGCCGTGAGGCGTGGGGCCTCCGCCCTACGCCATCATCTCGCGAAACCGCGCAAACAAATACGCCGAGTCGTGCGGGCCGGCGGCGGCCTCGGGGTGATACTGCACGCTGGCTGCCGGGGCCGTCTTGTGCCGCAGACCCTCGATCGTGCCGTCGTTGAGGTTGCGGTGCGTCACCTCGAGATCGGCCGGCAGCGTGGCCTCATCCACGGCGAAGCCGTGGTTCTGCGAGGTGATCTCCACCTTGCCCGTGGTGAGGTCCATCACGGGCTGATTGGCGCCGCGGTGGCCGAACGTGAGCTTGAAGGTCTTGGCCCCGCAGGCGAGGGCGAGCAGCTGGTGGCCGAGGCAGATGCCAAACATCGGCACCTTGCCGACGAGTCCTTTGACGGTGTCGACACAGTAGCCGAGCACTTCGGGATCGCCGGGGCCGTTGGAGAGAAACACACCGTCGGGCTTGTGGGCGAGCACCTCGGCGGCGGTCGCGCGGCCGGGCAGCACGGTCACGTCGCAGCCCACGCTGGTGAGGTGGCGGGCGATGTTCCACTTCATGCCGTAGTCGAGGGCCACCACCTTCTTCTTGCCTGCCAAGGTTGTGACCGGAGCCGGGTCGCCCCCTTCGAGCGGCTGCGGCACGGGCCGCGCCCATTCGTCGAGCGATTCCGTCCATGCGGAGGGCCGTTCGGGCATCACCTCGCGCACGAGGTCGCGGCCGACGAGTGCCGGCGCGGCCTTGGCCTTGGCCACGAGCGCCGCGGGATCGAGCACTTCGCTCGAGAGCACGCCCGTCATCGCGCCGCGGATCCGCAGCCGGCGAACGAGCGCCCTCGTGTCGATGCCGGCGAGCCCCACGACGCCGGCCTTGGCGAGGTAATCGCCGAGGGTGCCTTCGGAGGTGAAGTTGCTGGCGAGGCGGCTGGCTTCGCGGACCACGAAGCCGGCCATCTGGAGTTTGCCGCTTTCGACGTCGGCGTGGTTGACGCCGTAGTTGCCGATCTGCGGCGCGGTCATGCAGAGGATCTGGCCGCGATACGAGGGATCGGTGAGGATCTCCTGGTAGCCGGTCATCGAGGTGTTGAAGCACACCTCACCCGACACGGTGCCAGTGGCGCCGAACGACTCGCCGATGTAGACGGTACCGTCTTCGAGTGCGAGTGCTGCGCGTGCCACGATGTCGGGCCCTCGGTGTGGATGGCTCCCGCGGGTCTCTCGCGGGCCGTTCGCATGATACCGGCCCGCCGCGGGGCCGCAGCGGCCATCATTTTCGCCGCGGAATCGCCTGGGATCCCTGGGCATCGTCAGGGGCTGCGGCCGTCCGTAAGATGCCGGGTGCGGGAGTCGCGGCAGTTGCCGGGGCGTGCCGCATTCGCCCCCGTAGCTCAGTTGGATAGAGCGGAGCTTTCCTAAAGCTCAGGTCACAGGTTCGATCCCTGTCGGGGGTAGTGCCGGTTCAGAAGCTCACGAGCGCCGCGCCCAAGCCGGTCGCTTGCCACCACCGTCCTCCAGGTGCACCGCCGCATCGAAATCAACGGCACGCCATAGCGAGGCGACGATGACGATCGACCAGGTGGCCGAGATGCTAGGCGTGCAACCGGGGCTGCTGCAGCCCTTCGCGGTGGCCGACCCGTTTCACGACGGCCTGCCACTCGAGGGCTTTCTCTGCCAGAAGACCGACCACCGCTACGGTGCGATCGTGATCACCCGCGTGGGTGAAGAGCCCTGCCCGCAGCTGATCCATGCCACGCCGAAGCTCCGCTATCCGTTCGACCGCGACGGCCGGTTTCGGTTTCCGCCGATCGCCCGGGCGCATGTCTACGAGAAGCTCGACGGCACGAACGTACTCGCCTACCGCTACCGCGACGCTGCCGGAATCGTGCGAACGACTTTCAAGCTCCGGCTGCATCCGGTTCTCCGCAATGGCACCTTCGGCGGCTTTCTCGACATGTGGCGACAACTGCTCGAGCGGCATCCGGAGGCCGCGGCCCTTCCGGAGCGCAATGGCTGCTCGATCTCCTTCGAGCTCTACGGCGGCCGCAACCCACATCTAATCGCCTACGACGAGCCGCTCGCTCTGGCCGTGCTCTTCGGCGTTGATCCGGCGACGGCTCGGCTCGTCGCTCCCTTCGCGCTCGACCTGGGGGGCGTGCCAGCGGCCCCGCTCGTGGCCGAACTGGGGGCCGAGGAGGACCCGGTGGCCCGCTTCCAGAAACTCCGGGCAGAGCTCGAGGCCCGTAACGTTCGCGTCTCAGACGAGCAGCTCTTCGGCACGGAGGGGGCCGTGTGGTGCGTGACGGAGCCGTCGGGCATGGTGAGCCTCTGGAAGTGCAAGCCCGAGAGCATCGAGGAGATTCACTGGGCGACCGGCATCAACAAGCAGGCCGTGCTCGCCACCTGCTGGAACGCGCTCGAGACGGTGGACGAGCTTTCCTTCGATACCGTGCGGCCGCTCTTGCTCGAGGAGTATCCGCCGGAAGACATCGATACCTTCCGGCCGCACATCGACGACTGCATCGCGGCCGTGCGGGCGGAACTCGACTTCCGCGGGCGGGTCGTCGCTGCCTACGAGGCGATTCAAGCAGAGGGCCTGTCGTTTCCGGCTGACAAGGCGGCTGTGATGCGGCTTTTGGCACCGCGATTCACGAAGAACGAGATGCGGCGAGTCTACGCAGCCCTCGTGGCCGCGACCGCGTGAAACGACACTTCAGCGGACGAGCTCGAGCGTAAGGCCCAAGGCGCGGGCGACCCGCTCGACGTTTGATAGCCGCACGTCCTTGCCCTGTTCGATCGCGCGGATCGTCGCCTGATTAGGAATCCCCGCCATTTTCGCGAGGGCATACCAGGTCAGCTGCCGCGCCTCCCGCTCCGCGCGGATTTGCCCTGCAACCCCTCCGCGACCGTCGGCAGGCATGCGCTTTGGTGGAATCTCTCGCATGATCGCGTCGCGCACCTTCGCGTGCCTGGCCCGCTCGCGAGCGGTCAGCCGTCGGTTCACATGCTGGAGCTTGCCAGGCATTGTCGATTGCACCCGTCAGGGCTCGGATATCTCGTACGCCGTAACGGGCACGACAACGTGTCCGTTTTCTTCGAATACAACGAAGATGTATCGGCCATCCGGAACATGGCCGAAAACGCAACCTCGGCCACTACTCTTGCTCACTGCACGCCTATCGTGATGCTGCAAAACATGATCGACCTCGTCCGTGGTCAGGCCGTGTTCCTCGACATGCGCGACGTTGCCGCCTGGCGTGGGGTCCCAGACAACCTGCGTCCATCGCATCGCAACGACATCCTCAAGCGTACTGCATTCTGTTGCAGTATTCAAGCAAAGCGTGCGAGTAGTGTACGGGCGTATATTTTTGGCGCCTAGGCCGGCGCTTCGCCGGACTCGAGCCTGCACGTCCTGCCACCGCGATGCGTTCATGCGGCCCGCATCAAATGCAGCCGAGCGATTCCGAACCTCGGTGAGCCATTCAGGGCTCAGCGCCCGCGACGCGTCGATGATTTCGGCCAGCGTGGTCAGTGGCATTGATCAGGCCTCCTGCTTGTTTTTGCAAAAGGCTGCCAAGCTCGTGCTGGGAGAGCGGTTGCGGCGCTGGCTTGCCAGCCTCATCCAGCGTTTCGATCGCCTCTTCGACCAACCACTCCACGATTTTCGTGTATCGGTCGCCCTTGGTCATGGCTCCGTACCTCGCGGCACAAGCTCGCAGTGGGCGGCCGCGGCAAGGCGGTCGAGGGAGTCAGACGCCAGTTGGCCGCCGGCCATGAAGTCGGCGAGTTGCTCCAACGAAATGCCCGTGGCCTGGCAAACCTGTTCGTAGGGCTGCCTCATGGCCTTCACCGCCCGCCGCAGTCGGCCGCTGACGGTGTCTTCCGCAGCCGCCCTTTCCCCGGCCTGGCGTCGCTCGAGCAACCACGGAAGCTCGGCCCGCACGGCAGCCTCGATTTCCGCATTGCTCATCGGCTTGGAGGGGGTCACTCTGGCACCTCGTAGGCGGTAATCGGCTGAACGGTCACTTGATCGACCCAGCGGTAGACGACGATGACGAGTCGACCATCCATCAGATGCCCGAAGGCGACCGGCAGCCCGCTGGAGCGGCTCACGTCTTCAAACTCCGGATGGCTGATGATCGCTTCGATCTCGTCGGCTGAAATCTCCCTCTCGGCAAGTTTGTCGAGTACCGCATCGAGCCAGATGAAGTCGAAGAACGGCATCTCGCGGTCCCGACGCACTCATGATACGCGGCGGTGAACGTCGGCCCCAAACGCTGGAAGCCACGGCA
>JAUMAF010000197.1:1015-5623 GCA_032117045.1 Pirellulales bacterium | reverse complement strand
GTGACGGCCGGTGTCCTCGGCCTGGGGATCGTGGCGCTACGGCCATTCGTCGGCTCGGCGCAGGAACGCGTTGCTGAGTCCTCCGTGCCTTTCGCGCCGCCCGGCACGGCCTTTTCGTTCGAGGTCATCGAGAGTCATGATGCCGAGTATCTCGGCGACACGCCTGCGCATCTCGGCAGGAACGGCGGTCTCACCGTGCGGCCGCACGTCGCGCTCGGCGACGCGGTCTATCGCACCGACAACGGGACCCATACCCGGGTGGGCAGATTGACGCATGTCGTGTGGAGTCGCGTGACGGGCAGCCTCGAACTCGAGTTCGACCCCGAGCCGCTCCAGCGTGTCGCCGTCGGCGACGAGGTGTGGATCGATCTCAATCCGTCACGCGAGCCCTGACGGTAGGGACAGGGGCCCATGTCCCGCACCGGGGAGGATTTCGGTGGCAGGAAGACCATGCGTGCACCGGCCGGGATGGCGCGCCGCCCTCGGTGCGAAGCCGCTCGCCCTCGTCGTGCTCGTGATCCTCGTCTGCCCGAGCATGCGGTCGATCGTGGAGGCCGCCGACGAGCCGCGCCCGAACGTGCTGTTCATCATGGCCGACGACCTCCGGCCGGAGATGGCGTCGTACGGCTCCGTGGCACGAACACCGCATCTCAGTCGGCTGGCGGAGCGGTCCGTGCAGTTCGATCGTGCCTACTGCCAGCAGGCCGTCTGCAACCCGTCGCGGTCGTCACTGCTCACCGGCCTGCGGCCGGATACGCTCCGCGTCTGGAACAACAGCACCCATTTTCGCGAGCCGAACCCCGACGTGCCGACGCTGCCCGGATGGTTCAGGGGGCAGGGCTACACGACCCGCTGCGTCGGCAAGATCTTCCACAACTGGCACACGCAGGTGCGGGGTGACCGTGGCTCGTGGAGTGCCGACGAGTTTCTGCACTATGCCAACCACGGTGATGACCGGCCGCTCGTGTCGGGTGTGCTTCCGCCCAACGCCGCCGAGACGATCGACGGGTTCGGCTACGCCCAGGCAGGAATCTGCGAGTGCCGCGACGTGCCGGACGACGCCTACTACGACGGTCGCGTCGCGGCCGAGGCGATCCGGGTGCTCGACGAGGTGAAGGACCGTCCGTTCTTCCTCGCGGTCGGCTTCTGGAAGCCCCATGCGCCGTTCAACGCGCCCCGTCGCTATTGGGATCTGTACGACCGCGGGGCGCTGCCACCGCCCGACGGTCGTCGTCCCGCGCGAGCGCCCGACATCGCGTTCCACGAGAGCACCGAGGTGCTCGGTCCGGCTCGGAACCAGCGGCAGCCTTCCCCGGCGCAGGTCGCCGAGATGCGCCACGGGTATTTCGCCAACGTGAGCTACCTCGATGCCCAGGTCGGACGCCTCCTCGACGCCCTCGGCCGCAGCGGCGTGGCCGAGCGGACGATCTTGGTCTTCCTCAGCGACCATGGCTATCACATCGGGGAGCACGCGCTCTGGGGCAAGACGACGAATTTCGAGCTCGACGCGCGGGTGCCCCTGCTCGTGCACGTGCCCGGGGTGTCGCGGAACGGCGCCCGCACGGCGGCCCTCGCGGAGCTCGTCGACCTCTTTCCCACGCTCGTGGACGCGTGCGGCCTCGATCGACCACCGCACCTGGAGGGGGCGAGCCTCGTGCCGGTGCTTCGCGATCCGTCGAAGACCGTCAAGATGGCCGCGTTCACGCAGCATCCACGGCCGGCCTACTACGATCGCACGCCCACGAAGCGGCCGGAGGCGATGGGCGTGAGCGTGCGGACCCCCGAGGCCCGGTACACGGAGTGGCGGGACTGGACGACGGGCGCCGTCGTCGGGCGGGAGCTCTACAGCGACGCGGACGAGCCTGCGGAGACCGTGAACATCGTCGAGCAGGCCGAGGCACGGGCGCTCACGGAGGCGTGTGCGCGCGTGCTGCGCACGCAGTTTCCCGAGGAGGCGACACGACCATGATCGATCCGGCAGCGGCACGCACGTGGATGGACGCCGCCCTCGAGCAGGCGCGGAAGAGCTGGAACGAGGGGGGCATCCCGATCGGGTCCGTTCTCGTCGACGGCGCGGGGCGGATCGTGGCGGCGGGACACAACGAGCGGGTGCAGTCCGGCGACCCGATCGCGCACGCGGAGATGTCGTGCATCCGCAAGGCGGGTCGCCGTCGCGACTGGCGGCATCTCGTGCTCGTGTCGACGCTGTCACCGTGCCCGATGTGCTCGGGCACGGCGATTCTCTACCGCATCCCCCGGGTCGTGATCGGAGAGCACCGCACCTTCATGGGGGCGGAGGAGTGGATGCGGAGCCAGGGCACCGAGCTGCTCGTGCTGGACGATCCCCGATGCGTGGAGCTCATGCAGCGACTGCAGACCGAGAAGCCCGACCTGCGGGCGGAGGACATCGGCGCCTGACGGCGTGCGTCGTCCCAGGCGTCAGGGTGCCGGCTGCATGGCGGGTCTCCGTATGTCCAGCCGGGGCAAGCCGCCGGGGTCGATCGTGCGTCCTTGAAAAAGCCGAGCCCGCAGGGGGCATTTCTCTCCACCTGCGGGCTCGTTCATTTCGACCGTCAATCGATCCAAAGACACGGCAGGCAAGGCCATTCCGGGCCGCGCTGCCGTTCCCCGCTCAGCCCTCGAACCGCTTGAGGGCCTGCAGCGCCGCGATCGCCTTGTCGGTGCCGCCGATCGTGCCGGCCGCCTTCTTCGCCGCGAGCAGATCCTCGACCGAGACGATGCTCGTCTTCTTGGCGCCGCCCTTGGCGCCCGACTTTGCCGACGTTGCCTTGGCGGCGGCAAGACCGGCCTTGGCCTTGGAGGCACCCTTCCGCTTGCGCAGCGGCCGGAAGCCCATCTTCTTGAGGATGTTGCTGACCTGGGGCGGAGCGACGGTGATTCCCAGCTTCTTGAGCTCGACGACGATCACACTGGGCCGGGGCTTCTCACCCTTGGCCTTCATGCCGGTGGCGATCTTGCGGATCTCGGCGGACTTGTTGACGTCGGCGGGCTTCTTTGCGGTGGGCGGGGCCATGAACGTGTTATTTCCTGGGAAGTGAATGTGCGTGCCTCCAAAACAGCTCGCACGAAAACCGAGACTTTAGTTTACACAAAACGAAACGCAATGGCCGGAAGGAAATTGTTCGACCCGCCAGACGGGGTAGCCACTGGGACGAGTGGATCGGGAATGCGCGTCCGGCCGTGGTTCTCGGCAGTCGGTCGGGACGGATCGCGACAGGGCGGTCGATCAGGCTCTCGAGTCGCGGGAGTTCATCACCACAACACGCCATCATGGTGCCCATGCATCGATCGGAGGCTCTGGCGAGCCTCGTCGAGGTGTTTGCCTGCTATTCTTCCGTCCCATGCCGTGGGGATGTCGTGGCGTGGCGGATCCCTCCGCGGCAGCGTCGATTCGTTCTCGGCCGTCCTTCACAGCGGTTTCGGCACGCGTCCATGTACGACCTCATCGGCGATATCCATGGCCATGCCGATGCCCTCGAGAGGTTGCTCCAGCAACTCGGATACGAGAAGCGGTACCGCATCTACCGCCACCCCGATCGTCAGGCCATCTTCCTCGGCGACTTCATCGACCGCGGCCCCAGGATCCTGGAGACGCTCGAGATCGTCCGGCCGATGATCGACGGCGGTGCGGCTCTCGCCGTGATGGGCAATCACGAGCTCAACGCGCTCGCCTACCACACACCCGATCAGTCGCACCCTGGTGAGCACCTCCGGCCCCACCATGCCAAGAACGTCCAGCAGCACGCCGAAACGTTGAGGCAGGTTCCGGCCGGTGAACTGGCGTCGTACCTCGAGTGGTTTCGCACCCTGCCGCTCTGGCTCGAGCTCGAGGGCCTACGGGCCGTCCATGCCTGCTGGGACGAGGCCCGCATGGCCGGGATCAGCGGGCCGATTTCAGACGAGTTTCTCCATGCGGCCTGCTCGCCCGGTGGCCGTCTGTTCGAGTCGGTCGAGGCGATTCTCAAGGGCAAAGAGGTTCGCCTGCCACCCGGAGTCACGTTTCGCGACAAGGATGGGCACGAACGCCTCGCGACACGGATCAAGTGGTACGAGCCGCCCGATGGTCACACGTACCGCACCTATGCCATGGCCAGCGAGCCGATCGACTCGGACCTTCCGTTGCCTGACGAGGTCACCCGAGCCGCCGCGCCGTATCCCGAGGACGCCCAGCCGGTCTTCGTGGGGCACTACTGGCTCAGGGGCTCCCGCCCCACACTGCTCCGCGGGAACGTCGCCTGCCTGGACTGGAGCGTCGCCAAGGGTGGGTTTCTGTGTGCGTATCGATGGGATGGCGAGCGCGCACTGGATGCGGGGAAACTCGTGCGGACGGCGTGACCCCCGCGGACACCGCGCGAGTCCCGGCCCCGCTGGCCCGGCATCGCGTCCGCAAGACGAGAGTCATGACGAACCCCTGGTCCACGGGAAGCCGGGCTGCACCCACAAGACCCTTCCGATGAACATCCTGGACCCTGATCAATGTGGGTGTTGACGGCGGTTGAAAACGGCGGCGCAGGACGGTCGAAAATGGTGGCGCCGGGTGGTGTCGATCTCCCCTGGGTCCGTGGGGTGTCGCGATTGGTTCGGTTC
>JAUMAF010000197.1:0-1005 GCA_032117045.1 Pirellulales bacterium | reverse complement strand
GCACGACTTGGCTGGTCGCCGAATCATTTTCCGACGGAGCCTAGCCGAGCCGAGTGAGCACCGGCGACAAGAGTTTCGCCAAGGCGCTCGGGTTCGGCAGCAGTTCGACAGATACGATCCCCGCGATACGCAGCCTGAGCGGCACGTTGAAGTTCTTGAGTACCTGCAGCAGCGGCAAGACAGGCCCAAGTGTCCGTCGTGCCGCCCAAGCGGCCTGAAACGCGGACAAACTCAAGAGCAGCCCAGATTCGCCTGCCTCGATCACGACCGGGCGACCATCCAGCGTTCCCGTGAGTCGCCCGGCCAGAATCAGTTTGGGGACGTACCCGTGTCCCTCGTACGGATTTTCAAGGTCCCGTGCAGCACCCACTCCGCATGCTCGGCTGAGGACCCGGTGCCGCTGGGGATCTTGATGTGCATGTTGTCGAACTCATACGTGATCTCCGCACGACGACCGGTGAGGTTGTCGTACAGGCCGATCAGCAGGTCCGGCCACGTGTTCGTCTGCTTGTCTGACATCGATGAGCCTCCACACAAAGAACTTCGTGCCAACGGAGTATAGGCCCAGGGCACGGCCGTAGGAGGCGCGGGTCTCATTGTGAGGCTTCGATACGCGGGGTCACGGCCGTCCAGCCGCTCGCATCCTGATCGCTTTGTCGCCAATGCAGGCCTAGACCGGTCGTTCCACGGGGCTTTGGGACACACCCCCCGAGCGAGATTGGTCCTCTCGGCATTCAGTCGCCGCTCCTGGCTCTGGTCTGTTCCCGTGCCCGCACTCCGCGATGCGGCCGGAGCGATGATGGCGCATTCAGGCCCACGCCTGCTGGACGCCCATGCGAAAGAGGAACTGCGGGCGGCCCGAGACCACATCCTCAACGACCTTGAGCAGTTGGAGGGTCGCTACCCCACCCTTGAGCCCCGAAAGAGCGTTGCCTTTGCCACGATTTTGATCTACCCTCACATCGTTGGTTCTGGACGACGCTAGATGCGCGGTGGCTGATCGGC
>JAUMAF010000196.1:0-3990 GCA_032117045.1 Pirellulales bacterium | reverse complement strand
CCGCAGAGGTGTGGGCGAGTCATGGCCAGACCACGGCCATGGAGGCGGGGCTCGGACTCGGCAACGACGATATCGGCATCGTGCTCGAGGCGATCGACCGCAGGCTGCTGCCCATCGATCTCTATCTCGCCGCCAAGGATTCGGCGCTCGACGACACGCTCGCCGCCGCCTACGGCGTGGCCTCTCAGTACAACCCGCAGGCCGGTGGGATCGTCGAGAAGCTTCGTGCCGCGCGGCCCGATCTCGACCGCCGCTACGTCAACCGCGTACGGCTCGGAGGCGTGAAGTTCTGGCTCGATGGCAGCCTTGATACGGCCTGGTTCACGCAGCCCTACACCCAAAACCCCCCGGGCAAGACCGGTGCCTTCGCGGGGTATCGGCAGATTCCCGACGACGTGCTCGATGCCGTGTTCGCCAAGTACTGGCCGACCGAACTCCAGATTCACATGCACATGAACGGCGATGCGGCCGCCGACCAGGCCCTCGCGGCGATCGCAAAGGCGGTGAAGCAGCATGGCATGCGCGACCACCGGCCCGTCTTCGTGCACGCCACGTGGCTGCGTCTCGACCAGATCGAGAAAATGCGTCAGTACGGCGCGATCCCCAGTTTTCTCACTGCGGGCATCATTCCCGGCGGCGACGCGGTCGTGAAGCTGTGGGGCCCGGAACGCTCTGCCGGTGCGATGGCCTCGCGCACCTTCCTCCGCGCGGGCCTGCCGTTCACCTACTCGCACGACGCGCCCGTGTCGCCCGTGCCGTCGATCCTCGCGCTCGTGGATGCCGGAGTGAATCGGCTCTCAGGGAGCGGGCAGGTGGTCGGGCCCGATGAGCGGATTCCACCCTACGATGCCCTGCGCGCCGTGACGGCGATGGCGGCCTACCAGCTCAAGGAGGAGAAGATGAAGGGCACGCTCGAGCCCGGCAAACTTGCCGACCTCGTCATCCTCGATCGCAATCCGTTGAAGGTGGAAGCGATCGCGATCAAGGACATCGTCGTGGTGGAGACGATCAAGGAGGGCCGGACGGTCTTCACCCGCTGACAGGGCGTGGCCCCGCGAACCGGAATCGCTGACGGCAGGATCGCACGACTGCCGCCCGGGTGCTGCGCTGCATCCGTGACCGCAGCCGCGGCGCCCGCGCCCTGCTGGCGATTCACCGCCACCGCCGCGTGCCACGGATCCGTTGCCGTATCGGGATCAACGCAAGCCTTGGAGCGCGGCGGCGTGCTGCCACGCGAGGCAGGTGAGAGCGACCGCGGGCATGATCCAGATCGTGGCCAGCCGCCATCGGCGCGAGATGTTGGCAATCGATGCGAACCACACGAGCCCGATCGCCACGGTGATGTCGAGCACCCACTGAAACGGCACCGCGCCTGAGGCGCCGTTGATCCAGTCGACCATCGGCGCGACCATCATCCGCACGGGATCGTCGGCCGGCACGCCGATGAAGCAGGCCCCGAACACCCGTAGACCGAAGGCGGCAAACGGGATCAGCCCGACCACCAGTTCCACGCGGCGGGAGAGCTGCGGCAGCGGTGCCGCCCAGATGGCGGTCCAGAGCGTCGTGAAGAGGAGCAGGCGCAAGATCTCCATGATCGCCGAGTGTAGTGTCGAGGAGATCTCCGGCCCGTCATGGCTTGCCTCGCGGGCTCGACGTTACAATCGTCATCCATGCTCATATCCGGAGGCTTCCATCGATGGATTTTCTGTGGTTTCTCTTGATCGGTGTGGCGGCGGGATGGCTTGCGAGCCAGATCATGAAGGGGGGCGGCTCGGGGCTCGTCACCGACCTGATCATGGGCGTGATCGGCTCGATCCTCGGTGGGTTTCTCTTTGGCCTGCTCGGGCTCTCGGCCGATGGTGCGATCGGCAGCCTCGTGACGGCCACGGTCGGCGCGATCGTCCTCATCGCGGGCCTGCGGCTGATCAACCGCCGACGGATCTGAGCGGCCATCTGGCCCCGGTCGCCATACCCCTGCCGGTAGACCACGAGTTCCTCGAGTGTCTCGCTGTGCCGGGCGACGCCGAGGACCGTGTATTCGTTGCCCTTGTAGTGCCGGTAGCGGCCCGGCGTGATCTCAGCCATGCGTTGCCCCCGGTGCCCGTCAGCTGCGATTCATCCACGTGATCGAGAGCTGCAGCACCGTCGCGATCGAGACCCAGATGAAGTAGGGCACCTGCGCCACGGCCACCCAGCGATGGTGTGGCCAGACGGCCAGCATCATCCAGAGAATCGTGGCCCAGACGAGGAGAATGTCGACCGCCGCGAGCGGCAGGTTCCGCATGCCGAACTGGATCGGCGTGAAGAGCAGATTCGCCACGAGGTTGATTGCGAACGGGAGGGCCACCACGAGTGGGAGCCGATCCCGGGCGGCCTTCACGAAGACGTAGCCGAACGTCGCGAGGATCACGGGATAGAGCACCTGCCAGATGAGGCCGATCGTGCGCGGTGCGGGCGTCCACGACGGCTTGGCGAGGCTCTGATACCAGTCCATCCAGGGAACGTCTGGCATGCGTGGATCCCGTCGTGACGAGAGCCCCCGATGGCGGTGGGCTGGTACGATCGCGTCGTGATCATAGACACCCTTCCGCGGATTCCGCATGGCACGTAGCGTCGATCGTCGACCGGCTGCATGCGCACGCTCGCGCTGCGTCGGATTCGCCGGCAGTGTGACCACCACCGGGATCTGGGCCCGGGCATGACCATCGCGACCACCATCACCGAGGCGCTCGTCGTCGTCGATCTCCAGAACGACTTCTGCCCGGGGGGCGCGCTGCCCGTACGGGACGGCCACGCGATCGTGCCACTCGTCAATCGCCTGCTGGAGCAGGCAGCCGTGCGCGTCCTGACGCAGGACTGGCATCCGGTCGGCCACCCGTCGTTCGCCGCCAGTCATGCTGGTGCCGCCCCGGGAGATCGCACCATCGTGGGCGGCGTGGAGCAGACGCTCTGGCCGGTGCACTGCGTCCAGGGAACACCAGGCGCGATGTTCCACCCCGGCTTGCATGCCGACCGGGCCGACGTGGTCGTGCGGAAGGGGTTTCGACCCGAGATCGACAGCTACTCGGCATTCTTCGAGAACGACCGCACCACGCCCAGCGGCCTCGACGGCTATCTCCGGTCGCGCGGAGTCCGAGGCGTCGCCATCGTCGGTCTCGCGCTCGACGTGTGCGTCGCCGCATCGGCCGTCGATGCCGCTCGGCTCGGCTACGCGACGCGGGTGATCCTCGCCGCCTGCCGGGGCATTGATGTTCACGGTTCCCTGGCGGCTGCAACCGGGGCGATGCGGTCTGCCGGCGTCGTGCTCGACACGGGCGACGAGCCGTGGTGATGCTCCGCGCGGGCCCGCGTGGGTCGGGACCCGGGTGGGAATCGGCGCGAGCAGCTCGTCGATCGGGCTCGATGATCGCGTTTCGTCGGTCGATCGTGCGGGGTATACTCCGTTGGAACCAGCGACGCCGGATCGTTCTTTGAAGACGTCCCACGGGACGCGGCACCCTGCCCTCGTGTGCGGAGGAGCGTCATGCCTTGCGAACCGCTCTCGCCCCGCGGTGATCGGAGCCCGCGTCTGAACCGACGGGATGCCGTGCGTGCCGGGTCGATCGGCATGCTCGGCCTCGGGGAGCTTGCCCGGCTGCGGACCGCGGCAGGCGCGTCCGGTCAGCCGTCCCGCGCGGTCATCTTCATCTTCCTCTCCGGCGGCCTCGCGCAGCACGAGAGTTTCGACCCCAAGCCCGACGGGCCGCTCGATATACGGGGCGACTTTGCGGCGATCTCCACGCGGTCCGCCGGCGTGCGGGTCTGTGAACACCTCCCCATGCTCGCGGCACGAAGCGAGCGCTGGGCGCTGTGCCGCTCGCTCACCCACGGCTCCAACGAGCACAGCGCCGGCCATCACATCATGCTGACGGGCCGCTCCGACCTGCCCGCCGGATTCGATCCGAGCAGGCCGAAGGCGTCGGACTGGCCGTCGATCCCCGCCCTCGTGTC
>JAUMAF010000195.1:0-15518 GCA_032117045.1 Pirellulales bacterium | reverse complement strand
AAGCGAGTCGCCCGAGGGAAAACGCCGGCTGGCAACGAAACGAAGTGGGCACGATGCGTTCTCCTACGATATGCAACCGCCGCAGACTGGTGTTCCAACTCCGCCGTCGAACACCATTTTTATCCCAATAGTTTAGGCGTCTGGTGTTCCCAGAAAAGTACGGCTGTTTCCCGGCTTTTTCCGCCGCCTGGGGGCCGATGCGTGGCCCCGAACCGCTCCCAGCCTAGGAACGCCTGCAGGCTTACCGTCGGCGACGCAGGAGGTCGGGAGTCACCATCCACTCCAGGTCTCCTGAATGCCCCGGCCCGTCGTCGAGGGCGATCGCGGCGATCGCGCCCTTTTCCATCCGGACGCCAGCCCCGCCGTCACCGATCGACATCGCGATCAGCCGGCTCACGCAGGGCGCGTGGCCGACCCAGGCCACGCTCGCCGCGTCTTGGCGGACCATCCATTCGACGAGCGCATGCCAATCAGATCCCGGAGCGAGCGCCTCGACGACCTCGATCCGCGGCCGAACGGCCAGTTCCTCGGCCAGGATCTCCGCCGTCTCGCGGGCGCGAACCAGGGGACTCGTGGCCACAAGATCAATCGCGAAGCCCGCGCGGGCGAGCCGCCGGACGAGCCGGGCAAACCGTCGGCGGCCCTTGCCTGTCAGCCGCCGTGCATGGTCGTCGCCACCCGGCGGAGCATCCTCGGCAACGGCATGACGGACGACGAAGAGTCGAGTTGTGAGCATGGACATGCGATCGATTGTCTGCGGGAGCCCGTGCGCGGGCAAGCCTCCGGGCGGGTGAGCGGGTGGGCAGGCGATCCGTATTCCCCCGATCTCACGATCAGTGCCTTCCTCGGGCGTGAGCGCAGTGAGGGCAGCCCGCGGCCTCACGGCCGGTCGGCTTGCACGGGCATGAACTCAGCGAGGGGCTGCCCGTGCCCCGGAGCCGGCGTATGACGACAAGCGCAGGCAGGATGGCGAAGCGCCGGCGGCATCCGAGTGAGCGAAGGACATGATGTCCGTAGCGAACGTCCGGCGATGGGGCACGGGCAGCCCCGAGCCACGCGAACGTCCGGCTCTCGGGGCATGGGCAGCCCCGAGCCGTGCGCCAGGGCTGCCCGGTGCCTTACGGCCGGTCGGCTTGCACGGGCTTGAGCGGGGGCTTGCCGGATGCGATTCAGGCGCGTCGCCAGAGGTCGTCCCAGGCGAGTCCCTCGCGGACGACCGTCGCGGCGGCCTCGCTCCGCCAGCGGGCTGCGTCGACGGGATAGCCGGCGGTAGGCCGCAGGCCGGGCTGCTTCGACGCCCAGTGGGCGTTGAAGGCGTGCATCGCGAGTTCGCGGACGTACTTGGCCGTCATGCTCGCCAACGCCACCGGGAGTCGCGACTCGCCCTTCACGTGAAACTCGATCCGGCAGAATCGCTCGGGGACGTGATACGCCGACCGCAGAGGCGTCTCCTCGATCACCTGCACGAGCGGCGCGGCGAACGACCGCGACACCAGCGGCGCGTATCGCATGCGTCCCCCATGACGGTCGCACCAGATGACGATCTCATGGCCGCCGTCAGCGGCGATCAGCGACGTCGCCAGGTCGAGCGTGGTCTGGGAAAGAATGTCACTTTTGTTGAGCCCCTGATCGAGGAAGGCATTGAACTCCCGAGGCTGGACCACGCGGCAGCGCACGCCCCGCATGGCGAGGCCCTGATCGGCCAGTCGCCCCTCCGCCTCGCCCGCCGCCGCCAGGCACCGCTCCTGCGTTGACTCCCGTGGCAGGTCCAGAGCTGCGACGGCCGGAGCGTGCGTTGACGGTGGCCCGGCCTCGACTCCGAGGGCGAGTGCCAGTTCGTTCCAGGTCGTGGGCAGGCCTCCTTTCGCGAGGCACACGCCCGCCAACGCTCCCCGCTCGAGCGCGGCGAAGCCATCGCCGCCGCGAAAGATCTGTTTCGAGTCACCCCACAGGCCTTTCACTCCGGCGGCGGCCAGGGCGAAGGCATCCTCCACGCAGGCGGGCTCCGCGGCCGCGTCCCAGACGGTGGCGGCGACCACGAGCGGGCCGAGGTTTGGCCCGTAGCCCGCCTCGTCGGTGCCGATCACGAGCGTCATGCCGCAGGCCCGGTAGCCACCGGCCACTGCCGACAGTATTCATAAACGGCGATCGACGCCGAGGTCGCCGCATTGAGGCTGTGCGGCAGGCCGGCCATGGGGATCTCGGCCACCCGATCAAGCCGGTCGAGTTCGTCCTGGTCGAGCCCCGTCCGTTCGTTCCCGATCACGAGCACCGTCTTGGAGACGAACCGAAAGGCGAACAGGCTCTCGGAGCGGGTCGTCTGCTCGAGCCCCACGATCTCGTAGCCCTCGGCCCGCAGCCGGTCGAGCACCGGCGGCAGGCTGCGATGCACCGACACCTCGACCGACTCGGCACCATCCCGCGCGATGCGGCCGTGGATGCCCGCCGCGCCGCAGGCGATCACCCTGGCGATGCCGAAACAGCCGCACGTCCTTACGATGTGGGAGAGGTTCACGTGGCTCCGCATGGCTGCACAGGCCACCACCAGTTCGCGGGGCGACGGGAGCCGCTCAGGAGGCTTGTGACGAATGTGTTCGAACCGAGTCATGTCGCGTGGGCTCCCAGCGGGCATCGCCGCAGGATTGTGCGGCAGGCGATCCGCGCTGAAAACCCTGGCCTGCCTGACGGCGGGACTTCTCGGAGTCCGCATGGAAAGCCACGGGCCGAGGCCTGCCCATGCCACCGACGATGCGGGCCGCCACGGCCTGGAGGTCGCGGTCGTCGATCACGACGGCCTGATGGCGGCCGTGACGTCTCGTCGGGGCCGGGTGGTGGTGCTCGACTGCTGGAGCACATCATGCCCGCCGTGTATTCGGGAGTTTCCCAGACTCGTGGCCCTCGCCGCCGCGCATCCCGACGATGTGGCCTGTCTGTCGCTGGCCTTCGACTACGACGGCGTCGGCACGGCGGAGGACTCGCTACCCCGCGTGCGGCAGTTCCTCGAGAAGGTCGGGGCCCACGACGTCGTCAACATGCTCTCCCGCGAAGAGGCTGATGCAATCTACCGCAAGCTCGACCTGGCGAGCGTCCCGGCCGTGTTCATCTGGAAGGCCGATGGCACGCTCGCGGTGCGATACGACGACGACTTCGCATCGCAATCCCTCGGCAGACCCTTCACGTACGACGACGTGGAAACCACCGTACGGAGCCTGCTCGCACCGCAGCCGTGAGCCAGGAAGCGGCCGTGGCGGCCGTCCGTTGAGCCAGGCCGTGGCCCGCCGGTAGACTCGCGAAAGTCGACGAATGTCTGCGCGAGTTTCCTGTCTGGTTTTCCGCTTGACGGAGCGATGCGATGCCCCCCGCCTCTCGACGCAATGCACTGCCGCGGGATTCAACCAGCCCCGCCCGTGGCGACGTGGTCCGAAATCCGCTGGCCGGCGGCCGCGAAACGATCGAGTCGATCGTGGTCGCCTTCACCCTCGCGCTGCTCTTTCGGGCGTTCGAGGCCGAGGCCTTCGTGATCCCCACCGGCTCGATGGCTCCCACGCTGATGGGTCGCCACAAGGACTTGGCATGCTCGTCGTGCGGCGCCGAGTTTCGGGTGGGGGCCAGTCAGGAATGGGATGAAGCGGCTGGTCGCATCCGCCCCGAGCGGATCGTGCCCGAGGCGCGGTGCTTCAACTGCGGGAATCAGATGCCGCTGGCGATCCGCCCCGGCCAGCCCGACCCGCGATATCCATCGTTCAACGGCGACCGGATCCTGGTCGACAAGTTTGCCTACGACTTTTCCGCGCCCGAGCGCTGGGACGTGGTCGTGTTCAAGTATCCGGAGGATGCCAAGACCAACTACATCAAGCGGCTGGTGGGCCTTCCCGGTGAAACGGTGTTCATTTCCGGTGGCGACATCTGGACGAGCACAGGCGACGCCGAGCCCACGATCGCCCGCAAGCCGCCGGCCGAACTCCTCGCGATGCTGCAGTGCGTGCACGACAGCGGCCGCGTGGCCGAAGAGCTCGTGAAGACGGGCTGGCCCCTGGCCTGGGCCGACTGGTCATCGCCAGACGCAGCGGCAGAGGGCCGGTGGAAGACCGCTGATGACGGCCGCTCGTTCACGGCCTCGTGTGGACCGGGCACGTCGGCGGAACTCCGCTACCGGCATCTCATCCCCTCCGAAGACGCCTGGCAGCAGATCCGCGCGGGCCGGCGGCCCGAACCCGCCCCGACACCGCTGCCGATCGACGACTTCCAGCCCTACAACACGAATCCCACGCGACTGCATCCCGTTGGCGACATCGCGGTGGAGGCGCTGCTCGAAAGCCGATCCACGAGCGGCCGCATCGGAATCGACCTGGTCGAGTCGGGTGAGCGACACCTCGTGGAGTTTGATCTGGCCGACGGTACGGCGCGGCTCCAGGTGCCGGGCGTGGACACCGCCGCGACGGCCACGACACCAATCCGCGGCAAGGGCTCGTGGCGAATCTTGTTTGCGAATGTCGATGACGAGCTCTCGCTGTTCGTGAACGGCTGTCGCATCTCGTTCGATCGCCCCACGTCCTGGTTGCGGCCAATGCCCACCACCACTCCGCGGATCGATGCGGGCGAGATCGCCCCGGGATCGACGGCGGCGAGCGACCTCGCACCGGCGGGCATTCGGGTGGCTGCCGCCGATGTGCGAGTCTCGGGGATGAGGATGCTCCGCGATCTCTACTACATCGGGGCCGTCGACGTGGAGCGAAATGGGCGGGTGATCGAGGAGGATGTGCTCGCCTTCCCGCTCGAGGCCGATCACTTCTTCATGCTGGGCGACAACTCGGCGGCCAGCAAGGACAGCCGCCTCTGGCTGGACGGCCATCATGTCGATCGACGGCTCCTCATCGGCAAGGCGCTCGTCGTGTTCTGGCCGCATGCCGTGCCGGCATCCTGGGGCATTCCCCTGCGGTTCCGCGGCTGGGATTTGCGATTGCCCTCATGGCCCAACTTCGGGAGGATGCGGTTCGTGCGGTGAGCCGCAGGCTGCGGCCGACCCCGCCTGCCGAGGCCCCGCCGGCAGGCCCGAAGGAGTGGGACGAATGTCGCTGCTGAGCGTCGAAGGCCTCGTGAAGAACTACGGTCGGCGCCGGGTCGTCGATGGTGTCGATTTCCACGTCGAGGCCGGCGAGATCGTCGGCCTGCTCGGCCCCAACGGCGCCGGCAAGACGACCAGCTTCCGGATGACCTGCGGGATCGTGATTCCCGATTCCGGTCGCGTGCGACTCGACGACGAGGAGGTCACCGACTGGCCGATGTATCGGCGGGCCCGTGACGGCGGCATGGGCTATCTGGCCCAAGAGCAGAGCGTGTTTCGCAAGCTCACCGTCGAGCAAAACCTGCTGGCGATCATGGAGCTCATCGGCATGCCGCCGAAGGAGCGCCGCCGCCGTTGCGACCGGCTCATCGAGCAGTTCGACATCGAGAAGATCCGCCGCTCCAAGGCCCATTACATCTCGGGGGGTGAGAAGCGCCGGCTCGAGATCGCCCGTTGCCTGATCACCGAGCCGCGGATCATCCTGCTCGACGAGCCATTCACGGGCATCGATCCCGTGACGATCCACTCGATCCAGAAGATCATCCGCGGCCTCCGCGACGACGGGATCTCGATCCTGATCACCGACCATCGCGAGCGGGAGACGCTGGCGATCACCGACCGCAGCTACGTGATCCGCGCCGGCAAGGTACTCTGCCACGGCACCGCGCAGGAGGTGCTCTCCAACCCTGACGCCAAGAAGTATTACTTCGGCGAGAGCCCCGGCGTGGAGGCGGCCTAGGCGTCTGATACGGTCTCCAATTGATCCTTGCACTCCACGTGCTTTGCACGTGCAAGCCGACCGGCCGTCAGGCCGCGGGCTGCCCTGGCACAGGGCGCGGGGCTGCCCATGCCCCGTCGCCGGACGCTTGCTACGGGCATCCATGCCCTCCGCTCGCTCGGATGCCGACATCGTTTCGCCATCCTGGCTTCGCTCGTCGTCATACGCCGGCTCACGGGGCACGGGCAGCCCCTCGCTGAGTTCGTACCTCGAATGCAAAATCCCGTACCGAGCAGGATTGGAATGACCACGCATGCGATTGTGAGGAGCCGGTCGGTGGGCACGCACAGAAGCCGGGAATGATTGCGACTCACGAGTGATTCCCAGTCGGCCAGCCGAGCATCCTGGAGCACAATCCCCGGCGCCGAGTATGCCTACCGCCGGCGAACCAATCCGGAGAGCCCATTTTCCATGCCCCCGCGCATCGGATACCCTCACGTTTAGGATGAGACACCGGAGTGCGAATCCATCCAACTCCTCCCAGAGGCGTGAAGCTCTCATGATGCGTTCCGATGCGTTCCTGACCAGGCGGCTCAGTGTTGCGGCGGTGTTTTTGCTCACCACACTCTCGACGGGCCGAGCCGCGGAAGAGGATCGGACGGCGCCGGGAACCGAGACGGCCGTGGCCGCGGCTGGAGAGGGCGAGGTGCTCGACCCGGCGGCTGCGAGGGATCACGTGGGCGAGGAGTGCACGATCGAGATGGTGGTGCAGGCCGCCCGCAAGCTGCCGGGCAAGGCCGTCTGCTTCCTGAACTCCCACAAGAACCACCGCGACGAGGACAACTTCACCGTCGTGATCTTCAAGGCGGGACTCGAACGGCTCGCGAGCGACGGGATCGAGCACCCGGCGGAGCATTTCCTCGAGGCGACGATCCGCGTGCATGGAGTGATCGAGGAGCGGGACGGCCGACCGCAGATCGTGATCGACGAGCCGGGCCAGATCACGGTGGTGAAGGCCGCCGAGGCGCCGTGAAGATTCCGCCGCCGCCCCGGGGGCTGCCCCGCCGTCTGCGGGCGTGGTATGTGATCGTGGCCGCGATCGTGACGGCCATCGTGACGGCTACGGCGCCGATGTGTCCGGCCACCGACAGCCGGGGCCGGCCAGTCTGGCGGGTCGAAGCGGTCAATGACGGCGACACGGTGACCTGCCTCGACACCGACGGCCGCCACGTGCGGATCCGGCTTGCGGGCATCGATGCGCCGGAGTTCGACCAGCCGGGCGGCATGGCATCCCGGCAAGCGTTGGCCGCAAAGCTCGCCGGAGGAGTCGTCCGCGTGGCCGGCGATGCTCGTGACCAGCACGGCCGGCTGCTCGGCACGCTCTTCATCGATGACCGCGACCTCAACCACGAAATGGTGGCGGAGGGCTGGGCATGGGCGTTCGGAGGATTCGTCGACAACGATGAGCTCGTGGCGGCCGAGTCGGCGGCCCGCCGTGGCGGCCGCGGCCTGTGGGCCGATCCGCACCCCATGTCACCCGCAAAGTGGCGGGAACTTCATCCGAGCCACACACAGCAGCGGCCTCGCTGATCGCCGCGGGTTCAGGACCGCCCCTTTCGGCTCCGTGCCCGCTGGTTTAGCGTCACCCCCATGAACTCTTCCCGCGACATCGTGATCACCGGGATTGGCGTCGTTACGCCGATCGGCATCGGCCGCGGGCCGTTCTGGGAGGCGGTCGTGTCGGGCGGCAGCGGCATCCGACCCCTGACCGGCTTCGACACGTCCGGCCTCGCGGTCCGCTTCGGCGGCCAGATCACCGAGTTCGACCCGAAAAGGTATGTGCGGCCGAGGAAGAGCCTGAAGGTCATGAGTCGTGATATTCAGCTCGGCTTCACCGCCGCCGATCTGGCGATCACCGACGCGGGCATCACGCCAGACAACGTCGCCACCGACCGATTCGGTGTGGCATTTGGCAGCGACATGATCTACGCCGATCTCGAAGACCTCGAGGGCACCTACCGCCGCGCCCGCACGAACGGGAGCTTCGATTATTCGCTGTGGGCCGAAGCCATTCAGCAGGAAGTGCATCCGCTCTGGCTCCTCAAGCATTTGCCCAACATGACGGCCTCGCACGTGGCGATCGCCCACGAGGCCCGTGGGCCCAACAACTCGATCGTGCTCGGCGACGTCTCGGGGCTGCTGGCCGTTGCCGAGGCAGCGAGCGTGATCCGCCGGGGCTGGGCCGACGTGATGATTGCGGGTGGCACCGGCTGCCGCCTGCATCCCACTGCGATGGTGGCTCGGGGGTCCGGGCAGCTCTCGCACCGCGGCGCCGATTTCGAGGCCGCCAGCCGGCCGTTCGACCGCGACCGCGACGGTCTCGTCAATGGCGAGGGAGCCGGGGCGGTCATCCTCGAATCGCGGGAGCATGCCCGGCGTCGTGGCGCGACGATCCTTGGCAGGATCGTGGCGACGGCCGCCCGATGCGAGCCGCGGGCCAGACGAGACGGCCTGCAGGGCACCTCGCTGCGGCAGGCCATCCGAGCCGTATGCGATGCGGCCGGACTGGCGGCCGGGGACGTGGGTCACGTCAACGCCCACGGGCTGTCAACCATCGAGATGGACCGGGCGGAGGCCAGCGCCATTGTGGCCGAACTCGGCGACGTGCCGGTGACGGCTCCCAAGTCCGCCTTCGGTCACCTCGGCGCCGGTGGCGGCGTGGTCGAGATGGCCGCGAGCATTCTGGGGCTCGCCGCGGGACTCGTGCCGGCGACCCGCAACTTCGCCACGCCCGACCCCGAATGCCCCGTCAACGTGGTGCACGGCGAGCCGCTGGCCGGCCGTCCCTCGACCGCCGTGGCGGTCAACCTCTGCTCGACAGGTCAGGCGGTTGCCATCGCCCTCGCGACAGACTGACCGCGAGAGACATCGACACCATGGCGGTCTCCGATTCGTGGTTGGATCACCACGATCCGTTGAAGCCGAACGAGACGCCGTTGTAGAAGGTCTGACCACCGACGTCGATTGCGTTGGTGTCGCGGTTGTCGAGGTTGAACTGCCGCGTGGCGGTTGCCATGCCGGCGATCCAGAGGAAGTCGTAGCCGGCCTGGAGGGCGAAGTTGGGGGTGATCTGCCAGCCGGCCAGGAGGGTGAGGTCGCCGATAAACCCGGCACCAGTCCGCGAGCCTGAGTCGAGGTTGTTGATCGTGCCCTGACTCGTCTGCGGCGTGCCCGTCGTGTTCACACCGAAGGCCGACTGCGACATGTTGTTGAACGACAGGGCCGGTGCAGCACGGCCGCGGATGCCCCAGTAGTAGAACTCGTTTTGGCTGATCAGTTCACCGCCGATGTTCATGCCGAGCAGCCACGACTGCGTGTTGACGGTGTACTGCCCGCTAAACTGCGACGAAGGCACGTTCCTTCGGCTGCTCTCCAGCTGGAAGTCCTCGTTCACGGTGGCCAGTCGTGTGCCGACGATCAGGGCCGGGAGCCAGCCCCGCTCGGCGTGGCGGGTCCACTTGCCACCCGGCGACATCACGAGCTGGTCGCGGCCCAGACGGCGACGAAGTTTGTAGTTCCACTCCCAGCTGTTGAAGTCGGAGTTGAACTTCGTGTTGTAGGTTGTTGCCCCGTTGAAGCCGGGCGCGAAGATGTCGAGCGGCGTGAGAAACCCGTCGGCGGACCGCGAGTTGCGGCCGTCGTTGTCGTTGTAGGACAGACCGCCGTAGTAGATGAACTCGATGGCTCGATCCCGATCGAGGTAGTCGCGGCCGAGCGACTTGCCGATCGTCACCCGGGCGCCCGGCGACACGTTGAACGGCTGGGGGGTGGTGGTGTAGGAGACCAGTCGGGATCCGGAGATGGTCGGGATGACTTCCTGAGCGATCGAGACGCGATCTTCGCGGCTCCGATCCATCCACAGCGATTCGCCGCCGATGTACCAGCCGCCGTTCCAGAACCAGCGGCCGCTGCTCGCCTCGAAGGGCATCTCATCGACGTTGAAATCGTCCATGAGCATGCCATCGAAGCCCTGTGACGAGACATCGAGAATCTGGGGGGGCTCGCCCATCGATTCGACGACCGACTCGACGATCGGCATCGACTCGCCCTCGATCATCTCGCCGGCCATGATCGACTCGGTCGCCCCGGAGATGAACTCCGAATCGGGATCGAGGACGATGCGGTCTTCGAGGATGGGTGCCGACGACAGTTCACCGCCGGATTCCGAGAGCACCGGGGGCATGGACGCCGGGTCCAGGTCATCGGCGGCGATTGCCAGAGGCCTGACACTGCACGAGCAGGCGGCCCAGATGGCGAGCATCAGCAACGAACGGTTCAGGTGAGCGGTCACGGTCGGCCTCGTCACGGTTGGGGTCCATGAGGGAAACCCTCACGATCGACAGGATCATCGTCTTCGGCACGACCGTTTCCACAGTAAATTTCGGCAACGTCAGCCATGGCTTGCCCAAACCCCCGGGCCTGCGCCGGCACTGCCTCGATCGATGGCCCCGCCTTTGCCCGCAGATTCGGAAAACACGCCCCCACCCGTCGTTCACGACCCGGGTTGCACAAGCAGGACACCGGGATTCGATGACACGGGTGCCGCGGCCGCGGGTGCCGCACCTGGAGTCGACATGCTCCCCAAGCGTCACCATCTCCTGCTGGCCGGGCTGCTGCTGTTCTTCGCGGGCATTCAGTTCCGCGTCGTGCAGTCGTTCACGCTCAACGAGCGGTCGAGCACGTTCGTGGCGGCGCGGATGGGGGCCGGCCCGCAGGCGGCCGTCTGGCAGTCGACGCCCCTGAGAAAGGTGATCGAGCCGCCGCGCTGGCTGGGGCTGGCGCTGATGTCGATCGGGGGCGTGCTGACCGTCAAGAGCCTGTCGATGAAGGGTTCCGCCTCCTAAGAGAGCGTTCCGCCGCTTGAGAAAGCGTCCGCCGGTTGAACGAGGGTTCCGCCGTAGTGTCCCAGCCTCCTGATCTCCGCCGTCCGAGACCCGCGCCGGCGACGAACCCCTGTCGCGGCCGTTCACCCGTCGTCGTCCGGGTCGGCCACCAGTGCCATGAGGGCGTTTTTTTCGCTCTCAGAAATCTCCGCCCGGCGGAAACTGCGAAGTATTTCGGGCACGGGATCGGCCATCGGTTCGATGGCGTCCAGTTGCAGGCGGCCCATGAACACGCCAGTCCGGCGGCTGGCGAAGCACTCGCAGAGTGTGACGAGATCCTCTCGGTTCATCCCTGGTTCCTCCCTGACGGCGACGTTGCCGAAACACTCTACGGAGCAACGGCCGGGAGGGTTCACGGCCGGCCCGCCGAAACACCTTCTTCTCCAAGGGAAAAGCGACGGTGCCTTCCCTCCCACAGGGCCCCATCCTCCATGACTGAGACGCTGCCATGATTGACCGCCGCCGTGCGAACTCAGACGGATCCCGCGTTGACTGCCTGGTGACGGGCGGCACGGGACTCGTCGGCAACAATGTGATCCGCATGCTCCTCGACCGCGGATTGCGGGTTCGGGCCCTCGCCCGGAGCCAGTCCGACGCTCGTCCCCTGGCCGGGCTCGCGGTGCAGCGGTCCTCAGGCGATGTGACCGATCGCGAGGCCGTCCAGCGGGCCGTCGCCGGCGCCCGGGTGGTGATCCACTCGGCGGCGGTCGTGCATGTCGGCTGGCGGAAGCTCGAAGAGATGCGCCGGGTGAATGTGGAGGGAACACGACTGGTGGCCGAGGCGGCCCGCCGCGAGGGGGCACGGCTGATTCATGTCTCGAGCGTCGATGCGCTGGGTCTGACCGTCGATGGGAGTCCGGCCAACGAAGAGACGCCGATGGGGGGCATGGTCGAATGCCCCTATGTCGTAACCAAACGGGCGGCGGAGCAGGCCGTGCTGGAAGAGGTGGACCGCGGGCTCGACGCCGTGATCGTGAATCCGGTCTTCATGCTCGGCCCCTGGGATTGGAAGCCCTCGAGCGGCCGAATGCTGCTGGAGGTGGGGGGCGGCCGCGGCCTCCTCGCCCCGCCGGGATCCAACGACTTCGTCGATGTGCGAGACGTGGCGGCCGGCATCATCGCGGCCGTCACCGCCGGCAGGCGGGGCCGCCGCTACATTCTCGGCGGTCATCCGCTGAAATACGTCGAGGCCTGGCGGATGTTCGCACAGGTCGCCGGCCGCCGGCCCCCACGGGGGGAGGCGCCTCCGGGCGTCGTGCGAATGGCTGGCCGGATCGGCGACCTGATCGCCGGATGCCTCGGCCACGAAGGTCCGGTCAACTCGGCCGCCACCGGAATGTCGATGCTCAACCACAACTTCGACTGCAGCCGCGCCCAGCAGGAACTGGGCTACACCATCCGGTCGCTCGAGGCGACGGTCGAGGAATCGTGGCGCTGGTTCATCGACAAGGGCTATGCCCGGGGCAATCGCCGGCCCCGCGCTGCCTGACGATGGGCCAGCCTGCTCGTCATTCCGGCGGCAGAACCACCGCGGCAACCGCCTGACCTGTGCGGGCGATGCTCAGCTTGAGCACGGCCCCACCGTCGGCGGCTGCCGGCTGGCCGTGAATGACGTTGACCGGGCAGGTGGGATCGGCACCGTGATAGTTGAGCGTCGGCGGCACCAGCCCCCGCTCGAGTCCGACCAGGCTCGCCGCCAGTTCGAGGGCGCCAGAGCCCGCCCCCACGTGGCCGAAAAAACTCTTCGGGGCCGTGACGGGGGCGTCGGCGAGCGTTTCTCGGATCACCTCCGCCTCGATGCGATCCTCTATGACGGTGGCCAGCCCGTTGGCGTTCACGTGGCCGATGTCGGCCGGTCCGAGGCCGGCGGCCGACAGCGCCCCGCGGATGGCCGCCGTCGCCGCGGCGCCCGTGAGCGGCTCCCCGGGTCGATGGCGTCGTTCGGTGCGGGCCGCCACCGACACCAGCCGCGACCGCACCCGCGCCGACCGCCGCCGGGCGTGGTCGGCCGATTCGAGTACGAAGGCGGCCGAGCCTTCGCCGTTGACCATGCCGTCACGGTCGCGATCGAACGGGCGGCAGGCCGCTGCGGGGTTGGCAGAGCGGTGCGAGAGCAGGTCGTCGCCCCGGAGCAGCATGGCCCCGGGATGCAGCCGGCAGCCCGTGCCCCCCACGAGCATCACGTCGGCCCAGCCCCGACGGATCACGCTGGCCGCCTCGCCCAGCGCCAGCAGCGACGACACCTCACCGCTGACGAGGGTGTTGTTGGGGCCGCGGGCGTCGTGAAAGATCGCCACGTGCGAGGCGATCATGTTGGGCAGTTGCTTGAGGAGCCAGAGCGGATACATCTCGGCCATCGCCGCGTCGGCCCAGCGGTCGAAATCGAACTGCCCCTCGTGGCGGCAGCGGCGAAAGACCCCCTCGACGTCGTGGATCTCGTCGTAGATCAGATCGGCTCCGTAGAGCACCCCGAACCGCTCCGGATCGACCGTCCCCTGCGCTACGCCCGCATCCGTCAACGCCTGGTCGGCCGCCGCGAATCCAAACTGGATGTCGCGGCTCATCACCTTGAGGCTTTTCCGCGGCCGGACATGCTGCTTGGGATCGAAGCCGCGGATCTCGCCGCCGAAACGAACGGGCAGGGCCGAGGGATCGAAGAGCGTGATCGGGCTCACGCCGCTCATGCCCGATTCAAGGCTTTTCCAGAATGCCGCAGTCCCGATGCCAATCGGGCTGACCACGCCCATCCCGGTGATCACGACGTCCCGCATGGCCGCCATCAGATGAATGGGCGATATAGGACTCGAACCTATGACCCCTAGCTTGTCGAGCTAGTGCTCTAACCAACTGAGCTAATCGCCCTGGAACGTCACTGGAGAGAGTCTCACGCGTAAAACGGGGCGAGTCAAGCGACAAGAAGCCGACTGGCCGGAAACGACCATCTCCGCTTGTCGCCCTCGCGAGGGCGCGGATACGCTGCGGTTTTCCCGCGAAACAGCGGCTCCTCCCCTCGTTCTAGCGCACACCCATGCTCCACGTCCGCCTGCCTGACGGCTCCGTCCATGACTGCCCCTCCGCCACGCGGGTGGCCGAGGCCATCCCGGCACCGGCTGCCATGAAGAAACAGGCCGGCCGGCCGATCGCCGCCGTGCTCGACGGCACCACCGTGGGCCTCGATGCACCGCTGCCAGCCGCCGGCACGGTCGACCTCGAACCGCTCTACGCAGGCGACCCTCGGGCGCTGCCGGTGATGCGGCATTCCGCGGCCCACATCATGGCGCGGGCCGTGATGCGGCTGTTCGACGGCGTCGAACTCGCCTTCGGGCCCACGGTGGGCGAAGGTTTTTATTACGACATGCGTGCAGCCCGCCCGATCACCGACGACGATCTCCCGGCGATCGAGGCCGAGATGAAGCGGATCATCGAGGCCGACGAGGCCTTCGAGCGGATCGAAGTGCCGCGGGCAAAGGCCGTGGAGATCGTCCGCGACCTCACGCAGCCGCTCAAGGTCGAGCACATCGAGACCGGGCTGGCCGCCCACCCCACGCTCTCCTTTTATCGACAGGGTGAGTTCGTCGATCTCTGCCGCGGCCCGCACGTGCCGAGCCCGGGCTGCATCGGCGCCTTCAAGCTGACGAGCATCGCCGGCGCCTACTGGAAGGGCGACGCCAACAATGCGCAGCTCCAGCGGCTCTACGGCACCGCCTGGTTCACGCAGGCCGATCTCGACGCCCATCTGGCGGCGATCGAGGAAGCGCGGAAGCGGGATCACAGGGTGCTGGGCAAGCAGCTCGATCTCTTCACCACCAGCCCGCTGGTCGGTTCCGGGCTCGTGCTCTGGATGCCCAAGGGGGCGACGCTGCGGGCCACGCTCGAATCGTTCGTGCGCGAGGAGCTCGCTGCCCGGGGCTATCAGCCGGTCTACACGCCGCACATCGGCAAGGTCGATCTCTACAAGATCTCGGGGCACTATCCCTATTACGCCGACAGTCAGTTCAAGCCGATCGTGATGAGCGACGACGAGCAGTATCTGCTCAAGCCGATGAACTGCCCGCACCACACGATGATCTACAAGGCGCGTCCACACAGCTACAAGGATCTCCCTTTGCGGCTGGCGGAGTTTGGCACCGTCTACCGCTACGAGCAGTCGGGGGAGCTCGGCGGCATGACGCGGGTTCGCGGCTTCACCCAGGACGACGCCCACATTTTCTGCATGCCGGAGCAGGTGGAGCAGGAGGTCGAGGGCTGCATCGACTTTACGCTGAAAGTTCTGGAGAGCCTGGCCTTCGACAACTTCCGTGTCCGGCTCGGCTTCCGCGATCCCACGAGCGACAAATACGTCGGCCCGCCCGAGCGTTGGAACGAAGCGGAGGCCGCGATCGAGCGGGTGGCCCGCCGCATGAATCTCCCGGGCTGCGAGCCTGAGCCGGGCGAGGCCGCCTTCTACGGCCCGAAGATCGACTTCGTCGTCAATGATTCGCTGGGCCGCGAGTGGCAGCTCGGCACGGTGCAACTCGACTACAACCTGCCGAGCGCGGAGCGATTTGACCTGGAATACACCGGCGCCGACAACCAGGCCCATCAGCCGGTGATGATCCACCGCGCTCCCCTGGGAAGCATGGAGCGGTTCGTGGGCGTGTTGATCGAGCACTTCGCGGGCGCCTTCCCGCTCTGGCTGGCGCCCGAGCAGGTTCGCGTGCTGCCGGTGAGCGAGAAGAGCGAAGCGTATGCGAAGACGGTCAAGGCCCGGCTCGAAGCGGCCGGGCTGCGGGTCGGCCTCGATCTGGCCGCC
>JAUMAF010000194.1:0-27935 GCA_032117045.1 Pirellulales bacterium | reverse complement strand
GCCGGGGCGATGGCGCGGGCGGTGGACAGTTCGCTGGAGCGGGTGCAGGTGCTCGCCAGCGGCCTGGTGCCGGGCCGCCACGCGATCGCCTGCAACGGCCGCCGGGTGCCGCTCGTGCCCACGGGCGTGCCCGGTGAGTTCGTGGCGGGCGTCAGATTCCGGGCCTGGCAGCCCCCCAACTGTCTGCACCCGATGATCCCGGTGCATTCGCCTCTCGTGTTCGACGTCGTCGATCGGTGGAGCGGCCG
The DNA here is from genome assembly GCA_032117045.1 of Pirellulales bacterium. Taxonomy (GTDB): domain Bacteria; phylum Planctomycetota; class Planctomycetia; order Pirellulales; family UBA1268; genus QWPN01. Next base: position 27,687 of record JAUMAF010000194.1, on the reverse strand, counting down.
CAGCCTGGGCGGCTGCACGTGGCACGTGGTGCATCCCGGAGGTCGCGCCTACGAGACGCGGCCGGTGAACGTGCTCGAGGCGGAGAGTCGCCGTGTCAATCGATTCTTCGCCAGCGGCCACACGCCGGGCGCCTTCACGCTGCCGGGCGAGGAGCCCAATCCGGACTATTCCTGCACGCTCGATCTCCGCCGTCGGTCGCGGTGAATCGCCTCAGCCGGCGCGGTGGCGGGCTACGAAGGCGGCGTAGTCTTTGGGCGTGTCGATGCCGCGGGCCGCATGGTCGATGGCGGCGGCGACGATCGGGATGCCGGCCTCGATCGCCCGCAGCTGTTCGAGGCTTTCGACCGCCGCCAGCCGCGACTCGGGCAGCGCATCCCAGCGCTCCAGCACGCTGCGGCGGTAGGCATAGAGCCCCACGTGCTGCCAATAGAGCGGCGGCTCCGCGGAGAGCAGTCCGTCATGCCAGTCGCGGGCCGCGGGCACGGCGGCCCGGCTGAAATAGATCGCCCGCCAGCAGCCCGGCTCGATGCTCCCGGGTCCGCCATCGGGATCGCGGTGTCGCCATGGGGTGAGCACCGCCTTCACGGCCGCGGGGTCGCGGAGGTCTTCGGCGCGTCGCATCGGCGTCACGAGCGTGGCCACGCCCGCCTCGGGGCAGCGGGCGAGGAGCTCGATGGCGGCGTCGATCGCCGTGGCCGCGAGTTCCGGTTCGTCCCCCTGAACGTTCACGATCACGTCGGCCGGTGGGAGACGAGGCAGTGCTTCTACGATCCGGGCGGTGCCGCTCGGCGCTTCGGGCGACGTCATCACGGCCGTGCCCCCAAACCCGCGCACGGCATCGGCGATCTCGTCGCTGTCGGTGACGATCACCACCCCGGTCGCTGCCTTCGAGCCCCGCGCGGCTCGCCAGGTGTGCTCGATCAACGGGTGTCCGGTCTCGGCAAGCAGCATCTTGCGCGGCAGCCGCGTGCTGGAGAGCCGGGCGGGGATCGCGATCACGGAAGAAACTATTCGTGATGTCTCGTTCATACAGGAATCAATCAATGGCAGCGGGGAACGGTGGCCGGTAGGATGCGATTGGCGTTTCGATGGATGGCAGCGGCATCCTGAGGACGCGCACCACCAGCCCGTCACCCGGGGATTCTCCACATGTGCGGCATCGTCGGCTACGTCGGCTTTCGGCGGGCGAGTGGCCTGATTCTGGAAGGTCTGCGACGGCTGGAGTATCGCGGCTACGACTCGTCGGGGCTCGCCGTGCTCGACGACGACGGCGAGATCAGCGTGTTCAAGGCGGCCGGTCGCCTGGCCCGGCTCGAATCCCTCGTCCGCGACGAATCGATCGACGCCTCGATCGGGATCGGCCACACCCGCTGGGCCACGCATGGCGCCCCCACCGACGCCAATGCCCATCCGCATGTCGGCTCCGGTGCCGCCGGGGTGACCGTCGCGGTCGTCCACAATGGCGTGGTCGAGAACTACCATTCCCTCAAGACCCGGCTGGAGGCGGAGGGCTACGTCTTCCGGTCCGAGACCGACACGGAGGTGATCGCGCACCTTATCGACAGCCAGCTGACGAAGGCGTTGGCGACGGTGCCTCATGTGACCGACGAGCCGGCCGATTCGCCGTGCGTCAGGGCGGTGCCTCATGTGACCGACGAGCCGGCCGATTCGCCGTGCGTCAGGGCGGTGCGTGACGCAGTGGCCCAGCTTCGCGGCACCTACGGCCTGCTCGTGCTGTTTCGTGGCCAAGGCGACATGCTCGTCGCGGCCCGCTGCGGCAGTCCGTTGGTCGTGGGCGTGGGCGACGGCGAGCACTTCATCGCCAGCGACGCGAGCCCCTTGGCGGGCCATGCCGACCGGATCGTCTACCTCGCCGACCACGAACTGGCCGTGGTCACCGCCGGCTCGCTGCGGATCCTCCATCGCGACTCCGGTGCGGTGGAGCCCTCGGTCCAACCGCTCGAGCTCTCTGCGTCCGACGTCAGCACCGGCGGCTATGCCCATTTCATGCTCAAGGAGATCCACGAGCAGCCGGAGACGATCCGGGCGGCGATGCGGGGTCGGCTCTCCCGCGACGATGCGACGGCCGTCTTCGGCGGGCTCAACCTCACCCCCCGCAAGCTCCAGCGGATCAACCGCATCGTGCTGACCGGCTGCGGCACGAGCTGGCATGCGGCGCTCGTGGGCGAGTATCTGATCGAGGAGTTTGCGCGGCTGCCGGTCGAGGTGGAATATGCCAGCGAGCTCCGCTACCGCAATCCGCCGATCGACGAGGGCACCCTTCTGTTCGCCATCACGCAGTCGGGCGAGACGGCCGATACCCTCGCCGCCCTCCGCGAGATGAAGCGGAAAGGGCATCCCACGCTCGCGATCTGCAACGTCGTGGGCAGTTCGATCGCCACCGAGGCCGATGGCGGCATCTATTTGCATGCCGGCCCGGAAATCGGCGTCGCCAGCACGAAGGCGTTTACGAGCCAATGCGTGGTGCTCGCCCTCCTGGCCCTCTACTTCGGGCGGCTGCGGCACATGAGTTACGAGCAGGGCCGACGCTACATCGAGGCCCTCGAGCAACTGCCCGACCTCGTGGCCCGGGCGCTCGAGTCGGAGCCCGAGATCCGGCGCATCGCGGCCAAATATCAGGACGCCAGCACGTTTCTCTATTTGGGTCGGCAATACAACTTCCCGGTGGCTCTCGAAGGCGCCCTCAAGCTCAAGGAGATCAGCTACATCCACGCCGAGGGCTATCCCGCGGCGGAGATGAAGCACGGGCCGATCGCCTTGGTCGATCGATCCACGCCGAGCGTGTTCCTGATTCCGCCGGGGGCCGTCTACGACAAGGTGTTGCTCAACGTCGAGGAGATCAAGGCCCGCAAGGGGCCGGTGATCGCCGTGTCGAGCAAGGGCGACGAGCGGGTGCGGGATCTGGTCGACGACGTGATTGAGCTGCCCGAGGCCCCCGACTTCCTGCAGCCGATCGTGGCCGCGATCCCGCTGCAACTGCTCGCGTATCACATCGCCGTGCTTCGCGGCTGCGACGTCGACAAGCCGCGAAACCTCGCCAAGAGCGTGACGGTGGAATGACGGGTTTGTGAAAGCCGACTGGCCGTAAGGCCGCGGGCGACCCTGGCGCGCGGCTCGGGGCTGCCCATGCCCCGTCGCCGGACGTTCGCTCAGGACATCCTGTCCTTCGCTCACTCGGATGCCGCCGGCGCTTCGCCATCCTGGCTGCGCTTGGCGGCATACGCCGGCTCCGGGGCACGGGCAGCCCCTCGCTGAGTTCCGGCCCGTACAAGCCGACTGGCCGTGAGGCCGCGGGCGTCCTGCGTTTGATTCCCGGGGCCACCCCGCGTGTACCCCACGCCTCACGACGTTGGGCTTGGACAGTTCACCCCACGCCTCACGACGTAAGGCGTGGACAGCCAGACGCCTGCCGGCCGCTTTCCCCCGATCTCACAGCCGGGGGCTTCCTCGGCCGTTTCCCGCTGCTACCATCATGGGTCCACTCGCCCGAGTGGCGGAATTGGCAGACGCGCAAGATTCAGGTTCTTGTCCAGGTAACTGGGTGGAGGTTCAAGTCCTCTCTCGGGCATTCGGTTGGCCGCGGCAGGTGCGGCGCACCGCCGAGGATCGTGGCGGGTTGCAGTCTTTCCCGTGTTTGACGCACCTGCCGGATTTTGCCCTGCCTGCTCGCGATGCTGTGCGACAGCATGTGCATCCCCAGCCGTGCCGCCCCTGACGGCGGCCATCGTGGTGGGGCTGAAACGAGCGCGGTGACAGGCTCTCGCCGCCGATTCGTCCCAGCCTGGGCCCGATTCGTCCCAAGCGCGCCTGATTCGTCCCTGACCGTGCCGGATTCGTCACATTTCCGCACCAGAGACTGGTCGCCATCGCAGATGTCGCGTAAATCTTGCGCAGGCCCCTCTCTCGTCCGGAGACCCCTCTCGTGTTTAGCCGTCATCTGTTCGCAATCGTTGTCGCAGCCGCTTCCGTGAACGTCGCGGTGGCCGAATTGATCACGATGAACATTGATCCGGCCGGTACCACTTCGAACCAGACGCTGTTCGGCACCCTACTCACCGGCGGTTCCGCGACATGGCCGGGCACCGCGAGTCAGTACCGCGACTACCAGTTCGAAATGCTCACTGCATCCGGCTCGACGACGTTCGACGGCTTTGCGCTTCAACTGTCTGGCCAGTTGCGGCAATCCACCCCTGCCGGGAATGAACTGCGGGCCACGCTCTGGAGCGGGGCGATCGTGCCGAACCCCCTGCTGTCAAACTCTCTTGTCACCGTGTCGACGCCGAACTCGGCGATGACATCGAGTGGCTACTCGTCGGTATTGCTCTCAGGTTCGAGTTTCCTGCCGCAGGTAATTTCCACGGCGCCGAGCACGTTCTTCTTTCGCGTGTGGGCGGAGGGTGCCTCGCAGAACAACGGTTATCAGACCAAGATGGCCGCGACACTCGGAGAGTTCCAGAACGTCACGATGAGTCCGTCGCCTGCGATCGATGCGTTTATCGAATTTGACGCCAACGGTGACGGAACCATCGACTCTGGCGAAGAGTTATCGACCCGCGACGTCATCTCCGAGGTGCCCGAACCCTCGGCGTTTGCGCTTGTGGCAGCGGGTGGCGTCGGATGCTGGCTCGTCACACGCCGTCGCCGCGGTTGATCTGCTGCCCGGCTGCCCCTCACGGCGGAGCGTTCCGCCACGAACCTGCGCCGCGGCGCATGCGGCTCGCTGCGGCGATCAGTTCGTGGTCGGCACCAGTCGAATCTGCCGGACGTCACAGGCGGCCGACTTTGCGATCCGCGTCGGCTTGATTCGGAGCCTGTGCTCTCCTGCTTCGCCGATCGTCACCCGGCCGATCGTTCGCGGGCGAAACTCCTGAAAGCCTCCAGTGTCTTCGACGACAAATGTGATCTTCGTCTCGGCACCGCTGGCACAATCGAGCGTGATGAGCATGTCGCTGCCTCCCTGGCCGGTGCCGCATCCTTGCAAGACTTCCACGTCGAACGTTCCGGGCGAGCGCACGGTGAAGGTCCACTCGGCGGCGTCCTCGACCTTCGTCCAGAAGCCGAGCGTGCGCTTCTTTTCCTGCGGCTCCCAGCGAAGCATGGTGCCGCGGATGGCCGCGTCGCTGCCGGAGAGCAGGATGCCGCCGTCATCGGCCTGCTGAACGACGACGACGACGCGGGCCGGCGGCGGCTCGGCGGAGCCGGTGGCGTCCGCCGCCTGCGCCACACTGCCGGCCATCGCGACGGCTGTCGTGAGAATCACGGCAGCGGCCCAGATTCGGGCCGCCGCTCCGGCCAAGGCGGGGGGAAGAATCGCGTGCATGCCGATGGGCTCCGAAGGTGTGTTGCCCGCCGGTGAGGCGTGGGTAGGATACCTCGCGGGGCCGTAGCTCAGTTGGTTAGAGCATCGGACTTTTAATCCGTTGGTCCTGGGTTCGAGTCCCAGCGGCCCCACTTTGAAGACGATCATCGCGGTTCGTGGTCGTTTCGCCCGTCATTTTTCGGCTGGCCCCGTCCGCCGCACGACGCCACAATCCCTGCCCCGATCGTCCGCCTTCCGCGGCTGGGTCGGTTCCTCGGCAGTCGCGTGGCCTCGCATGGAAACTTCCCGCCATTCCGACCTCGGTATCTCGGCGATCTCGCTCCACCAGCCTGCCTGGGAACTCGAGAACGACTGGTTTGGCACCGCGATGCCCCGCAAGTTCGCCCACCACACGGGGATCGAGGCCCGCACCATCTCGCTCGACGACGAGCTGACGATGGGCCTGCAGGCGGTGAGGCAGATGCAGCGGGAAACCGGCTGCAACTTGGCCGACTGCCGGGGGCTCGCCTTCGTGTCGCCGTCGTTCATTCCGCCCGCGGTCGCCCGGCGGCATCTCCCGCCTGAAGCGGTGGCGCGGGAGCGGCCGAGCCTGGCCGCCCGCGAACTGGCCAGCCAGCTCGGCACGCGACGGTGTCGCACCATCGGCCTCAACTGGTTCTGCTGCGGCTACAGCCGCGCGTTCGACCTCGTTCGCCGCCGTTGGGCGCCACGGCTGGCCCTGAGGTCCGAGGAGTTTCTGCTCGTCGTCGTCGCCAGCCGCATCAGCCGCATCACCGACTACGCCTGCACTCAGACAGCCGGCCTGTTCGGCGACATGGCCTCGGCCACGCTGCTCGCGCCGCTCACCAGCCGCCGGTATCCGGCCCACTTCGAGATCGTGCATGCGGCTGCCGAGAAGCGGCCGATCGAACGGCCGGCGTTCGACTTCCATCTGCGGCAGGGGGTTTCGGTGCCAGCTCCCGGCGGGGGCACGGCCCTGGCCGGCGAGCGGCTCGTCTACTCACTCGACGGCATGGCGATCGCCGAGATCGCCCCGCGGGCGATGTCGGCCGCGGTCGCCGCGGCGCTGATCGAAAAAGGCCTGAGCGGTGACGACGTGGCCTTCGTGGTGCCGCACCAGGCCGGTTCGGGGATCATCCGGTTCACGGGCATGAAGCTTGACGAATATGGCGTGCGGGGCGAACTCATCAACGGGCTCACCCGGCGAACGGGCAACGTCAGTGCCTGTTCGGTTCCCTACGCCCTCAAGGAAACCTGGTCGCGGCTGAAGGGGCTCGTCGCCTGCCCTACGGCCGCCGTCGGCAGCCCGGGGCGGCCCGAGGCGCTGCAGGGCTGCATCCTCCTCCGCTCGACGCCCTTTCACGAGCGGCAGTCGAGCGCTGCAGCCTGACGCGGGTCGTAGCCGCCTTGCCGCGTCGTGCAGGCTGACCGGCCGTGAGGTTGCGGGCAGGACCCGTATCAGGTGATCTCGTTGCCCTCGTCGGGGGCGTCGACGTCTTCGAACTCTTCGTCGTCTTCCCAGGGGTAGAAGAACATCTGCACCTGCGTAAGCACGACGGCGTCGGCCTCTTCGTCGATGTTCACCTGGAAGAGCAATCCATCGAAGGTCGGGAGATCCTTGAGTTCCACCGGGCTGATCACCACGGTGTTGTCGGCGCCCTTCGCCGCCGTCACGAAAGAATCGCAGGCGATGTCGCCATTCACCTCGACTTCGTCCGCGGTCTCGAAGAGATCGGTATCTCCCTGAATCTCGAAGTGGGGCATCGGTGTCCTGCGTGGGTTTCGGGTCAGGGGGCCGCGTGGGGGTGCAATCAGGAGGAGCGAAGATTCTAGCGGCTTTCGGCGGCCTGGCGACTGCCCTGCGTCAGCGGTGCAGCGTGTCGCGAATGCTGCGCAGCAGCACGGGGTCGGTCGCCACACCCAGGATCCCGTTGACGATGAACTGGATCCCGATGCACAGCAGCAAAAACCCCATCACCTTGGTCAGCGCGTGCATGCCGGTCTGGCCGATCACGCGGACAATGGAGCCCGACAGCCGCAGGGTCGCGTAGGCGATCGCCGCGACGACGACGATTCCCAGGATCAAGGCCACATAGTCCAGCCACCCGGTCGCCAGGGATGTGAAGCCGAGCGTGGCTGCGATCGATCCCGGCCCGCTGAGCATCGGCATGGCCAGCGGCGAGAAGGCGATGTCGGACCTCGTCGCGGCGACCGGTGCCGCGCTCGCGTCGGACTGCGGCGTCACCAGCATGCTCGAGCCGATGCCAGCCACCATCAGTCCGCCGGCGATCCGCAATCCGGGGATCGAGATCCCGAAGAATCGCATGATCAGCGACCCGCTGACGAGAAACGTCACCAGGATCCCCACCATGTAGATGCAGGCCAGCAGGAGTTCGCGGTTGCGGGCCGCCGGTGAGAGGCGATCGGTCATGGCCAGGAATGCCGGCGCCGACGCGAGCGGATTGATCACCGGCAACAGCGCGAGGATCGTGCCGAGGACGAGTTCCCAGAAATGGAGGAAGGGCGTCATGCGTTCTCGGCGGGTGCGTGGGCGAACGGTCGTCGGCAGGAGGCTCGCCCGGTGCGATCGCAGGCCGGCATCAAGGCCTAGGCAAAGGCCGCGAGGGGGCGGCCCTCAGGGAGCGGCGCCAGCGTCGCACGGCAAGTCCGCCGCAGGCCGCAGCCAGCAGCCATGATGTGGCAGGCTCGGGTACGGCCGCGACGCCGGCGCTGCCGGCGGCGGCAAGTGAATCCGGCGGCGGGTTGTAGGCGCCCTGGTCATAGAGGCCGGTGGTGAGGAAGTCGGCGGCGTCGAGGACATTGACCAGGCCGTCGTAGTTGAAGTCGCCCTCGGACCACGTGCCGGGGGCACCGGTGTTGAACTTGCCGCCGGTGAGCAGGTTGGCCGCGTCGAGCACGTCGACCTGCCAGTCGAGATTGGTATCGCCCGGGGCGGCGAAGGCGAAGGTCAGCGAGCCGTTGCCGTTCTCTTTCCAGCCGACCGCGCGGGGCGAGCCCAGGGCCACGTCGGCCGCCGCGACGCTCGAGGTGATGCCGCTCGTGCCCGTCCAGGAGCCGGTGCCGCGGCCTTCGAGAATCTCCGCGACCAGGTCCGTTGCCGAGAGGCCGCTCGTCACGGTCACGAGGCCGCTCGTCACATCAACGCGGCCGTTGCCGGAGAGATCGAGGCCCGCGACCGTGGTTTGCAGGAAGGGCGACAGGGAAACCGTAGCCCCGGCGGCCACGGCCACGGGGCTCGAGGCCAACGCGGCCGCATTGGCGAGTTGGAGCGTGCCCTGCTGCACCGTCGTCGAGCCGGTGAGCGTGTTGGCCTGATCGAGTACGAGTGTGCCCGCGCCCGTCGTCAGCACCGGCAGCGTGCCCGAGAGCGTGGCATAGCCCGCCTGGGTTTGGGTTTGCGTGCCACTGGCCACGTCGATCGTGATGGTGGCCGGCGGCGCTGCCGGCAGGCCTGCGACGCGAAAACTCCAGTACTGATACTGTCCCGTGTTGACGCCTGCACCATTTCCGGTATTTCGAAACGCGGCGCCCGAGTTCAACTCGTTGTTTTGCCACGAGCCGCCGCGGTAGATGGGGAGCATCTGCCCAGCGAAGCTCCGGTTCTCCCGCGATGCGTCCGTCCAGTTGAAGACCAGGCCGTCAAGGTCGGAGAGGCCGTAGTAACTGGTGGAGTCCGTGTAGGATCCGACGTTTGTGAGATAGTCCGTATTCCTGTCGAACGTCGTGCCGGTTGTGGCGAAGGTGAGAGCCGATGCCCCTCCCGATCCGCCGCTGGTGCCGGCGCCGATGTTTGCGGAATTGGAGGTTCCCGGCGGCGCGACGCTCGCCGGCGGCGTGTCGCTGCGGGTGCCGTACTGCCAGTAGCCGCCGCTCGCCCCCTTCGTCGGATCGTAATAGGCCGCCTTGTACCACTCGTTTTCGCCGGGCAGAAAAATCGTGGCTTCGGGAGCCCGTGACGGTGGGGTTGCAAACGAGTTTCCGGAAAAGACCGACATGTCATACACGCCGCTCTCGGTGCCGCCCGCCCCTTGACCGTTGGCCAACCAGTTCACAAACCGTGCCGCCCGCGACCAGTTGATCTGGACCACTGGATAGTTGCTCTGCCCCGACTTGACGCTGTAGCGGCTGCCGGCGGCGGCAGCAAGGTTTCTGTCGATGCCGCCACTGAAGGCCGGATAGCTGAGCCCGCTGATGGTCACGCTCGACATATTGTTGATGTAGAGCAAGTTGTTCGTGCCGTCGGGATCGACCTTATTGAGGAACTCCACATACTGATTGTTGGTGACGTCCTGCTTCGAAATTCGGTAGGTGTAGCCCACCGAGCCATACCCGCTGGTGCCATCGCCGGGCAGAGTTCCGTTGGGCTTGTTCATGACGAGCGTGTCGGGGGCATTGCCAGGGTTGCCCACGGTCGCCCAGTCGAACGTTACCTGCGCCGGGAGCGGCTGGGCCACCCAGACCGCCACGATCAAGGCGGCAGCCAGCCGTCGGAGCCAATCCACGTTTCGCGTCGTCATGTCAGGCATCTCCCTCTGCAACCGGCGGCAGGGCGAATCGTCACTCGTCTGCCTTCACCTCGACGCCCACCTTCCCGAGCGCCTCGATCAGTTTCTCTTCCTGCGCCCCCACGAAGGCCGCCGCGACCTTGCCCTCGGGGTCGATGAGGTAGAGCGTCGGCAGGCCGGGCACGTTGTATTTTTGCCCGGCCACACTCTCCGCCGAACCCTTCTCCGCCGGATCGAAGGCGAACGTAAAGTTGTAGTTCGTGCCGCGGTTCGCGGCGATCCACTCGTCGAACGCCTCCTTGTCATCGTAGACGTTGAGGCTCAGCACTTCGACATTCTGGTCCTTGACCCGCTGGTAGAGCTTTTCCAGGCCCGGCATCGAGGCCAGACACGGCCCGCACCAGGTGGCCCAGAAGTCGAGGATCACCACCTTGCCCTTGAAGTCGGCCAGGCTCAGCGGTTTTTCCTCGTGGCTCTCCACCGTGAAGGGGGGAGCGGTCATGCCGGGCTCGAGCATCGGCCGCACCTCGACCGGCTTCTGAGCCGTGGCCACGTCGTTGCCCGGTGGGGGCACCGGCGTGATCGTGAGTTCGGCGCCGCTGATGGACGGACGGGCGAGATACCACTGGCCATCGATCTGGAAGGGATCGGCGAGGTTAAACCGCTCGGGCGAGCGGAAGTCCTTGTCACCCTCCTTGGTCATGACCCCCTTGAAGGTGCCGTCGCCGTCGAGATCGATACAGAGCTCGACCATCCGGCGGGTCAGGTCGCCTTTCGCCGGCACCGTGTAGAGGCCGTCGTTCGTATGCTCCTTGAGCACGAACGAGTATTCCTTGCCGTCGGCCTCGGGCGTCTCGCCGAACTCGGCCTGCCCCTCGCGGCCCGAGATCGCGGCGTACGAAAACCCACTCGTCTCGGGGCGGCGGAAGATGAAGATCTGGTAGTCGCCCCCCTCGGTCTCTTCCAGCGGTGTGCCCCATGACACGTGGACGGGCCGGGTGGCGAACTCCACGTTCGCCCCGCTGATCTCTTTGATGATGTCCCATTCACCGCTGCCGTCATCGGAGAGGTCGCCGTTCTGATTGGTGTCTACATAGAGCCGGCTACCCTTGTCGGTGATATCGAGAGCGACCAGCGTGTCGCTCTTGCTCCCGTTGCCCACTCGCAGCACGCCATACCGGGGCTTCCCCGTGTAGGCAGGCTCTTTGGCCACGCCGGCGGGCTTGGCTTCGGCAAGTTTGATGGGTGTTGGCATGTAGCCCATCCGACTGGTCTTGAGCCGCTCCATGTTGAGCGCCGTGGGATTGAGCGTGAGGCGGGCCTTGATGGGCGATGGCCCGTCCTCGTCGGCCGCGGGGACGGGCGCCCCGATCGCCGTGCCGCCGATGACTATCAGGCAGGCGATGGCGAGAGCGCCAAGCGAACGGAGGGCCGCGGCACGCGACGAGCGGATTCCACGAGTCATCGGGGTGAGCATGGCGGCCTTTCAGCAGCGGAAAAGAAGCGAGTCGATTGGGTGAGAAAACACAACGGGCCCCGAAGCCGATGCATCAGCCTCGAAGCCCGTTGCTGAGATCTGGAAGTCGGAAAACTCAGCCCTCGTGGCTGTCTGCGAACCGGCTTTCCCGGCGGCGACGCCAGGCGATCGAGCAGCCGATCAGAGCCGAGGCCCCGAGCATGGCATAGGTTGTGGGCTCGGGCACGGCCGACACGGTCACGAGGTCCAGCCGAAGGCTGCCGCCAACAGCCAAAGAGCGGTTATAGCCCATGGTCGCATCGGTTGAGTCGGTGCCGGCGAACGACGACACATAGCCCGTCGTTCCCGACACGGCCGACAGCGAGGGGTCGAAGGCCCCGACGATCGCGAATGCGAAGTTGGCATTGTTTTCGAAGCCCTGGCCGGTTGGCAGCGTGATGCTGATGTTGTCCACGAAGCCCGCGGCAAGCGGAGCCGTCCAAAAGGTGCCGGTGGTCGTCACGGACGGGCTCAGAAAGTTGCCCGTGGTGCCGCCGCCGATTGTGCGGAAGTCGATGAGCCCCGTCGAGTTCACGCTCACCGTGGCCGTGCCGCTGATGGCCGACGAACCGGTGTTGTAGCCGCTGACGAACTGGCTGATCGACGACCCAGTGGCACCGCTGGGAACCGAGAAGCCGGTCGTCCCGCCGGTCGTCGAGACGAGCACCTGCCAGAAGCGGCTCGAGCGATAGCCGACCGTTTGGCTCCACGAGAGCTTCACCTGCTCGCCGGGCTGCATGCCCGTCGTCGGCGCCGAAAACCACGCGCCGGTGCTGTTGTTTGCCGTCGAGATGAGCGGCGGGTTGACCGTGAGGGCACGGTTGAAGGTCGTGCCAGTGATGACGGTTCCGGAATCAACCAGAGTGCCTTGGTAGACGGTGTTCGAGAGCGGGGCAGCCGGAGCGCCCTGCCCGTAGCCACCGCTTGTGCCTGTGCCGACAACGGGAATGAGCGGCCCCGTGAGGGCGTTGTAGTTCCACTGGGTGAGCGTGGTCTGGGCCGAAGCAGTCGACATCCACGCCAGAACCAGAGCCATCACCGCCACTGCTCGCAGGACCAAGGCACGCATACGAATCTCCAGTGAAGGGCCTTCTTGCCGTGGCCCCGCACGAGGCCGCCGTTCGGGGCCGCGTGTGCCTCCGATGGCAAGAAGAATGTGCAAAATGCGCGCCAAACTTCACTTCAGCGGGAAAGATTTCCCTCGGCGCGTGATTTCACAGCCCAAAACACAGGAAACACCTCTTTTTAGGGGTGATTCCATGGGCTCCCCGCGTTTCCACGATCTGGTGAAATGATTCGCATAAATTACGAAACACTTTCGCTATTTCTGCGAAATATTTCGCATGAAATAGGAAATAGACCTTGCTCAAATGTGGGTCTTAGGCCGGATTTGGGCGTTGCTGTGAAGGTTCTCCTCGGATCACTCGCACGGGTCAGAAGGACGTCAAAGCGAACGCCATGCCAAACGGCCCGCGAGCGGGAAGATTTTCCGTTCGCACGAGTCTCGCGAGGGATCCCGCGATCGCGATCCAGCACGCGGTTGGCATCGCGCAAGCCGACCGGCCGTAAGGCCGCGGGCTGCCCCTGGCGCGGCTCAGGGCAGCCCCTTCACCCATCGACCGCGTGGAGCAGGGGGGCCAGCGTGGTCTTGAAGTCGAGGAGTTCGACGTCGGGGCTCACGAAGCCGGGGCGAATCGGCTCGGGCTTGGCCAGATCCGTGGAGAGATACTTCTTGTTGTCGTCACAGAAGATCGTGACGACGGTCGCATCCCAGCCCTCCCGCTCGAGCACCTGCAGGGCACCGAGCAGATTGGCACCCGACGAGATGCCCACGCCGAGCCCGAGTTCGCGGGCCAGCTTCTGCGCCATCAGGATCGCGTCGCCGTCGCTGACCTGGATCACCGGCGCCAGCCGGTCGAGCCGCAGAATGCCGGGGATAAACTCGTCCGAGACTCCCTGAATCCGGTGGCGACCGACCTTGTGGCCCGTGGAGAGCGTGGGCGACTCGGCCGGTTCCAAGGGATGAACCCGCGCCTTGATGCCCTGCCGCGCAAAAGCCTCGGCGACTCCCATCACGGTGCCCCCGGTGCCGACGCCCGCCACGAACGCGTCCGGCGAGCGGCCCAGGCTGGCAAGCTGCGCGATCAGTTCCGGGCCGGTCGTGGTGGCATGAGCCTGGACATTGGCCTGGTTGTCGAACTGCCGCGGCAGGAATGCGTGGCCGAGTTCCCGCGCCAGCGCCTCGGCGCGGTCGATGCTGCCGAGAAAGCCCCCCTCATCGCGCGAGACGAGGCGGATGTCGGCCCCAAAGGATCGGATCACCGCCTTCCGTTCCTCACTCATCCAGTCGGGCATGAAGATCACGACCGGATGCCCGAGCGCCGCCCCCAGCGCTGAAAACGAAATGCCGGTGTTGCCGCTCGTGGCCTCCACGATCGTGTCGTCGGGGCCGAGCACGCCCTGCTCAATGGCCGTCCTCACGATGTGAAACGCCATCCGGTCCTTGATGCTGCCGGTGAGATTCAGGTATTCGGCCTTGGCATGCACGACGCACTCGCGTCCGCGATACCGCAGCCGCACGCTGAGCAGCGGCGTGCTGCCGATCATGGGAAACAGGCCGCGGAGGCGGCGGGATCGGAGGTCGTCGTGCATCGCTCGGGGCCACGTGGGCCCAAACCATCCTTGCGTTACGGCAGGTCGGAGGCTTCGCCGCCGGCCGGCGTCACGGCCGACCAAAACACCACTTGATCCACGTCGGTGCCCACGCTCCGCACGCTCGCGTCGAGCATGCCGATCGTGATCGTGCCGGGATGAATGCCCTGAAGACGCAGGCCGTCGGCAGAGGCGGGGGCCGGCTTGTCCTGCATCGGCGGCGAGACGACGTCGGCCATGGCCCCGCTGGCCTGGGAGTTGAAGCTGCGGCTCCACGCCCCGGTCTGGCCCGGAGCAATCGACTTCGCGGGATGGTTGACGCGGCCGAGCGGCGCGGCGGTCGTGGTGTCGGGATGGGCGAAGGTCGGAGCCCTCGCACCGCTGCGGGAGCTGTATTGGGAAACGACCGTCGCCCCGTTGGCCACGGTGCGGCAGTACGACTCGGCGAAGGAAATCGTCTTTGACGTGCCGTCGCTCACCTTGCGCAGCATTGGGCTACTGGAAAAGAGCGCGCCGTTCGAGAGATACGCGGCCGTGCCGGGAATCGCGGAGTTGCCACTGAACTCCTGCTCGACCATCTGTTTCGTCAGATCCGACGGGCAGTTGTAGGTGGGGACGTTCGGGAGTCTGTTGGTCAACATCGTGGAGAGACCATTGAACGTCTGCCGGAGGGCCTCGTCTTCGGCATACGACATGATCATGACGTGAAGCGGATACGTCGCAGCCGCTCCGCCGGACGATGTCGTGGCACCCGTCACGATATTCGAGAGCGCGTCGGGCAGTTTGTCGCGCTTGGCCGATGCGTAGTTCATCACCGCGAGCGACACTTGCCGCAACTGGTTGCCGCACTGGGTGCGCCGCGCCGACTCGCGGGCGCTTTGCACCGCGGGCAGCAGGAGGCCGATGAGCGTGGCGATGATCGCGATCACCACGAGCAGTTCGACCAGAGTGAACCCGCGGAAGGCAGCCGCGGCCGGCCTGGCCGCAGTCGCGGCGGAACGAAGGCAGCGCATGATAGGGGCCTCGCGGGGCTCGCAGCACACGGTCAAACGGCCAGCATGCTTACCGAACAGGTGAACATTCGAGACTACCTTCGAAACGGTGGCTCGTGCAAGCCATAGAGGGATTTTTTTAAGCCCGTTCCGATGGTGGGGCCGCGGCCGAATCAGCCGCGATGCGGCCGGTTGATGTGCTGCCTGGCAGCCCTGCCCCGAAGGCTCCATGCCACCCCTGCGGCCGCGATGAGCAGCCATTGAGCGGCGGGCTCGGGCACGGCGGCGACGGCGGCACTGCCGGCGGCGGCGAGTGAATCCGGCGGCGGGTTGTAGGAGCCCTGATTGTAGAGGCCGGTGGTGAGGAAGTCGGCGGCGTCGAGGACATTGACCAGGCCGTCGTAGTTGAAATCGCCCGCCGACCAGGTGCCTGGGGCACCGGTGTTGAACTTGCCGCCGGCGAGCAGGTTGGCCGCGTCGAGCACGTCCACCTGCCAGTCGAGGTTGGTATCGCCCGGGGCCGCGAAGGCGAAGGTCACCGAGCCGTTGCCGTTCTCTTTCCAGCCGACCGCGCGGGGCGAGCCCAGGGCCACGTCGGCCGCCGCGACAACGCGGCCGTTGCCCGAGAGATCGAGCCCGGCGACCGTGGTCCGAAGATACGGGGCCACGGCGAGCGTCGCGCCGGCCGCGACTGCCACGGGGCTCGAGGCCAGGGCAGATGTGTTGGCCAGTTCGGCCGCACCGGAAGCCACCACCGTCGTGCCGGTGAAGGTGTTCACGCCGTCAAAGACGAGCGTGCCCGTGCCCGTCTTGGTCACGGTCGCGGCGATCACGATCGAGCGATAGCCGGCCTCAAACTGCGTCTGACGGCCCGTGGCCACATCGAGCGTCACGGCCGGTGGTGCGAGCCCCGCGAGAAAGGCGTTCCAGGTGGCCTGGTCGAACGGCGCCATTGGCACGCCGCTCCCGACCACGGCCGAGCGAAACCCGTAGCTGTTGATCCACGGCTGCAGGTCGGGAAACGAAACCTGATTGTCGCCGTTGAAATCGCCCTGCACGAAGCCCTGCGAAAGCCCGCCGTAGTTGGCCTGCATGGTCTGGAAATCGGCAAAATCGACGACGCCATTGAGGTCGGCGTCGGCCTGGATCGGCAGCGTGGGCACGATCCGGCCGGCGAGATCCGGGTCGGGCACATAGTCGAGAAAGCCCTCGACGATCTGCACGTCCTTCCAGTCGATCGTGTCGTTGCCGTTCATGTCGAACGTCAGATTCGCCACGTCGGTCTGCACCTGGCCGCGGATGGTCACCTGGGGCACGAACAGGGCGAGGTCCGCGGCCGTCACGGCGTTGTCACGATTGAAGTCGACCGGCTTGAAGGCGGTGGCGCCGGCCACGGCGTTGGCGCCCGCCTCGCGGTAGAGGAGTTGCGTCGTTGCAAACGTGCCGGATGTTCCCGTAAACGAGGAGGTGCGAGATTGGAGCCGATCAAAGACAAGGGTTGCCGAACCCAAGGCCGCGGCCCGTTGCGTGCGATTGACCACCTTCGCGAGCCGGCCCTCCGCGTCGTAGCGATAAATGCCGGGCGTGCGGCTCAGGGGGTTCGTGCCAGAGGCGTTGGTGTAGAAGGCGAAATAGAGGTCGCTGCCCACCGTCGCTAGCGATGCGACCTTCTGCGAAGGCATGTTCACGGAGACTTCAAAAAAGTCGCGAAGGGTCTCGGCGGGCACAGCCACGCTGCGGGCCGACGTGGTCGCGCCGTCGTGGGTGACGAAGTCGATGCCCCCCACGTTGCCGGTGCTGCCGCCGCCGGAGAGAAAGATCTGGTCGGTGCCGGCGGTCGTCATCATGGCCGGCTCCGAACTCGTGTCGTCCTCATTCAGAATGCGCTGCGGACTTCCTGACAGAGCCCCGACTTTCCAGAGCCCCCCGTAGGCCGCGCTCGAGTCGGTGAAGTAGATGCTCTGGCCATCTCCGCTCCAGGCGAACTGGCGAGCGAGATTGTTGCTGTTCGACGTGGCCCCGGCGGCGGATTGAAGGTCGGCGAGCGTGACCCGCGTGGTAAACACGTCGGTGCCGTTTCCGGGGATGGCCGCCGTGCCGAGGTTGTAGGTGTAGAACTTTTTCGTCGCGGCCGGATCAACGGTGGAGGTGGCGGGGTAGCGGGTGTTGCCGCCGTCGGCGATCAGGGCCAGGGAATAGGCCGGATTTGAGCCAATCGGCTTCGGGTTAAGCAGGATGCCGCCCTGAGCGGGCGTCGTGACACCGCGGTCGGGATCGCCGTTGCGGTAATAAAGCTGCAGGGTCGATTCGTAGACGGTCGGTCCGGCCACCTGCACGGCCGGAGGAGTCACGCCGGAAACCTTGACCACGGCAGGGTTGCCATAGGCCGTCACAAACATCGTGTCGGCGGTCGGGTCGTAGGTGTAAGCCGCAAGGTTGCCGCTGAGCAGCCCGCCAGTCGTCAGGACAGGCGCGAGGTTGTCGACCTGACCATGCGCCGCGGCCGAACACGCGGCCAGGGCGAGAACGACGGACGGAAGCCATCGTGTGCCGGGCGAGGGAGCGTGTTTTTCGGCCAAGAAACGGTGCATGGCGATGGCCTCTCGGGGCGGCTTCGGTCGGCCGCCTGCGTCCCGCCGAAGCGGTGTCAATCGATCTGGAAATACTCCACGCTACCGTCCACGCACGTCCGCATGTAGCCGGGCGACTTGGCAGTGCTGTGCGGATAGCTTCGCTGTGCGGTGGGAATGATGTAGGAGGTGCTGGAGAACGGGCCGCGAAAGCCGCTCAGCCCCGGTTTCAGGCTGTAGTTGTCCCACACCCAGTTGGTCTTTTGAACCTCCATATTCGCGTCGCGGGTTTGCGATGGGGGATCGGGATCATTGGCCTTGAACACCGTGGTGAAGGCGTAGGTGTTGTCGAACTTCCGCATCTCGTCGGCCTGCGACGGGCAGACCCAGCCTCCCGAGCTCTTGTCGATCACCTGCTCGAGAACGGGCTGGAGTCCGTACGTCTCGGGAAGGGCCGATGGGTCGTTGGGCGACTTCAGGCCCGGTCGCATCCGGTAGCCCCAGTCGCCGAGTTGGTTGCCCGTGGGAAACGACATCTTGTTGCCGCGGGTCGAGCGTGTTCGCTTGAAGTCACGAAAGACGTGGGTCGCCAGGCCGATCTGGCGGAGGTTGTTCATGCAGGCCGTGCGCCGCGCCGCCTCGCGGGCCATTTGCACCGCCGGCAGCAGAAGGCCGATGAGCGTCGCGATGATCGCGATCACGACCAAAAGTTCGACGAGGGTAAAGGCTCGATGCTCGGAAACCGTCGCCCGAATGCGATTCGAACCACCGTGAGGCGAAAATGCCGCCCGCCATCCGATCGCTCGCCGACCAGACCGCGTCGCTGTCGTCGGATCGCCGAAGCATCTCATGGAACGGATTATTCCACGGCGGGAACGTTTGACAAGCAACTGGCGACCGCCGGCATGGCCGGTGGCTGCCCGTTTCGTCCCCGCCTAGCCGCCGTTTCGTCCCTGCAATCCCGTTTCGTCCCTGCCCAGTCCCGATTCGTCCCATTTCCCCAGGTGGGTTCTTGTGCGATTGCTGGCAACAGGTATGACAACGTTCTGGCGGGTTGGTTTTGGGGCTCGATGATTGACACCCGAAAGGCATCGGAGGTGCTTGCATGATCCGTGATACTGTAATGATTCGCCCTGACTTCGCCGTGGCCATCGCCGTGGCCCTGCTCTTCTCGTGCTCGATCTCTTCGAGCGAGGCCGCCCCCATCACGCCGGGAAACCTCGTGATCTACCGGGCTGGATCGGGCACGAACACGCTCGCGAACACCGGCAACAACGTGTTCCTTGACGAATACACGACGACCGGATCGCTCGTGCAGTCGATCGCAATGCCGGCAACCGGCACTGGAACCAAGCTCATCACGGCAGGCAACTCGACGGCCGAAGGGGCGATGTCTATCTCACCCGACGGCACCTGGATCGGTTTTTCCGGTTACAACTCGACCATCCCGGCCGGCTCGAGCATTTCAGCCGCAACGAGCGCAACAGTGCCTCGCGTGGCGGGACTTTTCAACACGACTACGGGTTCCTACTCGCTTTCGGTGACGGGCACGTGGTTTAGCGCTACCAGCCCCCGAGGCGTGGCCACCACCGACGGCAACAAGATCTGGGCGAATGGCGGAAATAGCGGTGTGGTGTACGGCACGGTTGATAACTCGAGTCCGTTTGTGGCATCCGGTACGACCGCTACGACGGCGTTGATCGGCACCAATCTTCGCGTGCTCGGCATCTACGGAAATGAGCTCTATCAGTCGACCGCTTCCGGAACCTTGCCGACCGTCGGTCAGTTGGCCGGCAGCCCGCTCGTCAACGGCCTTCCCACCGCAAGCACGTTCCTGCCAAACATTCCCCGACAGGGCGGCTCCCCCATCACCAGCCGATACGGCTTCACGTTCCTTGACACCAATCCCGCCGTGCCCGGGATCGACACGATGTACACGGTCGACGACTCGGCTACGGCCGGCGGGCTGTGGAAGTACACGCTCGACACGAGCGGCACGTGGAACGCCGCTGGTTCGATCACCGGTCTGACCGGCGCCTTGCGAGGGGTGACCGGCGGGGTCGACGGCAGCAGTGTGCAGCTCTACATGACGGGCAGCGGCAACACGCTCTGGAAATACACCGACACCGCCGCGGCCACGAGCGTGCTCAGCGGCACGCTCTCGGCCTTCACGTCGCTTGCCATCGCCTCGGGGAGTACGGCGTTCAGAGGCGTGGTCCTGATGCCGGTGCTGGTGCCGGAGCCCGGCGTGACGGCCCTGCTCGGCGCCGGCCTGGCCGGCATTGTCGGCGCATGGCGGTGGCGTCGGCGGACGTTCTGACGTTCTGGTAACGAACGCCCGCGGCCTTACGGCCGGTCGGCTTTCGCGGACTGCGGGCCTTGTGGGGCCGGATGCAGGCCGGGGATTTCCGGCGGTCGGATGCGGCGCTTCGGCTCCTCGAGGCTCGTCAGAAATGCCGTCAGGTCGGCCAGATCCTGCTTGTTGAGCCCGAGTGGCTTGAGGTGGGGCGACTTCACGGGAAAGCGCGGGTCGTCGGCCTGGCTCTGCTTGCGCTGCGGCGTGGGCATGCCGGCGTTGTAGAGCGTGAGGGCGACGGGCAGTTCGAAGAGCCCGTTGTGCATCAGCGGCTGAGTGGCCGTGGCATCGCGGAGGCTCGGTGTGCGGAACTTGCCCGTGTCGGTGGGGTCGTTCGTGATCCGTCCCCGCCCCAGATCCTCGAACGGCCGGCCGTAGTTGGAGAGACCGAGATCGTGGAAGCCGCCGTCGGAAAAGGCGGGGCCGTTGTGGCAGTTGATGCACCGCGCGTCGCGGCGGAAGAGATCCATGCCGAGCAAGGCCTCGTCGGTGAGCGCCGCCGCGTTGCCCTTGAGGAAGCCGTCAAACTTCGACGAGCCGCCCACGACCGTGCGTTCGAAGCAGGCGAGCGACTGGGCCACGCGGGCGAGCGAAATCGCCTCATCGCCGAAGGCGTCGCGATAGAGTTCGCGGTAGCCCGGCTCCGCTTCGAGCAGGGCCACCACATGCTCGGGCCCCGACCGCATCTCGTCGGGATTCGTGAGCACCTGCTCAGCCTGGTCCTCGAGCGAGGCGGCGCGGCCGTCCCAGAAGAGCTGCTTCTGGAAGGCGGTGTTGCGGATGCTCGGGGCATTCCGGGCGAGCATCTTCCGCGAGTGCCCGAAGCTGGTCGTGCGGCCGTCGGCCCAGCCAAGATCGGGATCGTGGCAGGAGGCGCAGGCGATTTGCTCGCTGCCGGAGAGACGCGGATCGAAGAACAGCGCTCGGCCGAGCGCCGCCTTGGCATCGGTATGCGGGTTGTCCTCGGGATGCACTACCTCGGGGAGCAGGCCGATCTCCTTCCAGGCGACGTCCGCATCGACGTGCGGGGCGGGCCAGGCGGCAGGATCACCCGCATAGATCTCGCGGAGTTCGGTGGCGAGCCGCCGCCGCTCCTCTGCGGATCGTTCCGCCCGCGGGGCCGGTCGTTCGGCCGCCTGCGCAGGTGGTGCCGCCACGAGGCACAGGATCGTTGCGACGGCAGCCAGTCCGATTCGGAGGAGCCACGGCCGCTCCAAGCGATCGCTGCAGCACGAACGTGGATGGTGCGTCATTCGCGGGCCTCTCGGAGCGTGTTCTCGCCATCCGCCGCCGGTGGCTTAGGCCTCGGCTGTGCGGATGCGAAAGCCTACCCGCCGCCGGCCCCGCGGGCCATCCGCGGGCTCCGGTCCCGAGGAAGCCCTCGATCGTGAGATCGGGGGAATGGGCTCCGCCGAACCGCTTGTTGTCGACCTTTGAAAGTCCCTATCCTCTGCGGGCATGTCGTGGAAACGAACCGCCTCGCTGCTCGGCCTTGGTGCCGCGATTCCTATCGTGATGCTGGGAGCCGGCTTTGCCCTGCTCTCGGCCGCGGCCTCCCGCCGCATCGCGCCGCCCCCCACCGCGGCGGCCACCGCGCAGCCCTGGGGCGCGGTCGATCTGGAAACGTTCGACACGGCCGTCCCCTCGGGGGTGCAGCGGACGCTCGCGGAATCGATCCGGCTCGAAGACCCGTTCGAGTTCGACCGCGATCGCGACGGCGTGCGGGAGTATGACTTCCTGGCGCTCTCGGGAGGCGGGGCGTATGGCGCCTTCGGTGCCGGCCTTCTCTGCGGGTGGACCGAACGGGGCGACCGGCCCAACTTCAAGGTTGTGACGGGCATCTCGACCGGCGCGCTCCAGGCCACGCCTGCGTTTCTCGGGTCGGAGTATGACCCGCTCCTGAAACGCTTCTACACAGAGATCACCACCGCCGACATCTATCGCAAGCGGTCGCCGCTGGCCACGGTCTTCGCCGACGCCGCCTGCGACACTTCCCCGCTGCGGGCGCTCCTCGGCAAGGCCATCGACGAGAGGGTGTTGTCCGCCGTCGCCGCCAAGCACCGCGCCGGCCATCGGCTCTTCATCGGCACCGCCAACATGGATGCCAACGAGTTTGCGATCTGGGACATGGGGGCGATCGCCGCCAGCGGCCGGCCCGATGCCCGCCAGCGGTATCTCGACGTGCTCGTCGCCTCCGCTTCGGTGCCGGTGCTCTTTCCTCCCGTCTATTTCGACGTCGAGATCGAGGGCCGGCCCTGCCAGGAGATGCACTGCGACGGGGGGGCCGAGGCGCAGGTGTTTCTGCGGGGCTTCATGCTCGACGTGGAAGACGCGCTCGAGGGGGCGGGCCTCCAGACCGGCGAGGTGCGGGGGCGGCTGTTCGTGATCCGCAACGGCCGTGCCGACGATCGCCCCGGCTATGTGGCGATCCGCCCAACGGCCCTTTCGATCGCCGAGGCCACGATCGAAAAGCTCTTCAAGGTGAGCGCCGCATCGAGCCTGTATCGCATGTATGTGCTCGCCGACCGGTATGGGGTCGCCTTCAACCTGCGTTGCATTCCCGACGACTACCTGCTCGATTTCGATGGCCTCGACTTCGACCGGCCACGGATGAATCGGCTCTTCGAGCATGGGTTTTCCGTGGGGCGGGGGGGCGATCCGTGGCTCCACGCCCCGCCCGATCTCGACCCCGACGAGCTGGTGACGGCCCGCGGCGGCGAGGTTTTTGATATCGATATCCCGACGAAGTGAGGCCGCGGGTGCCGGTACAAGCCGACCGGCCGTGAGGCCGCGGGCTATCCGCGCGACAGATCCTCCGCCACGATCGCGAGGCCGAGGAGCAGGCGGATCGGGCCGCCCGCGTTCACCGGATTGCGAAACGCGGTGCGGACATCCGGCGGCGGGAGCAGGCTCGCGACGGCGTCGGCGGCGAGGTGGTCGTGAAGCAGCGGCCGCAGCGGCTCCACATCGCGGCGCACGGCCATCCACCGCGGATGATCGACGTTGAAGAGCCGCTCGTAGCGACGGGGATCGTGCCCCTTCAGTCGTGTCCAGTAGAGGCGGCGGGCGCGACTCATGGCGGATCCCGCGAGCGCGCCGAGCCGCGACCGGCTCCCATCCATCGGAGCAAACCGAAACGAGTTGGTGTCGAGCGGCACCCGGGCGAGGTCGGGGCAGAGCTGGCGGAGCAGCGCCTCCTCGATCACGCGGTCCTCGAAGGCGGGCACGGGGAGTCCGAAGACCGCCTCGATGAAGCGACGGTCGGTCGCCGGCATGAGCGGCCAGGCATGAAAGGTCGTGCGATGGAAGGCCATGGCCACGTGATTGCGGATCCGCTGATCCCACCGGATTCGCGCGGCCTCGATCTCGGGCGCGTCGTGCCCGTCGAGGCAGGCTGCTCGCAGGTCGTCGATCAGGGCGGCGCAGACCGCCGGCCCGTCGTGGCCCAGTGCTGCGGGCAGCAGATCGCGGGGCACACCCCAGCGGTTCATGTTGGCCACCCAGCGATCGGCCGCCCACGCGCCTGTCAGCGGATCGCGTCCGTCCGCATACGACACCGGCTCGAATACCCAGTCGAGGGCCGCACCCGACCAGAAATATTTCGACGGCGAACGGGCGAGTGACAGGCCTTCGGCGAAGTCGTCGGCACCCGGGGCCGATGTGAGCTGGCTCCAGCGGGCCGCGGCGCGAGTACGGGCGGGGAAGTCGCCGTCGAGCGTTTCCGTCGAAACCACATCGATCGGCATGCCGAGCTGGCGGGCCACGCCCCGGGCTGCGATCACTTCGAAGTCGTCTTCGCGGCCGAGCGCCAATGGCTTCACGGGAATGCCCTCGCGGGCGAGCGTGCCGGCGACGAGCCGCGAGTCGAGTCCGCCCGAGAGCAGAATGGCGGCTTCGCCATCATCGGGATGGTGCCGGCGGATCGCCGCCACGAAGGCATCTTCGATGCGGCTATGCCTATCGGCCGCGGTCTCGCAGGCGGGAGGTGGCGTGCCCGTGAGGCGGTAGGTCTCCTGCATCCACGCGCCGCGGTCGGCCGTCCAACGCACGAGCCGGCCCTTCGGCAGCCGCTGCGTGTCGGCCAGCAGCGGCCGATCGCGAAGCGGGCCGTGCACCAGCAGAATGCCGGCGAGTCCGCGGCGGTCGATCCGCGGCGAGAATCGCTCGTGGCAGCGGAAGGCCGCGGGCGTGGTGGCGGCCACGAGCGGCGCTCCCGGGCCCGAGCCCATGCTCGCGAAATGAAAGGGAAACAGGCCCATCGGATCAACGCCCGCCGCCAGGCCGTGGGCCTGCGACCAGACCGCCGCCACGTGGTAGCCGTCGTAGACCGCGGGCTCGCGGTCGCTCCTCCGCCAGCCACCGGCAAGATCGGCCGCGGTCACATGATGCCCGTCGTCATCGACGCCGTAGCCGATCAGCAGGGCGAAGCCGTCGGCATCGCGGTGCAGGCTGACCGGCGCCCGTGGTCCCACGGCCCAGATGCAGCCGCAGGCCCCGAACTGGTGCTCGGCGATCGTGGTGCCCGGCAGCTCGCCAAGCAGGCGGCGGGCGCTGGCCATGAACCGCTCGCGGCGCTGCGGATCCTCGTCAACGACGATCGCGAGGTGGGCCATGCGGCGGTGTCTTTCCGGTCAGGCCGCGCGGCGGGGCAGCGCGACAGCGTCGGCCGCAGACGCGGCGAACCGGCAGCCGAGATTCCCGAGCCACGTCTCATGCATCGAACGATTCTTATGGTAATCGTTCGCCACGAGCGTGACGTCGCGGCCGGCGTGCAGGCCGGCCACGGCAAAGTGCAGCCGGTCGGTGATGATCCGTCGATGGCGGGCGGCGAAGGCCAGATAGTCGGCGGGCGTGGCGGCGAGCCGGATCGGATCGCGGGCGAAGAACGGCTTGCGACCGCTGCGCTCCTGGTCGCGGCGGAGATAGATCCCGAGATCGCGGGTGGGCCGCGCGGGCTCCGGCCAGGCGAGGCCGAGCGCGAGATCGGGGGCGAGGATGCCGTCCGGTCGATAGGCGAGGCTCGACCGCTCGCGGACATACACCCGGTGAAACATCCGGTCTTCCACCGACGTGAACGACTGCGGCAGGATCACCAGCGGCAGTCCCGTGGCCAGCGCCCGGCCGCGGAGGTCGTGGTTGCCCTGGTAGCGCAGGCCCATGTTGCCGCCGCCGCCGAAGACGAGCATGTCCAGCGAGTCGAGCGATCGCGGGCTCGCTCCACGATCGGTGGCGTCGAGGTCCACGAGCGACCAGCGGATGCCGTAGGTGGCGAAGAGCTGGGCCATGGCCAGTTCGATAAGGTGGTCGCCAACGTTGCCCACCGGCCGCACATAGCCCACCCGCCGGCCGACGAGCGGCTCGCAGACGTGCGCGAAGGCCTCGGGCCCGAGTAGGCGATGATGGGTGGATCGCGCGGCGGGCTGCGGTGCGGCAGGCGCGTGTGCGGGGGCCACCGGGGCCAGTGATGAGTTGCTGCGGTCGAGGAGCCGTGTCACGCTCGCCGCCGCCGGCCCCGTGAGCCCGCTCGCGAGCAGGTCGCGGTAGAACGGCATCACGATGCCGTCCACCGAGGCGAGGGCATCGACGGCGGCCACGAGGCCGCGGCCGTGGTCAAACCCCGGAAACTTCCCGAGCGTGCCGCAGGCATCGAGCGAGAGCATCGTCCGCACGCATTTCTCGCAGCGGCCGCAGTTGAACCGCTGCGAGGTGTTGTGCCAGCAGACGCGGAGATGCTGCTGCACGATCTGCTCGCCGCCGATGCGGCGGAGTTTTTCCAGACGGGTGGTGGTGGGGGCGACATGCTCCACGCGAACGGCCTCCGATCCAAAGAGCGGATCGGTGCTGGGCCGCGAGCCCACCTCCGGATGTTCGAAGCCGAGGCCGTCGCTCGAGATCAGCAGGCGGCCGATGCCGCCGTTGGGATCGCCTGCCAGCACGTGGCCGATGGCCGCGAGCCCGCCCCCGAAGGCTCGCGTCCAGGGTGTGGCCCGCATCAGCGGGTGGCGGCGGAGATTGGTGGCCACGGCGATGCTCCGTGTGGCCGTCGCTGCCGCGATCTCGCGCATGAGCCGCGTGACGGCGCTTGCTCGGTGGCGGTCGCGGAGTTTCACGTCGTAGCCCACGACATACACCAGCGTGTCGATCGGTCGGCCGCCGGCGAGGAGCGTATGGAAGGCGTCCACGCCGCCGCTGAAGCAGAGGGCGGTGTCGCTGGCGGGCGTCGTGGGTCGCCGGTCGGGGATCGCGTGGGCCGCAGGGGCGTCGGGATACCAGAGCGCTTGAAAGCTGCGGGTGAGCGGCCGCAGGTTGGCGACCCAGGTCTCGCAGGCGGGGGCAGCAAGCGTGAGCGGTCGGGCCGCATGGAGCGCCGGCACGAGCATCGCCGAGCCGAAGGCCTCGCTCGCTGGGGCCAGCGCGACATCGGCCGACTCAAACCAGATCTCGCGGCCGGCCACCTGGGCGGTGACGCGGCAGCGGCTGCCCGAGGTGCGGCTCGTGGGCGTGCCGATCGAGAGGGCCTGTGATGTGCCGCGCCGCATGAAGGGGAAAAGCCGCATGGGTCAGGCTGCGCGGTGGCGGCGTGTTGGTGCGGCTGGACTGTTCAGTCTCTTGAGCGGTGCCGAGAGGGCGTCGGGCTTCTCGAGGCCGTCGAGGCAGAATGTCGGCCGCTCGGCCAGCGACTCGAAGTAGGCGAGGTTGGGAGTGCCGGCGCCGTTGCGGGCAAAGCTCGGTGCCGGCGGGTGCC
The DNA here is from genome assembly GCA_032117045.1 of Pirellulales bacterium. Classification (GTDB taxonomy): domain Bacteria; phylum Planctomycetota; class Planctomycetia; order Pirellulales; family UBA1268; genus QWPN01. The sequence goes on along the minus strand of JAUMAF010000194.1, from coordinate 988 downwards.
AGAGATGGATCGGGGCCGTCTGGAGCAGGATCGAGGTCACCCGCAGGCCGATCCGTTCGAGGCGTTGCTGCAGGTCGCGGTCTTCGTGGCCCCAGCCCACGAACTGCTCGTCGAATCCGTTGATCGCTTCGTAGTCGGCCCGCCAGAGGGCGATGTTGTTGCCGGAGAGCCGCGGCCGCATCGGCATCCGCAGCCATTCATAGGCCTTGGCGCGGATTCCCTTGTGCCACATCCGGTGGCGTTCAGCCTTCGGCACGAGCCCTTCGAAGCCGCCCCGCATGATCGTCGTCTCGTCGATCCCTGCCGACGTCGGCTGGTCGAGTCGCACGCAGTCGCCCCCCACCACCCAGCCGGGCCGCCGCATCTCGAGATGCAGTCGGAGGTGATCCCGCGGCAGGATGCAGTCGCCGTCGGTGAACAGCAAATAGGGAGCGTTGGAGGCCGCCACACCCTCGTTGCGGCAGCGGGCCAGGCGGAAGCCGTCGTGGCCGTGCGTGGTGAACGTGAGTGGAAAGGCCGCGCCGCGGATCAGATCCGTGAGCATCGGCAGCGTCTCGTCGCGGGAGCCATCGTCGGTGACGACCACCTCGAACCGCCCGTCCACGCCTTCCTGTGCGGCGAGCGATGCGATGCACCGGCGGAGGTGCCCCGGCCGTTCGAACGTGGAGACGATGACCGCGATATCCATGCCGCCCCCCAGTGAGCCGCGATGCCTGCCGGGAGTGATCGACGCGGTCGGGTCGTGGAATCGAACGCCGGCCGGTTCCGGGAGCGGGGCGGGCGGGCGAGGGAGGGCCATCGCGGCAGCGGTGGCAGAGTTTGCGGGCCCCGGTGGAAGCCGACTGGCCGTGAGGCCGCGGGCAGCGTCACGTTTGACCCCGGGCTCTTCCGGCGCCCGACCCCACGCCTTACGGCGTTGGGCTTGTACGGGGCGGCATCGCTTGTGAAAGCCGGGCGATCGGCTGCGTGAGCACGTCCGCGGCCGTCC
>JAUMAF010000193.1:0-7509 GCA_032117045.1 Pirellulales bacterium | reverse complement strand
CGTCGGCCGATCCTGACCTGCGGAAGAAGTCGATCGCCGGTCTGATCGAGGAAGTCAGGCGGGCCGAGATGCTCGGCATTCCCTGGGTCGTGGCCCATCCCGGCGCTGCAGGGGAGCAGCCAGTGACGGTGGCCGTGGCCCGGGCCGCGGCGGGCATCGCCGAGGCCCTTCGCAAGACGCCAAAACTCGCGGCGGGCATCCTGATCGAGACCACAGCCGGCCAGGGATCGTGCCTGGGGGCGACATTCGAGGAGATCAGGGCGATGCTTGACGTGATCGATGCGACACCGAGCCTCATGGTGATCCATGCCAACGACTCGAAACGGGAACTCGGCTCCCGCGTCGATCGCCACGAGGGAATCGGCACGGGGAAGATCGGCCGAGAGGCGTTTCGACTGCTCGCCAACCACCCTGCCCTCACCGGCATTCCCTGGATTCTCGAGACGCCCAAGGAAGGCCCCGACGGGAAGCCCTCGGCGGCCGTCGATCGCCGCAACATCGCCACAATCAGACGGCTCGAGCGCTCGTAGGGTATTCCCCGTAATCCTTCCGGGGCGCTCGTCCAAGCCCAACGCCGTGAGGCGTGGGGTGCATCCGGTGATGGGCCTGACTCCAGCGTCGTTTGCCCGCGGCCTCACGGCCGGTCGGCTTGTACCGGAACCCGCGGCCTTACGGCCGCTCGGCTTTCACGAAAACGGCATGAACTCAGCGAGGGGCTGCCCGTGCCCCGCGAGCCGGCGTATGCCGCCAAGCGCAGCCAGGATGGCGAAGCGCCGGCGGCATCCGAGTGAGCGAAGGACAGGATGTCCGGAGCGAACGTCCGGCGACGGGGCATGGGCAGTCCCGAGCCCCCCGAACGTCCGGCGGGCAGCCCGCGGCCTCACGGCCTGTCGGCTTTCACCACGTGAAGCCTACGCCTCTGGCGGGATCTCGCGGCCGTGCGGATCGCTTTCCCGCCAGCCGGTCTCGGCCTCGAGCCGCTGCCGCATCGCGGCCCCGAGATGATGCTCCACCCACTCGGCCGGCGGATGCAGATGATCGAGCGGCAGGTTGGCATGCCGGCCGAGCCAGGCCTCCCAGAGCCGATGCGACCGCACCACCATTTCCGCCGCGCGACGCCCGCGGGCCGACAGCCGCCAGCCGCCGTCGCATGGCTCGAGGCTGCCGTCACGCCGCAGCCACCAGCCCACGCACCGATCGAGCAGCCCCTCGGCCGCGGCTGCTTCGCCGGTCGTTTCTACGGAAGCGGCTTCCTCGGCCCGCCACTTCCTCGCCAGGTGATCCTCGCAGGCCACCCGCCACGCCAGCTGCAGCCTGGCCACCGCCCGGGCCACGAGGCCATCCGCGGGCGTGAACAGCACGGCGAGGGCATATTCGACTCCCAGCACCACGGCAATCATCCCGGCGGCACTCGTATTGAAGTGCCATGCCGCCAGATAGCCGACACACGCCCCCACAACGGCCAGCGTGATCGCCACCAAGGCCATCGTGGACAGCCGGTGCACGAGCAGCTCCGCGGCAGCCGCTGGCACGACCAACATGGCGACGACGAGCACCGCTCCCACCGCATCGAAGCTCGACACGGTCGCGACCGCCGTGGCCGCGAGCAGACCTGTCGTCACCGCGGCCACCGGCAACCCGGCAGCCTGCGCAGCGGCCGCATCGAACGCCGTGAACACCTGAAGCTTCCAGGTTGCGATGATGGCGACCGCGACGGCGACCAGAGCGATCACGCCGGCGATGAATCCGCGGGGAATCTGGAAGCCCGCGACCGGAACGGTATCGAACGGGAGAAACGCGAGGTCGCCGTGGAGCACGCAGCCCGCGTCGAGATGCGTGCCGGCCGGTGCTGCGGCCACGATGATCAGGCCGATCGCGAAGAGCGTCGTGTAGACCACGCCGGCGCCGGCATCTTCGGCCGGTCCACCGGCGGCCCGAAGCGCCCGGGTGAGCCAGACAGTGACGAGCGCCGCGACGGCCGCCCCGAGAAACACGAGCGGCCCTCCCGGCCGGCCCCCCGACAACACCGCCACGGCGATCCCGGGCAGCACGGCATGCCCGATCGCATCGCCGAGCAGGCTCATCCGCCGCACCACCAACAGCGTGCCGACCAGGGCACACGACGCCGACACGACCGCGGCGGTGGCCATCGCCCAGGCGTGGATGCCGGCATGACCTCCCAAGAAGACCGCGTTGTCATCCACGATGCCGCCTCGCTCCCTTCAGCAGTCCGTGCCGCCAGAGACGGGGCCGCCAGAGACGGGGCCGCACGACGAATTGGAAACCAGCTGCCAGTCGCGGGCCAGCCGCCGCTGCTGCATCCAGCGGGCGATCCAGCCCCGGGACGGCGCGGCAAGAAACGAGACCACGAACACGAACGCGGCGGCCAGCACCACGAGCGGACCGGTCGCCAGCCCCGGTCTGACCGCGCTCACGACCACGCCCACGACCGCCGCCGCGAGCCCGATCACGCCCCCAAGCAGGAGCATCGTGCCGACGCGGTCGGTCCAGAACCGCGCCGCCACCGGCGGGATCACGACAAGCGCGGTCACCAGCACAGCTCCGACCGCGGGCAGCCCGACCACCACCATCAGCGCCACGAGCGCCACGAGCAGGTAGTCGATCAAGGCCACAGGCCAGCCCGCGGCCGCGGCAAACGCCGGATCAAAGGCGACGAGCGTGGCCTCCTTGCAGACGAGTGCGACGACGGCCAGCGCCCCGCAGGCCACGCCCGTCAGCAGGACGGCATCGCGGGCCGTGATCGCGGCGGTGTGTCCGAGCAGAAACTGCTCCAGCCCCGCGCTGTCGGGATAGCCCCAGGCCGGAATACCCGACACGAGCGTGATCCCGAGACCAAACGAGACGCCGATCACGATCGCCGTGGCGGCGTCATCGCGGGTGCGGGTGAAGCGCCGTAGGAGCACGAGCACGCCGAGCCCGGCGAACGCCGCCAGGAGGGCCCCGGCGAGGAGCATCGGCAGATCCCGCCGGCCGGTGATCAGAAAGGCACAGGCCACGCCGACCAGAGTGGCATGCGCGGCCGCATCACCGACCAGCGCCCGCTTGCGGAGCACGCACAGGCCGCCTACGACGCCCGCCGCAAAACCGACGGCGGCGACCCCGGCGGCGACCACGAGCGTGTTGTAGGCGATGGCGGTCGGCATCACGACGTGCGACTCCGCGCGGCCACGGCCTGGCCGAGTTCCTCGAGCACATCGATGTGGCCCGCGTAGGTCCGCCGGAGATTGTCGGGCGTGAGCACGTCGGCGGCCGGACCGGCCGCGACGAGCCGCATGTCGACGAGCGCCACGCGATCGAACCATTCGGCGGCCGTCCGCAGGTCGTGATGCACGACCACCACGAGCCGCCCTTCGGCCTTGAGTTCCGCGAGCACGCGGAAGATTCCCTCCTGGGATCGCACATCGACGCCGGCCATCGGTTCGTCGAGCAGGTAGACATCGGCCTGTTGGGCAAGGGCCCGCGCGAGAAATACCCGCTGCTGCTGCCCTCCGGAGAGCCGGCCGATCTGCCGCGAGGCGAGGTCGGCGAGCCCCACGCGGTCGAGGCTCTCGCGGGCGAGGAGCCGCTCGCGATTTCCCGGCCGGCGAAACCAGCCGAGCCGGCCGTAGGTGCCCATGAGCACCACGTCCATCACGTTCACGGGGAAGTCCCAGTCGACGGTCTCGCGTTGTGGCACGTAGCCCACCCGCGACCGCACCTTGCCGAGCGGCTGACCGAAGAACCGCACGTTCCCCCCGACCAACGGCACGAGACCGAGGGCCGCCTTGAGCAGTGTGCTTTTGCCGGCACCGTTCGGGCCAATGATGCCGTACAGACAGGGCGCGTCGATCTCGAGATCAACGTTCCAGACCACCGGACGGCGGCCGTAGGCGACGGTCACGTCGTGAAAGTCGATGATCGGAGCTGCTGCCGAAGCGTGCGACCCCGGGCCGCGGACGGTCATGGCTCACCCTTCGTCTCAGCCAAGCCGGCCACGATCGTCTCGACGTTCGAGGTCAGCGCGGCCTCGAGTGTGTCGGCGCCGCTGCCGGGGCCTCCGAGCGAGTCGGAATAGAGCGTGCCCCCGAGGACGACCACATGCCCCCGGGCCAGTGCCCCTTCACAGAGGGCGGCGACATTGCGGTTCGATACGCTGGTCTCGATGAAGACCGCCGGAAGGCCCCGCGACACGACGAGATCGACGAGGCGGTTGATGTCGGCGAGCCCCGCCTCGCTCTCGGTGCTCGTGCCCTGAACGCCCACGACCTCGAGGCCGTAGGCCCGGCCGAAATAGCGAAACGCATCGTGGGCCGTCACGAGCACCCGGCGGTCTGGCGGAATGTCGGCGATGCGACTGCGGAGCCGCGCATCGAGATCTGCGAGCCGGGCGGCATAGGCCGCGCCGCGCGTCTGAAACGTCTCGGCCGCATTCGGATCGATCCGTGACAGCGCCTCCACGACCGCGGGAACACAACGGCTCCAAAGCCGGGGGTCGAACCAGACATGGGGATCGTGGAGCCCACCGCCGACTTCGATCAACTCCTCGGCGGGCAGGCCGTCGGCCACGATGGCCACCGCCCGTCGGTCGCCGAGGCGTTCGAGAATCCCCGCCAGTTTGCCCTCGAGATGCAGCCCCGACGCGACCACCAGATCGGCGCCGGCGAGCCGGTCGGCATCCCGGGGCGTGGGCTTGTAGGAGTGGGGATCGATGCCGGGGGCCATCAGGCATTCGACTGAGACGCGGTCGCCTCCGATCTGCCGCACGAGATCGGCGACCACCGTCGTCGTCGCAATGACCCGCGGGCGGCGGGCGGCATCCGCCCCGGGGCTCCGGGCCGCCACCGAGGGCGGGGCCGGCCCACAGCCCGCCGACAACGCGGCCATTGGCAGGAGCATCCACGCCGACCAGAGTGCCCGCAACTTTTTTGGGAAATCAAAAAACATTTTTTGAGTCGTCAAAATCATACCTGCGATCGGGGCTTTCCGGCAACACGCCCATCTCCATCTGACCGTTCCAAAAAAACTCGTCTGCCGGCGCGTTGACCAAAGTGCATGGCAGACTTACGTTCGGAGCGGAGAGAAGAGGCGGAACGGGTGTCGGACACCCGGAGGGCCACCGGATGGAATCGACGTATTTCAAGCGGTTTCGGATGGAGGTGGATCTCACGGTCCCGCGCCGCTGCCCCGCCCTGCCCCCAGGCTATCGATTCGTGACCTGGAACGAGGCCGTTCTCGACATCCACGCCCGCACGAAGTTCCGGTCGTTCCGCGACGAGATCGACGCGGTGGTCTTCCCCTGCCTGGGCAGCCTCGAGGGCTGCCGGCGGCTGATGCGGGAAATCCGCAATAAATCCGGGTTTCTGCCCAACGCCACCTGGCTCATCGCCCACGGATCGACCCCGGAGACGCTCCAGTGGTGCGGGACGATCCAGGGCATCGCCGAGCGGGGCGGCAGCGGCATGATCCAGAACATCGGGATCGTGCCCGGCCACCGCGGCCTGCGGCTGGGAACGTGCCTGATCGAGCGATCCCTCGCCGGCTTTCGCATGCACGGCCTGGGGGCCGCATCCCTGGAGGTCACCGCCGACAACTCCCGGGCGGTACGGCTCTATCAGCGGCTGGGTTTTCGCCGCGTGAAGACCGTGTACAAGGTGGTGGAAGACGCCGCTGTCGTGGCCTAGCCGTCCCAGCGGTCGCTGGCGGCCGGCTCCCCGGTTCTCGCGTGAAGGCGGTTCAGTTTGAAGCAGATGCTCCATTCGGCGACGCTCGACAACGGCATCATCCTCGTCGGCGAGCATTTGCCCGATCTCGAATCGGTGGCCGTCGCCTTTCATGCACCGGCCGGATCGGTCCATGACCCGGAAAGCCGCTGCGGCCTGGCCACGCTGTCCGGCGAACTCTGCCTGCGGGGCGCGGGCGATCGCGACAGCCGGGCGGTGGTCGAGGCGCTCGAGTCGGCGGGCGTGCAGTGGTCGCAGGGCGTGTCGAGCACCCACGCCAGTTTTTCCGGAGCCATGGTCGCCCGCCACCTGTCCGGTGTGCTGCCGGTCTATGCCGACATCCTGCGGCGGCCGCGACTGCCCGACGATGAGTTCGCCGCCGCTCAGCAGATGGTTCTGCAGAACCTCGCGGGCATCGAGGACGACCCCGCCCACCGCACGATCACCGCCCTACGGCGAACCCACTGCCCGTCCCCCTGGGGCATGCCCACCGAGGGCCTGATCGCCGACGTCGAAGCGATCACCATCGACGACGTGCGGGCGTTCATCGAGCGGCACCTGCAGCCTCGCGGCATGATCGTGTCGATCGCCGGCCGGATCGACTGGGACGATTTCGTGCGGCGCGTCGACGAGTTGCTCGGCGATTGGCAGCCTGGGACCGATGCCGCCATCCCCACGGGACCGCGGGGCGCCAGGGTGCAGCACGTCGTGCATGATTCGCAGCAGACGCATATCGCCCTGGCATGGTCGGTGCCCCCCTACCGCGACGACGCGTCGCACGAGGCCACGGCGGCGCTGGCCATCCTCGGCGGCGGCCCGAGTTCGCGGCTGTTTACCGAGGTCCGTGAACGACGGGGGCTGTGCTACAGCGTTTCGGCCGGATATCAGACAAGCCGCGATTTCGCCAATGCGGTCTGCTATTCGGGCACGTCCGCGGAGCGGGCCCAGGAGACACTCGACGTGATGCTCGCCGAGATCGACCGGCTGCCGGGCACGATCACGGCCGAGGAGCTCGATCGCGTGAAGGCCCGTGCCAAGAGCGGGCTCGTGATGCAGCAGGAGTCGAGCGCGGCACGGGCTGGGTCGATCGCCCGGCAGTGGTATCACCTCGGCGCGATGCGGACCCTCGCGGAAGAGTTGGAGCGATACGACCGGCTCACTGTGCCCGCAGTCGAGGCCTGGCTCGCCGGCCAGCCCCCGCGGGATCTTTCGGTCGTGTCGCTGGGCCGCGATCCCCTGGAGGTGTCCGGTGCCATTCCTGCATGAACGCCTGCCGAACGGTCTCGATGTGATCGTCGAGACCTCGTCCTCGGCCGTCTCGACCAGCATCGGCTTCTTCGTGATGACCGGCTCGCGCGACGAGTCGGCCGACATCTGGGGCGCGAGCCATTTTCTCGAGCACATGGTCTTCAAGGGCACTCCCGAGATTTCGGGAGACGACATCAATCGCCGCTTCGACGCCATGGGCGCGAGCGTCAACGCGTTCACGAGCGAGGAAGACACGGTCTACTACGCGTCGGTGCTTCCCGATCAGCAGGAGGAGGCGTTCGAACTGCTGGCGCGGATGATGCGGCCCGCGCTTCGTGAGACCGATTTCGACACCGAGAAGCTCGTCATCCTGGAGGAGATCCGGATGTACGAAGACCAGCCGCCGTTTGGGGCGGACGACCGCTGTCGCGCCGCCTTCTTCGGTGGCCACCCGCTGGCGCGGAGCGTGCTCGGGTCGGTGGAATCGATCACGGCGCTGCCGGTCGATGCGATGCGCGACTACCACCGCCGCCGCTACGCC
>JAUMAF010000192.1:0-1619 GCA_032117045.1 Pirellulales bacterium | reverse complement strand
GGATCGCCGCCTGGGTGGCCCGCGTGGGCAGCATGATGACGATGTTCTTCCAACCGGGCCCTGGCATCGTGCCTGTGACGGGGTGGAAGACGGCGTCGCAGAGCGACACCGCCCGCTACGCCGCCTTTTTTTGGGGCATGATCGATCGCGGCATCTACCTGCCGTGCAGCCAGTACGAGGCTCTCTTCTTCTCGGCATCCCACACCGACGCCGACATCGACCAGACGATCAAGGCAGCCGAGGAATGCCTTGTGTCGGATGCGTGATGCGGCCAGTCGGTGGCCCCTGGAACCGAAAGCAGCGCGCCCGCGGCCTTACGGCCGGTCGGCTTACACGGGCATGAACTCAGCGAGGAACTGCCCGTGCCCCGGAGCCGGCGTATGATGCCAAGCGCAGGCAGGATGCCGAAGCGCCGGCGGCATCCGAGTGAGCGAAGGACAGGATGTCCGTAGCGAACGTCCGGCGACGGGGCATGGGCAGTTCCGAGCCACGCGAACGTCCGGCGACGGGGCATGGGCAGCCCCGAGCCTAGGGCGGGCCGGGATCTCGATCACCGCAGGTGAAAGTCGATTACGAGGGGCAGGTGGTCGCTGGCGGTCTTGGCCAGGCTCGTGCGGACGACGCGGGCATGGTGAATGGCGATCGGCCCGCGGACAAACGCCTTGTCGAGTGCACCGACCGGCAGCCAGGCGGGAAACGTGCGAAACCGCGAGATCGGCGTGGTCACCTGGGTGAAGCCGCCGGCGGCGAGCGTGTCGGCCGCGAGCGCGTTGCGCCAGTCGTTCAAGTCGCCCACGATCAGCGTCGGATGCGGATCCGCTGAACGAAAGAGCATGTGTCCGAGGATCTTCTGGATCTGCCACCGCCGCTCTCCCTCGACGAGTCCCAGGTGCGTATGCACGAGATGCAGCCGCCCTTCGGGCGAATCGATGAGCAGCAGCTGCGCTCCACGAGGCTTGCGACTGCCCTGCCGCAGCGTGATTCGGTGCCGGCTCTCGACGGGCCAGCGGGAGAGCACCAGGTTGCCATACCCGCCATTTCCCGAGGCGACGGTCGGCTGAAAAACGCAGTGGCAGCGGAAGTAGCGGGAGAGCAGCCGCGGCTGGTCGTCGTGCCGGCTGCGGCGCACGAGGCGGTCAACCTCCTGGAGACAGATCAGGTCGGGATTTTCTGCCTCGATGCAGTCGATGATTCGCTCGAGCGAATACCGGCGATCGCGGCCGCCGATCCCCTTGTGAATATTCCAACTCAAGAGCCGCATTCGCCGCCAATCGCCTCCGTGGGTTGACCGCGGCCTCCCTGGCCGGTCGATCTGCTCACACACCAGAATGTACAAGCCCGACGCCGTGAGGCGCGGGGTGAATCCGGGGACGAGCACGGAGCCGACGGCAGGGCAGCCCGCGGCCTTACGGCCGGTCGGCTTTCACGCGGCGGTTACACTTGGGCCATGCACGCCCACGACGACATTCGCCTCGGCACGCTCGTGCCCGCCCATGAGCGGACGGCCGAGGTCATCAGCCAACTCCTGCCCCATGGGTTCGAGACGTTTCAGGTGAGCTTCGGGCGGACGGTGGGGGCATTCGACGTTGCCGGCCTGGCCGAGTCGGTGCGGCGCGTGC
>JAUMAF010000191.1:0-12321 GCA_032117045.1 Pirellulales bacterium | reverse complement strand
CAGCGGCTCGCCCGTGCCGTACGTGCCGGCCGCGGGAAGCGAGACGGAGCGCACCACCGGCGCGATCGTGTCGGGCAGCCCGGACATGACCGCCAGCGCCAGCCGTGGCTCGAGCGACTCGAGTTTCAGGTCGCTCGCACGTTCGCGGCGGCGGGCCGCCTCGCGGGAGCGGCGGGGGCGTGCGTGGAAACGGCGAAAGAGAGGGGCCATGAACGAAGCCTTCGGCAAGAGGGGCGCAGAACCAAGGAGCCTCAATGTGCGATCCCCCCATCGGGGCGAGTAATCGCCGGGGAATGCGACCATTCGACGCTCTGCATGAGGCTAGTTGCAAATCGCCGGCAGGAGAACAATTTGGTTGCCTCGGGGTGCGCCGACCGGTATGGGGCACGCAAACCGGGGTGGGATGGCATGGCCTGGCGGGGTTGTCGCGGCGATCGTCGCCCCGCCGGGGGAGGTGTCAGCAACGGGGTGTGGTCGTTCCTCGTCAATACGAGCGGCGTGTTCGGCGGGTTCGGCGGGTCGCCGGTCCCCGCATCGATGCAGCTCCGAGTCGCAGGGCATGCCGGCGGGCGTGGAGGGACGGACGAGCTGCGTTCACGGCGGCGCATCGGCCGTGAACGCTACACTCCTCGCGATCAGATACCGATCACCTCCCACCCTGCCGGAACCCGGACATGAGGGCTGCACGCCTTTCCCGCTTGGTTTCTCGCGGCCGTGGCCGAGGCGCCGTGCGTGGCCGTTGCACGGCAGTCCGGCCGATGCTGCTCGAGCGACTCGAGTCGCGGGTCACCCTTTCCGGGGCGCCGCTCGTGCCCACGATCGCGTCGCCGCGCGGCCACGCGGACGATTCACCGTGGCTGTCGCCCGATCGGGCAACGGCTTCCCCCCGGGTCGCCGCACTGACGACGTCTTCCGCCGCCGTCGTCGCTGCCTTCACCGCGAAGCATCGCGTCTGGACCTCGTCTGTCGACGTCGTCGTGCCGGCGATTCCGGATGCGACATCGCTGCGGCTCGAGGCCACGGGCGGCCCGACCTACTGGAATGGCAGGCAGACGCCGACGTTCAGTCCCGCGCGGGCGAGCGTGCGGATCGATCTCTCGCTCGGCGGTCAGACGGCGGCCTCCCGTGCCGCCGAGCCGCAGCCGAGCGATGCCGCGACGCTGCCGCTGGCTGCATCCGGGACCAATCGCGTCGCGGCGCGGATCACCGTCGACGGGAAGCCCGGCCGGGCGGTGGCGGCCGGGTGGTATGCGATCTCCGCCACCATCGTGGCCGGTGGCAGCGGCGCCGCCACTCCCGTCACGTTCCTCTTTTCGAGGGGCCGAGTCCCTGCCGGCAGCCGGGCTGCAGCCATTCGTGCCGTCGGCGGCGTCGGGGCCAAGCCGGCGGCGGTCACCGTCGGCGTCACGCTCGCCGCGCCGCCGGCGGTCGCTCCGATCGTGGTGCCGCCCGTGGCGTCCGCTTCGGCGTCGCCGATGGCGGTCGTGCCGCCCGCGCCGCAGGCTCCCGTCGTGCAGTCGCAGCCGTCGTTCGTCCTGCCGCCGGCGGTCAATGGGATCGTGGAGGTGTCGAGCGACATCGCCGGTGACGCGACGTTTCGCGCGGGCAACGTCTACGTGATCACGGGCGAGGTGCACGTGCTGTCGGGCGTCACCCTTTCGATCGAGGACGGCGTCGAGGTACGGATCCGCAATGGCAAGGAAAACTTCGCCACGCTCACCTCGCGGGCCCTGATCTTCGACTCGGGGTCGTCACTCGTCGCGGAGAACGTGATCTTTCAGGCCGCGAACGACGCGAATGAGCCGGTGGAGGAGGCCGACAACGGCGGCGTCTTCTTCTGCGGCGGCACGCGGAACGCCACCAAGGACGACGTGTCGTCCCAGCAGGTCGGACCAGAACCCAGGTGGTCGTTCCGGGCCACGAGCATCGTGGCCAACTCCCTCGGCCGGAAGGATCCACCGGAGGGGGATGGCGACGGCAATGGCCGCGATGACATCGATGCCGTCTCGGTGATCGGCATGGTGTTCGACGAGTGGAACATCGAGGCGGTGGAGATCAACCGCTCGGGCGACGACGGATTCGATCTGACGGACTCGAATATCGAGATGGAACGCGTCAAGGTCATCGATCCGACGGAGGACGGTGTCAATCTCACTTCGAGTGAGCTGACAGTCAAAAGCACCGGGCGGCTCGAGGTGGACATGAACGACACCGTCACAACGGGACCTGACCGCGAGATCTTCGACTTCGAGGGGCCAGGAGCGTGCACGCTGACCGTCACGCGCGAGGCATCGGTCGACATCCGGGGCTTCTGGGACAACAGTCCCTTTGACACGACGATTTACCTGACGTCGGCCGACATGGAGCAGCCAAAAGCTGGGCGGGAAGAGTACGCGTGGAGCGGCCTGCTCGAGAACAGCGATGCCGTCATCTTCAGCACGTAGGACCACGCAGACCCCGTAGCGCCCGCTCCACCCATTTCGGCCATTCGTGATCCCTTTCCAGGAACAGGACGCCATGCGACCGACGAAGTTTTTTTCGGTGTTCACCCGCGCACGCCGCCGCGTGCAGGCACGGGTCCGCCCCGCCCGGCAGAGCCGGCTCGCCGCCGCCGAGCGGCTCGAGGACCGGCTCAATCTCGCGGCCACGGTCATCGATCTCGCGGCGCCTCGCCCCGCCTCCGACGGCTACCCGGCCCTCGACTCGTTGCCGATCCCCGCGGGTGCCACGCTCGTGGACGTGTGCGACATCGGGCGGTACGTGCTCTTTTCGAGCACCGACACCAACCTGATCCCCGGCCAACAGACGATCCCTTCTCTCAACCCCAATCTGTTCTGGCTCGACACGCAGGAGGGGGTCACCAGGCTCGTGACCCATCGCGCGGGCAGCACGGTGCAGTCGACCGGCTACGCGGGGCTGGAGGGCAATTCGTACGCTCCAGGATACGGCCTGTGGCCGATGTTCGAGCCCCTGACGGCCGACCTCAGCGGCGACGGCAAGAGCGTGGTCTTCGATTCGATCATCGCCGCCAACGAATACGACGCCAGCGTGCCGGTTGAAAACGATCAGGCGACCTATCGGCCGCTCAAAAAGGATGCCACCAGCGGCAGCCAGTGGAACAACTTTCAGATCGGCACCGTCGACGTGTTCGTGTGGCGGGCGGATGGTGACGCTGCGAACAACATCTCGCTCGTCAGCCGGCTCAATGCCACGGGTCGGCAGGAGGCGGTGACCTCCAACCAACTGGTGCCGGGTTTGCCCGCACCGAATCCGGGCCAACCGATGGCGACCGGCGTCTTCGCCCAGGAATTCCTCCCGCTGTTCCCGGGCAGCTTCAGGAATTTCGTCCAGCAACAGCCGGTCGAGTCGCTCACCCTGAACAAAGGCGTCTCCGACGACGGCACCAGGGTGCTTTACGACAGCTGGGTGCCAGCCGGCTGGATCGACACATTGAACCCGGAGATCCGCGACCAGCAGAATCCCGGAAACGGACAGTCGCGGGCGACGAGCGAGTGGACGCTCGACAGCTTCGTCGCCAGCACGAGGGGTTTTGGCGGCAGCGGTGCCGTGGGCGAGTGGTCGGCGCGGACCGTGAGCATCAACTTCGACGGCACGCAGGCCCTCGGCCTCTACACGGGGCCGCAGCAACTCGGGAGATCGGGGGCGCAGTTGTTCGAGCCGATGTTCAGCCAGATCAGCGGCGATGGATCGCGAGTGGTCTACAGCACGCGGCGGACCTCCCCGGAGGTCGTGGCCGACACCACCGATTCCGATTTCTCGTCCGACGTGTTCACCAACCATGTCGACTCTCGGACGAACCTCCTCGTCAGCCGAAGGTGGGAAGTCGTCACGCAGGCCGCCGGCTCGGCCCAGCCGAACTTCTTCAGCGGGGGCGTGAACCCCTTCGCCCGCGGCTTCGTCGGGCAGTTCTGGGATTCCCAAAATCACTCGATCAGCGACGACGGGCGGACGGTCGCGTTCACGTCGTCGGCCGGCAACCTCGTGCAGGGCTGGAAGAACGTGTCGGCCGACCTGGCCGATCCGGTGGTCGTCGGGACTCAGACGTGGTCGGCCTACCAGGCCAACCCGATCGACATCTACGGCTTCCAGTTCACCTCCGCTGACCCGACCGTCTCGACCGGCAAGGCCGCGCTCGTCAACTCGCCCGACGGCCTGGCCAACACGAACCGGATCGCCAACTTCGCTGGCATGTCGGCCGATGGCTCGACCTTCAAGTTCGCCACTGCCGCCAACAACTTCTACCAGCCCGGCTTCACGTCGCCTTATCCGTTCACGCAGAACCTGCCGCAGGCGCCACTGCCGCTCGGCTTCATTCTCGGCGGCTTCTCGAACCTCTGGGTCCGGAAGATCAACTGGGCGGCCGCGGCCACGGGGACCACGTCGCTCGTCTCGGCCGGCTTCGCCGTCGATGCTGACGGCAATCCCGACGTGACCGGCCGGCCCAACGCCTCGGGCAACAAGGCCACGCCGGGATCGCCCACCCCCGCCGGCGCCCGCGACGTGCTCAACGCGATCAGCGAGAACGGCCGCTTCGTGATGTTCTCAAGCACGGCCAACAACCTCGCGGAGGGCGTCTACGACCGGGCCTTCAAGGGGGGCGTGTTCGTCCGCGACCTGCAGACCGGCCGCACCACGCTGCTCACCACCACCGCCACCGGCAACGTGCCCTCGGCGGGATTGTTCGTGAACTTCGCGCTGGCGACCGAGGAGGATCTCACCGCCCCCTCCCCCCGCTTCGCCGCCTATGTGGACGGCACGGGGGCGAACGACATGCAGACTCGCTTCCGCACCGAGGACATGGCGCCGGGCCCGACGAGCCACGTCTACCAGATCGACTACCCGGTCGTGTCGCAGGCGGCGTCGGCCACCAACCCGGCGATCTTCACGGTCTCGGGGGTGGGTGTGAACGCGCGGCCGGTGCTCGAGTTCCGGAATCCTGGCGTGGACGACCCGGTCGTGAGAACCTCGCCCGGCCAACTCCTGCCGAACTATTTTGGCGAATGGCGGACGGCCACAGGCGACATCAACGCCGACGGCGTCGTGGACTACGTCTATGGTGCCGGCCTGGGGGGGGGAGACACCGTGATCGTGGTCGACGGTGCCCGAAATTCGGTGATCTGGCAGGTGGCGGGGATGTTTCCGCTCGTCTCCGGCGCCACTGGAGCGGCTGCTCGGCCCGGCGTGTTCGTGGCCACGGCCGACGTCAATTGCGACGGCTTCGCGGACGTGATCGTGGGCTCGGACGGGCGGCGGTCCGGCGAGTTGCACGTCTACAACGGCCGCCGCGGCACCCTGCTCCAATCCTTCCAGCCCTTCGGTCTCGGGGCGAAGAGAGTGGGCGTACGCGTGGCCGGCGGTGATGTCGATGGCGACGGCTATGGCGACGTGGTGGTGGGCCGGGGACCCGGCGGAAGGGCGACTGTCGAGGTCTACAGCGGTCGCATCATGACCGTGGCCGCGAAGGACGGGAACTGGCCGTGGCAGCAGCCCCAGACGGCATTGCTCAACTCCTTCACCGTTCAAGGGGGCAACGGCGTGTACGTGGCCGCGGCCGACATGAATCGCAACGGTCTGGCCGAGGTGGTCGTCGGGTTCGACAGGGCACAGACCGTGAGCATCTACGACGGCCTCCAAGGCACGCTCGTTTCGACCAGGAATCTCGGTCCGGCCTTCAGGGGCGGCGTGCGCGTGGCGGCCCGGGCCGGTCAGGTCATGGTCGCGTCCGGCCCCGGCACGAGTCCGACGATCCAGCTGTTCGCGTATGCCAACGGCGTCGCCGACCCTTGGACGCAGCGTGCGAGCCTCGTGAACGAGAAGATTCGTGGCTTCAGCAGCAGAAACACCCGCGGGTTGTTCGTGGGATGAGCCTGGCCCACTCCGATCCAGGCTTTGATCCACATCTCCCCTGAAGACACCAGCGTCAAGGTGCCACGCGCGGCGTCTCACTCGTTCTCCACTCCCGATCGGCGTCACCGAGTCGATGAGGGCCCGGGTGGAGCCGCCGAGGATGCTCTCGCCGATCCGGATGGTCCCGATCGACCCGAACACCTTGAGCGCCCCGCTCGACAACTGGCTGCCACCCAGGAGTGACCCGCCGACGGTCGCGCTGCCGATGGACTGCGCCTGAACTCCGGCCGCAGCGGGCGGGTGTCCGTGGCCCCTGTGGCTCACCGGCGAGTCGCGGTAGTCTGTCCGCTGTCGGCCGCAGTCCCGCACGCCCGCCCGGCGACCGCCGTCGGATGGAGCGTCAGGTTCGTAGCGCCGCGCGGATCACGGCGGCCGGGTCGGAGACCGCCGCGGCGGTCCGCAGCGAGGCGGTGAACTCGGCGACGGGCGTCGCCGACCCCGCCGTGGCGAACGGACGGCTCAGTGCCGAATACCGTCGGTAGGGCGTGCCGGTCGCGGCGCCGTTGTCGAACGTCGTGAGGTCCCTACCGTCGATCGTCCACGCCGGCTGGCCGGTGACGAGCCGGGCCTCGATCGTGTCGCCGGCGTTCATGCCGATGAGCGGCCTGGCGCCACTGCCCACGGCGGGTTGCGGGTTGAGCACGTAGGTCTTCGCCTGCGTGCCCGAGTCGATTCCGAACGCGATCGAGCGGCCGCTGCCGAGTTTCACCGTGGCCACCGTGTCGTCGGCGATCACGAGCACGTTGCCGGTCGCCCCGCTCGCGTCGATGATCCCGCTGCCCGGGGTGGGGGGCGTCAGGAGGAAGTTGTTCGCCCAGGCGGCGGCCGTCGCCGGCCGGCCGAGGATGTCCACGCTCGCGGCCGCCACGCGGGCCGCGCGGTAGTACGGCGAGGCGGAGTCGTAGAACGCGCCCTGGTTGGCGAGGACGTTCGCCGGATCGCCCCCGGCTGCCGGCACGAAGTAGAGGTAGAGGGACTTGCCGGAGGGTACCGCCGGATCGTTTACCTGTGCCATCCGCAGGGCGCCGTTGTCGAACCAGCCGTAGAACGAGGCGTTGAACACCTGCTCCGGAGTCGTCATGCCGAACGACGAGATGTCGATGCCCCGCCACGACCGGCATGAGTTCGTTGCCGGCGGCGTCACGAACGGCCGCGCCGTCGGGGAGCCCGATCTGGCCGGCGATGCGCACGCCCGCGGTGGCCAGGTCGCCCGCGACCACGGCCGCATTGAAGACCAGCGCCCTGGTGCCGCTGCCCGTGCCGTTCCAGACGGCGTCCCGCACGGTGCCGCCGATCGCGACGGGCAGCGTGGGAGTGCCGGTGACGAACACCTTCTCGGTGAAGTTCACCGTGACCCTGATGGAGCTCCCCTCGCCGTACTCGCCTGCAGGGGCTGCCACCGACGCGATCCGCGGCGCGACGGTGTCGAGGCCCGACACGCCCACCGCCAACGCCACCCGCGGCTCGAGCGATTGCACGTCGAGTCGCGTCGCGCACAGGCGCACCCGCCGCCGGGAGCGGCCCGGTCGCTTCGGTTGGGGACGGGAATCGGCAGCGCCGGCTCGTCCGACGGCGCGGGGGGATCTTGCGGACATCGCTCAGGCCTCGTGGGCAACTTGGTGAACGTTACGCGACGCTACCGTTTCCATGCAAAGCCCGCAAGAAACCGGTGTTTTCGGTTCTCGGCGGCGAAAAACGCGTGGTCCTGGGACTTCGTGTTCGACAGGACGGTGAGCGGCAGCCGACTGAAGTGGCTGTCTGCCGTGGACGAGTACACCCGCGAGCGCCTGGCCCTGAAGGTCGACCGAGGCATCACGAGCGAGAACGTGATCGACACGCTCTCCGAACTGTTCGCGATGCGTGGCGTACCGAGGCACATCCGCGGCGACAATGGACCCGAGTTGATCGCTCAGACCCTACGTCGCTGGCTCAAAAAGGCGGGCGTCGGATCGCTGTACGGCCACAGGGAAACACGCCCGGCAGCCAGAGGCGCGAGCGGCGGGCCATTCGGCAGCCAACAACGCCGGTCACACCCGCGCGGTGTGCAAGCGGAAGTTGCTGGGACACATCTCCCCTCGACACAATGCCGACGCAGAGGCCTTTTGCGAGGAGCCGCTGCCCACATGATCGACACCTTTCTGGCCCGGATGCTGCTTCGCTGGGGCTACCGCAGCCGCTCGCTTGCGGCCAACGAGCGGCAGTTCAGCACAGCCGTGGCCGAAATCGACGGGCTTGTCTCGGCCGCAACAGATGTGGTTCTGCGCGGCCGTCGTCCAATCAAGTCGTTGCCGGGTGTCACGGCCACAATGCAATCGTGGTCGGCGTTCATGACGATCGACCATGTCAACGGTGTACACGAGGCGATGCTCGCACTTATCCGTGAGCTTGAAGCCGACCGGGATTGCGACGTGGGCGACATCGGCCGGTTTGATCACCCGCCCGGCGACTGTGGACCCGAGGTGATGCCGCGTTTCCGTGATCTTGCCGGACGGATTGCAGGTCTACCGCAGTCATACCCGTTTACGGGCCGCGGCACGTTCCTTCATCCGATTTTCGGGCGGCTCACGAGTCGTGGCGCCTACGCGCTGCTGGCCTTTCACGTTCGGTTGCACGTCCCTCACGTCCGGCACAGTATCGAGGTCAACGCAGGGTCGTGAGTGTCATCCATCACCTTCGCCTGCGCGTGTCGAACGCCTATCTGGTCGTCGGCGACCGGCCCATCCTCGTCGATACCGGCTCGCGTGGTGATGCCGCACGAATCGAGGCCGGCTGCTGGCTCCGTTGGTGAGCGGCGTCCCTTTTGAGCGGGCCGAGGCCGACATCTCTGCACGCGAGGGCATGGCCGAGAGCAGTGCGCGGTCGGCATGGAACGCTCGGGCCGCCGTCGTGCGTTGCTCCGGGGCGAGGGTCTTCCGGACGCCCAGCCACGTGAAGGCGAGGCGAACGGCGGCCATCGTGGTGCGGAGTCTCTGGGCGGCGGAGCGTTCGGATTGGGAGAGGAACGTGTTGGTGGGTTGGGTTGTGCGTCGAGGGGATTGGTTGCGGCTGGTCGCGGGTTCGATGGTGGTTGCTGTTGCCATTTGAGAGTCCTGTGAGGGGGATGCCGCTCGCAGACCGCATGCCTGCAATGACGCAGACCTGAGCGGTAAACTGGGGTCGTGTGCCACGGAGCCTGTGGATGAAGACCGTTCTGTTTGTGTGCGTTGAGAATTCCAACCGCAGCCAGATGGCCGAGGCGTTCGCACGGATGCACGGGGCTGGCCGAGTCGAAGTCGCGAGCGCCGGATCGAAGCCATCCGGGCGGGTGAATCCCAAGGCCGTCGAGGCCATGAAGGAACTGGGGTACGACCTGACGGCGCACGTGTCGAAGGGGCTGGACGGGTTCAACGGGCGGCAGGTGGACGTTGCCGTGACGATGGGCTGCGGCGACGAATGCCCGCTTGTCCGAGCGGCGCAGCGGGAAGACTGGCAGATTCCGGACCCGCGGGACATGACGCCCGAACAATTCCGAGGCGTCCGTGACCTCATCGAGCGGAAGGTCAAAGACCTTCTCGCGGCACTCGCAGCAACCCCATGAGGACCTGCCGATGACTGTGAAGGAGTTCCACACCGCCCTTGCCGACAATCCGGGGGCGAAGATGCACTGGATGCTGCCCGACAACTCGTTCGTCCCCAGCCACTACCACATCACGGAGGTGGGCCGGGTGCAGAAAGACTTCATCGACTGCGGCGGCACGGTGCGGTCCACGAAGGCGTGCGTGTTGCAGGTCTGGGTTGCAAACGACGTGGACCACAGGCTGGAGACGACGAAACTGGCGAGCATCATGGAGATCGCCGCCCCGCTCCTGCAGTCCGACGAACTTCCCGTCGAGGTTGAATTCGAGCAGGGCGTGATCTCGCAGTATCCGGTCGGCGGCATGGAGGTCACTCCGTCCGGACTGCTCTTCTATCTTGGCACCAAGCACACGGCCTGCCTTGCGCCGGAGAAGTGCAAGGTGGGCGACACGGGCTGTTGCTGACCCGGGGAGTTCGGTGGTGTTCGCCACGAGCCGGGTATCGCGAGTGGCGGGTCTCCGAGATCGTCTCCAAGATCGGCACGGCCGCAGGCGTGAAGGTGTACGCGAACCCGCAGGATCCGGAAAAACGGCCCGCGAGAAGAGCGGTTTCAAGGCCGGTCTGCGCCAACGAGAAAAATCCTGCCTCGGCCCGGTCCGCTGACAAACATCTTCCCGAGGCCCACTGCCGTAACCCTTCGATCTTGTCGCCCGCAGTGACAGCCACGGGAATGTCCGGACGGCGGCCATCGTGGTGCGGAGCCTGTTGGCGGCGGAGCGTTCAGATTGGGAGAGCGGCGTGTTGGTGGGTTGTGGGTCGAGGAGATTGGTTGTGGCTGGTCGTGGGTTCGGTGGTGGTTGCGGTGGACATGTTGTTGGTTACGTGTCTCCATGAAGGTGGATTGCGGAACAGGACTGGAGGCAGGAACCTGATGGCGGCGTAGCCAATTCCCGCCCCATCAGTCCGTGGAATGAACCAGTGCTCAATCGCAGTGCCGTCGTGATCAGGTATCGAGAGGCTTTTCGCGATTGGCTGCGTTCGATCGGCGTGGAAGAGGAAGAGTTCGAGGATCACGCGGACAGTTCGGTGTATCTCGTGGGGGAGTGCGAGTACCCCGAAGACCAAGCGGATGTCCTGCAGGAGTCAGCCGCGGCGATTTTCTACGAGGAAGTGTCGGCGTGGCATCTGGGCTCGGAGCACTACCCGGATTTCAACGACTTCGATCTCTTCAAGGCGTGGTTCGACACTGAGTTTTTCGACGTGGTTTCGGACGCCCTCGACAAGCCGCTCACGAAAAGCGACTGACCCGTGTTGCCCGCTGCCGTCACGCTCACGCCAGTCACAGATTCAGACTTCGCCGTGCTGCGTGAACTGGCCGGCACGATCTGGCGGCAGCACTACGCAGAGATCGTTTCAGCCGCCCAGATCGACTACATGCTCGCTGCCAGATTCGGCGACGAGGCCCTACGGGGGCACATTCAGGCAGCCGACAGGTGGCTCGAACTGCTGCGGGTCTCGGGCACACCTGTCGGCTACTGCGGCTGCGAACTGGCGGGCATGGACGGCAACCGCAGTGAAGTCACCCCAGCCGCCATGAAACTCGGGCAACTCTATGTGCTCGAATCTCATCGCGGCATGGGGCTCGGCAGGTTCATGCTCAGGCACATCGAACAACGGGCACGCGATCTCGGCCGTCATGTGCTCTGGCTGCAGGTCAACAAAAAGAACACGGCGGCGATCGCGTTCTATCGGGCAGCGGGATTCGAGGTCGCCCGGGAGGCCGTGTTCGATATCGGCGGCGGCTTCGTGATGGACGACTACGTGATGGGGAAGCAGGTGTAGTCGCCGGCGCGGAAAATCCCTTGCCTGGTGACGGTTTTGAAGCCCTACGACGGGCGATCAACCGTCAGGGCGACCGTGGAGCCGTCTGCCACGAAGAGCCGGGATCGGGGGACGAAAACCCCGGACGGGCGCCGACTGACAGGGCGACGGGCTTCTATCGGGACGGGGGGACGGGGCCGCGAGGAGTACCCCGTATACGTATAGAGGAAAGAAGACAAAGAAAAAGAGAAGAATGGGACCGGTTCAGCAGTGGTGCCGATGTGGGTCGGCGTGGGTGCGGATGTTGGTGCCCAGCGTTGGGACTCAAAGAGGCTGTCGGGGGACGATGGGGGGTCGTACGGCTGACGTGGGGCCATCTCCTGCGGCTCCTGCTTCAGACGAAAAACCCGTTGCCGCACCCATTCGTTGCCCTGTCGTAGGCCTCACGTTACGCTGCGTCAATCGTTTCCGGCGTCGGCCTCCAGTTGGTGATCAAAGACACTGGTTTGTCCGATGAACCAGAGAATCAACCGGAGGCCTCATGCGATGGCTATTTTCCCGTTTTGCCAAGCCCTCCCGCCGTCGTGGCGCTCGACGCCGCGAGGTGTTCGCCGCCCAGTTTGATGGCGGCCAGAGTGCGGCTGCGGCGTGCACGAGCATCCACCTGGGCTGCGATGTGCTGGAGCGGAGAATCCTGCTGACGTCGTCGCCGAGCGACTTCGTTTTCTCGCAGGGAACGATCACGGGCTACACGGGTACCGGTGGCGTTGTCGACATCCCATCGACGATCGGGGGGGTGCCCGTCGCGGTGGTTGGCGGAGGAGCTTTTCAAAACAACAGCACGATCACCAGCCTCGTGATTCCCGACAGTGTCACACTGATCCAAGACTCAGCGTTCCAAGGAATGTCGTCGCTCGAAAGCGCGAAGATCGGCAATGGCGTCACGTATGTCGGCGTCAACGCGTTCTATCAGGCCTCCAAGCTGGCGACGGTGTCGATCGGGAGCCGCGTCACGAC
>JAUMAF010000190.1:0-6847 GCA_032117045.1 Pirellulales bacterium | reverse complement strand
TTGCGTCGTCCCTTGCCCGTTTTCTTGACACCCATTCCCTGTCTCCATGCGGTGGCCCCGATGCGGTGGCCGGCGGTGGCCAGTGGCCGGCGGCCGTGACCCATCGGAAAGGTTGTAAGATGAGCCGTGGTCGGTTTCAAGCGTCCCCGGCGTGTGTCGCCTGCATGATCGTGTTCTTCCCCACTTATGCGAGCCGTACCCCGACGGGCTGGTCGGCCTCGGTCGCCGGCATGGTGGCCGTGCCGCTCCCAGAGCGAAGCCGCCGACGGGTGCTGGCGGTCGCCGTACTCAGGCGGCTGCTCGACCTCGACGACGCGCAGATGGAGTCTGAGATTTTTCGCCGACGGGCCGAGGTTTTCCTGTTCCGGCGGGTGGCCGGCCAGCGGATCCGCATCGCGCTCGGCGACCGGATCATCGATGCCGGCCTCTCGGATCGCAGCGGCCACTTCCAGGCGCGGGTCGACTTCGACGACGACTTCGCGGCCGCGTGGTCGCGACTCCAGGCAACGGGCCAGCTGCTCGACTACACGGCGACGTCGGTCGATGCGGATGGCGGCGATGAGGTCGTCGCCACCTCCTCAGGCGTCATCCATCTCGTGCCGGCGGAGGGTACGTCGGTGATTTCCGACATCGACGACACGGTCAAGTTCACGAATGTCGCCGACCGCCGCGAGCTCCTCCGCAACACGCTCGTTCGCGAATTCATTCCGGTGGAAGGGATGCCCGAGGTCTACCAGCGGTGGCAGCATTCCGGCGCCATCTTCCACTATGTGTCGAGCAGTCCATGGCAGCTCTCCGACTGTCTCTGCCGGTTCCTCGGCGCGGTCGGCCTACCCGCGGGATCGATGCACCTCAAGCTTTTTCGGCTCAAAGATTCGACGCCGCTGGGCCGACTGCCGTCGCGAAAGCGGGGCAAGCGGCGGACGATCGAGCGGATCATGGACGACTTTCCCGCGCGGCGGTTCGTGCTCGTCGGCGACTCGGGCGAACGCGATCCGGAGGTCTACGCATCGGTGGCCCGCCGTCGTCCTGAACAGGTGGCTGGGATCATCATCCGCGAAGTGCCGGCGAAGGCGTCACGAGCCAAGGTTCACGAACGACTCGACAAGCTCGCCCGCCGTCTGCCGTCCGGCGGAATCACCATCTTTCAAACGCCCGACGAACTCGCCGAAGTGCAGCCCTAGCAGGCTGTGGAAAAAGGCCGGGATGGCAATCCTGCTCGGCACAGCAGTTGCACGACCTTCTGGCGTGAATCGGGCTCGTGAAAGCCGACCGGCCGTGAGGCCGCAGGCCGGACCGGTTGGTGGGCCGTGCCGCGACTTCCAGCCCAACTCGACGATCCACTCGAGTCGGATGCGCTCCGGGAGCTCAGCCTCATGGCATGATCACGCCGGCGATGGCCGCCGAGAGGGCGCTCGTCAGCGTGCTGATCACGAGCATCTTCAGGCCCAGCTCCGCCAGGTCGCCGCGGCGCTCCGGAATCAGGGCGCCGATGCCGCCGAGCTGGATGCCGATGCTCGAGATGTTGGCGAAGCTGCACATCGCGATCGTCGCCAGGGAGAATGACTTGGGGGTCAGCGTGTCCTTGAGCTTGCCGAGGTCGAAGTAGGCGATCATCTCGTTGAGCACCGTCCGCGTGCCGAGGAGGCCGCCGATCGCCTGGCAGTCCTCGGCCGGCACGCCGATCAGCCACGCAAACGGCGCGAAAACCAGCGACAGGAGCCACTGGAGCGAGAGATCCGGCCGGCCGAACAGCCCGCCCACCTGCCCAAGGGCGAGATTCACCAGTGCCACCAGCGCGATGAACGAGATCAAGACGGCCCCCACGTTCGCCGCCAGCATCATTCCCTCACGGGTGCCGCGGGCCGCCGCATCGAGGACGTTGGAATCGAGCCGCTCGCTCGAGACCTTAAGCGTGCCGAGTGTTTCGGGATCACCCATCTCCGGGACGAACATCTTGGTGAGGAAGATCGTCGCCGGAAAGCTCATCAGGATCGCCGTGAGCAAGTCGCGGATGTCGCAGCCGGCGGCGGCGTAGGCGCCCAGAATACCCCCCGAGACGAGCCCCATGCCGCTGACCATCACCACGGCGAGCTCCGACCGTGTCAGTCGCGGCAGGTAGGGGCGGATGACGAGCGGCGCCTCTGTCTGGCCGAGGAAGATCGAGGCCGCCGCGTTGAGTGTCTCAGCACCGCTCGAGCCGAGGATCTTGGCGGTCACCCAGGCAAACGCCCGCACGACCACCTGCATGATCCCGAGGTGGTACAGCACGGCGAAGAGCGCCGCGACGAACACGATCGTGGGCAGCACGCGAAAGGCAAACACGAAGCCGAGGGGGCCACCGGGATCGGCGAGCTTGTCACCGAATACGAACCGGGCGCCGGCATCGGAGCAGGCGAGTACCGTGTCGACCCACTTTGCCGCCGCCTCGAGGGCCCGCTGCCCGGTCGCGGACCGTAACAGGATGAACCCGAGCACGACCTGCATCGCCAGCCCGCCGAGCACCATGCGTAGCGAGATCTTCCGGCGGTTCTCCGAAAATGCCCAGGCTGCGCCCAGGATGGCGGCCACGCCGAGCAGCCCACGAAACCGGTCGAGATCGTCCATGATGATGCCTCGCGTGTGAAAAACGGTGTCCCCGAAAAGTGGCGGGCACCATGCTCGGGAGATGAGGAAGTCAGAGCCGTTCGAGAATCAGCGACCGCGGCGATGGCGGTTCGTCGGTGATCGTGGTCGCCGCATCCAGCATTGCCAGCGTCTCGGGGAGAGCGGCGGCATGGGCCGGGTTCACGTGGATCTCCGCGATCACGTCCCCCGCCTGCACGGCGTCGCCGACGGTGCGGCGAAAGAGAATGCCCGCGGCATGATCGATCTTCGAATCGACCCGGGCCCGACCCGCGCCCAGGAGCATCGAGGCCTGCCCCACCGACCAGGCCCGGATTCGCGAAAGGTATCCCGACCGCGCGGCACGGAAGGGCTCCACGACCGCGGCCCGGGGCAACACGTCTTCGGGATCGTCGCAGACCCGCGGATCGCCCCCCTGCGCGGCGATCACCCGCCGGAAGCGGTCGAGCGCTGAGCCGTCGGCGATCGACTGCCGGCTCTGGGCGAGAGCCTCGTCACGACTCGCGGCCACGCCGCCGAGCAGGAGCATCTCGGCGGCCAGTTCGAGCGAGACCTCCATGAGGTCGTCGGGGCCGCGGCCCTGCAGGCACTCGACCGACTCCCGCACCTCGAGCGCGTTGCCGACGGCGCGGCCCAGCGGCGCGTCCATGCTCGTGATCAACGCCTGCACGGGCTTGCCGAGTTCGCGACCGATGCGGGTCATGCTCTCGGCGAGCGCCCGGGCGTCTTCGTGCTTCGCCATGAAGGCGCCGTCGCCGGTCTTCACGTCGAGCACGAGGCTGTCGATGCCCTCGGCGAGCTTCTTGGAGAGGATCGACGCGGTGATCAGGGGGATGCTCTCGACCGTGGCGGTCGCGTCGCGAAGCGCGTAGAGCACGCGATCGGCGGGGGCGATCTCGGCCGTCTGGCCGATGAGCACCAGGCCGCAGTCCCGCGCGATCCGGCGATAGGCGGCGAGGTCGAGATCGACGCGGAAGCCGGGAATGCTCTCGAGCTTGTCGAGCGTGCCGCCGGTGTGGCCCAGGCCGCGGCCGGACACCATCGGCACCGTGACGCCGCAGGCGGCGGCCACGGGGGCCAGGATCAGGCTCGTCTTGTCGCCGACGCCGCCGGTCGAATGCTTGTCGACCTTCGGGCCCGGAATGTCGGAGAGGTCGATGACGGTGCCCGAATGGAGCATGGCGTCGACGAGCGCCGCGGTCTCGACGGGCGTCATGCCCCGCCAGAGGATCGCCATCGTCAGGGCCGACCACTGGTAGTCGGGAACCTCTCCGGTGGCGATGCCCTGGATGAGGAAGCGGATCTCGTCGGCGGTCAGTTCACCACCATCCCGCTTTCGACGAATCAGATCGACGGCACGCATCGGGCTCGGCTCCCTTTGAATCAGTGGGGCGAGGCGGTGCCGAACTGCCGGTCGCCGGCGTCGCCGAGGCCCGGCACGATGAAGCCGACGTCGTTGAGCCCGTCATCGAGCGCGGCAACGTGAATCGACACATCGGGCATCGCCTGCCCGAGTCGAGCGATGCCCTCGGGGGCGGCGATGAGCGCCAAGAACATGATCTTCGGGATGCCGGCGGCCTGGAGAATCTCACAGGTGCGAACCGCTGAGCCGCCGGTGGCGAGCATGGGATCGACCACGATCGCCAACGAGGCGCCGCAGTTGGCCGGCAGCTTGTTGTAATACTCCTGCGGCCGCAGCGTGGCCTCGTCGCGGTACAGGCCGATGTGCCAGACCTCGGCGTCGGGGATCAGCTCGATGAGGCCCTCGGCCATGCCCAGCCCGGCCCGCAGGATGGGGACGACGGCAATGCGATCGGCGATCCGGCGGCCATTGGCCTGCCCCAGGGGCGTCGACACCCGCACGTCGTTCGTCGGCACGGTCGCCGTGGCCTCGACCGCCAGGAGGCGGGTGATGTGGCCGACGACGCGACGAAACTCGGTTGGCCGCGTGGTCGGATCACGAAGGGCGACCACGTGATGGGCCACCAGCGGATGCGTCGATACGTGAACCCGCGACATTGGCCTCGTCCTTTCGTTCCCGGCCGCATGATCATACGGGCCGCCGGAGCCTTGTCGACCAGAGCCACGGCTTCAGGAGCCGCCGCGGCCGGATAGACTCGGATTTCGAAGGCCCCGCAGGCGTGCCCGCGGGACTGTCGCTGCCCCTGACCTCGTCCCTGCCGGGAGATGCCCCATGCCCACGCCTCATGACCCCATCAGCTCCGAAACCCTGCTCGCGGAAGCCCGGCATGCGGCAGCCAACGCCTATTCACCCTATTCAGGCTGGCGGGTCGGCGCGGCCGCCGTGTTCGCCGAAACGGGTTCGCATGTGTTCCGCGGCGCCAACGTCGAGAATGGCTCCTACGGCCTCACGATCTGTGGCGAGCGATCCGCGATCTGCTCGGCCGTCGTCGCCGGTGGCCGCCGGCTCGACCGGATCGCCATCACCTGCCGCGATGCCGATGGGCATCTGATCGCGAAGATCGCCCCCTGCGGTGCCTGCCTGCAGGTGATCGCCGAGTTTGGCACGGCCGACACCGAGATTCTGATCGACGGCCGGGGCGGCTTTCGCCTCGCCGACTTCCTGCCGCGGCCGTTCGAGGCCGAGTCACTCAAATCCTAATGACACACGCAGCGGGCCGAGGCCCGCTGCGTGTCGCCCATTCCTTCGTTCCCAGGAGCAAGCCGGTCCGCAGAATGCCCCGGCCTGGGTGAGCGAGGCGGAGTGCTCACCCAGGCCGTCGGGGCACCCTTCTGGATCGCTATTCGGTCCGAGCCATGACGAAGCCGTGATAGGCCTCGTTACCATGCTCGTGGATGTCGAGGCCCTCGATCTCCTCTTGCGGAGAAACACGGAGCCCGACGGTGCTCTTGATCGCCAGCCAGACGATGGCCGACACCGGCACCACGTAGGCCCCGACGAGCAGAACGCCCACGAGTTGGGCAATCAGCTGCTTCGTGCCACCGCCGAAGAACAGCCCGGCAGTCGGACCGCCCGCCTCAGCCGTGCCGAACGGCGTGTTGAGCACCGTGCCGGAGAGGTCGGTCGTCGTGAACAGGCCCACGCAGAGCGTGCCAAAGATGCCGCAGACCAGATGCACGCTCGTGGCACCGACCGGATCATCGACACGAATTTTGTCGAAGAACAGCACGGAGAAGATCACCAGCACGCCCGCGATCGCCCCGATCAACATCGAACAGGGTACGTTCGTGTAGGCGGCACTCGCCGTGATCCCTACCAGTCCGGCGAGACACCCGTTGAGCGTCATGCCGATGTCCGGCTTGCCCAGCAGGAGCCAGGCGGTGATCGTCGCGGTGATCGTCGCCGCCGCGGCGGCGGCATTGGTATTCACGGCCACCTGGGCGGCCAGCGCCCCGCCGTCACCGGCCACACCCATCGTGCTGCCCGGATTGAAGCCGAACCAGCCGAACCAGAGCACGAGGCAGCCGATGAAGGCGGCGGTCATGTTGTGTCCGGGGAGGGCGTTGACCCGTCCGTCCGCTCGGTATTTCCCGATTCGAGGGCCGAGGATGATCGCCCCGGTCAGGGCCGCCCAGCCGCCGACGGAGTGCACCACGGAACAGCCGGCGAAATCCCAGAAGTTCCACTCCTTGGCCAGGTAGCCAAAGCCCCAGATCCAGTGGCCCACGACCGGATAGATCGCAATCGCCATGATGAAGGAGAAGATGATGAATGCGTGGTACTTGATCCGCTCGGCGACCGCCCCGGATACGATCGTGGCGGCCGTTCCCGCAAACACCAGCTGGAAGAAAAACTTCGCGTAGAGCGGCACGTGGGTCCAACTGATGGATCCATAGACGCCCTTGTACTTGTCGCCCATGAGCGGGCTGTTGTCGTAGGCCGGATCGAATCCGCCCACCATCCACGTGCCCGACTGACCGATCCAGCCACCGTCGCCCGAACCGAACATCAGGTCCCAGCCCACGAGCCAGAACGCGATCGTGGTGGCCGCGAAGACGATGAAGTTTTTCGAGAGAATATTGACGCAGTTCTTCGAGCGGGCGAAGCCCGTCTCGACGCAGCCGAAGCCGAGATTCATGAAGAACACGAGCATGCCGCAGATCAGCACCCAGACGGTGTCGGCACCCGTCCAGAGCTTCTCGACCATCTGCTCCACTGACATCAGATTCGGCTTGTAGCCCGTGGCCGTCGTCTCTGCGGCTGCCGCGGCCGGTTCGGCGACCGTCTCGTCAGCGGAAA
>JAUMAF010000189.1:0-17627 GCA_032117045.1 Pirellulales bacterium | reverse complement strand
ATGCTTCGTGCCCAACGGGGGTGGGGGCAACGGTGGGCCACAAAGCACGGCTGTGGCCGTGAAAAAGTCACGTCGACACTCTCCGCGGCCTGCCGCGAGCGGAGCGGAAAGCGCATTCCCACGCCTGACGGCGCTGGGCTTCCTCGAGATCGGGCGGGTGCGGCTCGTGCCGTCGGCTGGCGGCGTCACATGCGGCGCTGACCGACACGAAGCGAAAGACGAAGAAACGCCGGGCTTCGTGCGTGATTCCGGCAAAAACCGAAATACCCTCGACAGGGATCGAACCTGTAACCTTCAGCTCCGGAGGCTGACGCTCTATCCAATTGAGCTACGAGGGCATCGTCAAACTGGCGGAAGTCTACCAGCCGCCGTGGGCCGGACAAAGCAGACGCCTATTCCGGCCCTGGCCGACGTGTCTGCGGTCAGGGATGCGGGATCCCGCCGGTGGCCGCGCCGGATGACGGTCAGGCGGATCGCTTGAGCGCTGGCGACGGCGACGCGATGTGCGGCCGGCCTACGGCTTCATGCGGCGCGTCGATGCGGTAGGTGTGGGCCGTCATGTCGGTGCCGGCGTCGCTCTCGCCGTTCGTCGCCCGTCGCATCAGGTCGTTCAGCTGCCGCGTGCGGGACAGGCACGACCCAAACTGCACGAGTGCCGCCAGCCTTCCGGCGAGCATGCCGATCGTTCCCAGGGGCGCTGTCACCGCGGCATGCCGCATGACTTCGCCCACGTGGGCGAGGAACGCGGGACCGGTGCGGTCGCAGGGCAACGACCGCCAGAACAGCCGTTCGGCCTGCATGCCGGCCATAAAAGACGATCGCGATCTCGGGATCGGACCACTCACCACCCGCGACTCAGGCTCGAGGACCACTTCGACCCCGGCAGCCGAGAGCGCCGCCGACATGTCGGCCGCCGCCAGCGCGTCGCCGCAGGCCTTCGACAGGCCGATGTCGCGGAGCACGTCAGCCCGCCAAAAGCCGGCTTCGATCATCGGCGCGGTGGGCAGCGGGCCGGTGACGATGCCGCCGCTCTTGCGACTCGGCACCACGGTCACGCTCCGCCCACCGGCCGTCCGGCGAATCCCGGCCGACACCGGCTGCGTGTTGTCGGCTTCCGAAACGGCCAGCGGCACGACCGCCGCCACACGGCCGTTTGTGAAATGCTGCATGGCAGCCGCCGTCCAGCCGTCGATCGCCTTCCAGCCGGCGGCGAGGACATGGATCACATCACCCGTCGCAACGGCCACCCCGGCGGTGATGCAATCGACGAGGCTCGAGCCTTTCGGAACATCGACGAAGGTGACTTCCTCACGGATGTTCCAGGGGTCGTCGTAGGATTCACCCAGCGCGACGACGACCTCACAGCCGTCCGGCTTGTGCTCGAGGACGCTGACGAGCGTCTCCTCGAGTGTGGCAACGCTTGTCGCGGGGACGATCACCGTGAGTTGACACGCCCGTCCCGTCAGACGCTGCATCGACATGATTCCCCCGCTCTATCGACCGGGCGAAACGCGCAGACGATCCCCCCGGATCGCGCACGACACCCGCCTTCCCCCCCGACATCACACAACCACGCTCAGGCTGCAGCCCGCTGCGGCTGCAGTTCCGTGAACAGGTTCACCGTGTGCAGCATCTCACCGTCGGCGTCATAGAACTGCAGCACGCCGACGTCGATCATCCACATGGCGAACATTTCGGCGACCCGATAGCACCGGGCCACGCACCGACCGCGGTCGATGCGGATGTTTTCCTGCAGGTCGTCGACGTCAGCGACGTCGGCACCAAACTTGAGAAAGTGCCGCGAAACAAGACCGCGAACATCCGCGGCATTCATGTGCAGACGCATGGAAGGCAACCTCCTGTTGCGGGCTGACGAATCGACGTCCTGTCGACCGGGTCGGGAAACCTACCGGGGCGTCGCCACCGACGAAAGACTGATTTGTTGGATCACAGCCTTGCCGGGCGATCTCCTGACCCGCCACACCGTTAACAATCGGTTCGCGGAAGCCTGCTCGTGCAGCCCTGAAACTGCCCACTTCCCATTCGGCAGGTTCGGCGCGAACGCCGCAGTTTGCCAGGTCGGCCCATCTGGAAAGGTCGGCGAAGGGGGGTCACGAAAGCCGCTGCGTCCAGGCCGCGTCGAGATATCGCTCGCGAACGAGCGCTGCGACGGCGGGCTGAGGCCACTCGCTTCGCACCGCAGCCGCCGCGAACGCGGTTCGCACCGCGGTGTCGAGAGCTGCCTGGCCGAGGGCCAGATTGGCGAGAAAGGTGCCGTGCCCGCGGCCGGCCCGGTAGTCGGGCTCGCGTGGCGGGTGCCGCAGCACCCGGGCGATGAGGTCGAGGTCAAAGTCGTCGAGTAGCGTGCCGTGATACAAGACCGCGTGTCGTCGGACCCGCAGCGCGTTGCCCGAGACCTTGCGGTCGACGCCATCGACGTTCACCGCGAGGTCGCTCGAGCCACGGCGGACCACCCGCCGGCCGGCGGCGGTGAGCGTGTCACAAAGGGGATCGAGCATCACGGCGTGGAGGTGATCGATCGACGGCGAGGCCTCGGGCACTGCGGCGACCACCGACCACATCAGGCAGCCCGGCCCGATCACGACCGTGAGCCCGCCACTTGGCCGACGCACCACATCCACGCCCGCGGCGGTGCAGGCGGCAGCGTCGATCTCCTCGGCCACGTGGCTCGACGAACCGAGCACGACCGTAGGATGCCGCGGCATCCAGGTGCGGACCACGGCGGTGGTGAGCTGGCCGTCGTGCGCCTCCGCGAGCAGCGCCTCGTCGAGGGCCAGATTCTCCGCCACGGTTGGCAGATCCACGTCGAGCCAGTTGGCGGGGGCATCGAGACGCGGACGTTGACTCACTTTCCCAGCCTCCTAGACTTCTCATATGAACGGACTTCTTGCATGAACGAACCCACCCGTCGCGGCGTCCGGCCGGATGATGCGCTGCCGCCTGTCGAGCCGCCCAGCGCGGCATTCCTCGTGCAACTGTTCGTGGTGCCGCTGACGATCGTGGCCTGTGGCCTGTTCGTCGTCTGGGGATTTTACTGGCTCGCCCAGATGGGCAACGATCCCGAGAGTTATGTGCGTGCCCTGCGCCGCAACAACGAAGGCCGCTGGCAGGTGGCCCTCAACTTCGCCAACGACCTCCGCGGCCCCGGCGGGGCGGCCCTCAAGAACGACGCCGGCCTGGCCCGCGATCTCGCCGGCATCCTGGCCGACGAGGTGACGAGCGGCCGACCGAACGGCGGCGGTCACGGGGCGGAGCAGTCGCGGACGCTCTGCGGCTATCTCTGCCGTGCCCTCGGCGAGTTTTCGGTGCCGGAGGCGGCAGCGCCTCTCCTTGCCCGAGCCGCCGACTCGAGCGATCCCCAGACCGCGCAGGCGGCCGTCGAGGCGCTCGCCGTGCTGTCGGCCAACCTCGCCGCAGCCGGCAGATCGTTCGATGATCCTGCCGCCGTCTCCGCCGCGCTCCTCGCGGCCTCGCGGAGCGACAGCGACGCTCTCCGGTCATCGTCGGCCTTCACGCTCGGAGTGGTGGGCGGCGCTGGTGCCGCCGAACGTCTTGCCGAACTCGCCGAGGATGCTGATGAGGATGTCCGCTACAACGCCACGATCGGCCTCGCCCGGCAGGGCCGCGACGCCGCCTGGAGCGGGCTGTCGGAGATGCTTGCCCTGCCCGACAGCGTGCCGGCCGAGGGCGATCAAAAGGGGCAGGCCGAGCGGTATCGTCGGGCGATGATCGTCGTCAACGCGTTGAAGGGCGTGGGGCTGCTGGTGGACGACACGCGGCAGCCGCCCCCCGCGGCCATTACCGAGGTCATCACGAAGCTGGCCGCCGACCCGGTGCCCGATGTGCGGTCCGCCGCCAAGGCGCTCACCGGCCGGATCACGAGAGAAACTCTTCGAGCGCCTCGCGAAGCATTTCGGTATCGGGTTCCAGGCCCGTGAGGGCCTGGAAGTCGATGGCCGTCTGGGCCGCGTGAATCTCGATCCCATCGACGATGCAGCCGCCGTGCTCGGCGGCCTGCTCGGCGCAGTGGGAGAGACGACCGGCGAGCGTGGCATCGGCCACGACGAGGTCGGCCCGGAGCCCATCGAATGTCGGGGGCGGGCCGGCGAAGGGTGCCAAGACGATGATGCCGGACTGCTCCGGCACGGTGATCCGTGGCTGCCACGCAAGCACGGCGGTGGTGGCGGCATGCAGCCCCGCAAGCGAATCCACGAGCGACTGGGCTCGAGCCTCGTCGGAATCGCAGACGATGATTTCGGCAGCGCCTGCCACTGCGAGTTCGAGCGCGGCGGCGCGGCCGCAGGCATCGGCCCCCACGACCAGCGCACGGCTGCCCGTCGGATCGACGTGTGACCGCAGCGCCTCGACGAGCCCTCGGCCGTCGGTCATGTGCCCCACGAGGCCGTCTGGTCGCCGCTCGACCAGGCTCAGGCCTCCGGAGAATGTCGCGGCGGGGCTGGCCACCGTCACGAGCGGAAGGGCGGCCTCACGCAGCGGCCCGGAGAGCAGGCAGCCGCGAAATCCGAGGGCTCCGATCCCGGCGATCGCCGCCACGACCTCGGCCACATCGACGTCGAACGTCACGAATCGCCAGTCGAGTCTGGCAGCCTCGATCGCCCGTTCGAAGAGATACTGCGCGGGATTGCCGGCCGCCGGGCAGCCGAGCAGCGCGATGATTTCCTGGAGCGCGGGGCTGGTCATCCGGGATCGGTCCTCGCGTCCTGCTCCAGACGGCATCCGTGGCGGGGCCGCCTGTCCATCCAGTCCACCCGGGCGGTCACACCACCACGTGGGTCACCGCGACAAATCGGGGATCTTCACGGATCGGGTCGAAGTCGCGTTCTTCACCCGTCAGGTCGCGGAATCGATCGTCGAGCGAGATTGCCCGCGTGAGGTGATCCACCGCCGCCGACACGTCTCCGGCGAGGGAGTGATAGCAGGCAAGATTGTAGAGAAGGAGTGGCTGTCCCGGCGCCGCTTCCAGACCGCTGCGGAGGGCCGCGATCGCCTCGTCGAGCCGCCCGAGTCGCTTGTAGCACCAGCCCAGACCCAGCCAGGGTTCCAGTTGCTCGGGAACGGATTCGGCGGCCCGCTTCAGCGGCTCCAGAGCCTCTTCCCAGCCCCCCAAGGCCCTCAGCGCCCGCCCCTCCAGCATGCTGGCGACGGGACCGCGGCGATTGGTCTCCGGAAGTTCCTGCAGTTCCGCCAACGCCCGGCGGAAGAGCTTCCGGGCATGCTCGGGCACGGGGATATCGGCGTCGGCGAGCAGTTCGCCGAGTTCGATGTAGCCAGCGGCATGCTGGAAGTGAAGTTGTCGACGCAGGCTGTTCATGGGAGAGGGAGCCCCGGAACCGGTCGCCGAGCCTTGCCATCCGCGAAAAGTCTAGCCCGCGGCATGGAAACGCCCAACCCGACCGGCCTCTTCATCTACGGAGCAAGCAGGTCGTCGGATCGTCCCGGCCCGGCTGCTTTTGCGGATTCCGAGGCGGGCGGGCCGCACCTGAAAAACGCAGGGAAAAAACCGGACAAAACCCGCTCCAAAAAAACAGTACGAAAAACCCGGCACCCCGCTACTCATAAGAATACGAGGCGAGGACATTTCAATCCGGTGGTGGCGACCAGTCCACGGGAGATGGTTCATGCGACTGACGGTCAGAACCCTGCTGGCGTGGATCGACGGAGTGCTTGCTCCCGAGGATCAGCAGGATCTCGGCGAGAAGGTGGCGGCCAGTGGTGTGGCTCCGCGGTTGGTGGAGCGGACCAAGGCAGTCGTGGAGCATGCCGCGCTCGCCGCGGCCTCGCCCGAGGGCCGTGGCCTGGCGGATGACCCCAATACCGCGGCCGAGTTTCTCGACAACGTGCTTGCCAACGACCGTCTGGAGGCATTTGAGCGGGTGTGCATCGAGTCTGACATCCATCTTGCCGAAGTGGCAGCGTGCCACCGCCTGCTGGCCGAGATCGCCCGCGACCCCCACGTCGTCGCGGTCCCTGGATCCCGGGAGCGAAAGCGACTCGTTGATGCGGTGACGAAGCAACTGCCGATCGGCCGCGGCCCCTTCGAGATCTCGGATGCGGCGCGAGCGGCCGGCTCGTCGGCACGCAAGCCATCGTCGGAACCCGGTCGTCGCCGTCGCCGCGCTCCGGTGACCGCCTGGATTGCCGCTGCCGCCGCCGCCACCTTGCTCGCCGTGCTGACCGGGTTTCTGGTCTGGTCGCTCGTGCGCAGCGGCCGTGGGCCCCGAGACGTCGCGGGCGGGGAGCGTGCGGCACCGGCGGCGACCGAGAAGCCGATCGATGACCGTAACGCGCCGCAGCAGCCGGTAACGATCGCCCCACCGGTGGCAGCCGGCGAGCCGTCGAATGCGCCGCCAGCCGAGATGCCCCTGCCGCCAGCGGTCGCACGTGCGCCGGCTCCCGAGCCACCTGTAGAACCACCCGCCGGGAACGGGGTCGAGATCCGAAGCAAGACTCAGGCCGAGTCCCGACCCGTGAACCCTGCCACAACGCACCCTGCGGAGGACCGCCGCATTCCCACGGGCGACGCGTTGGCCATCGTCGCGGCTCCGCCTGCCGCTGGTGATCCGGCCTTAGCGTCCGCGCCGTCAGCGGCACCAGGCCCTGCGATGAGCGGGGAGTCCCATCCAGCTACCGAGCTCGCCGACACCGCTGCCGAAGGCGCGACGGTCGTCGGCGACGGTGGGCCGCTCCTGCATCGCGTCGAGGGCGATGGCGGACCGCGCTGGTGCGGCGTCACTCCCGGCGGCGTCCTTGCAGCCCGCGAAGATCTGCTGTCGCCGCCGTGGTGTTATCCGACGCTCTCCATCGATGGCATCACGATCAGGCTCCATCCCAACACCCGGGCCGTGCTTGCTCGCGATGCATCCGGGGTGCCGAGGCTGGAGGTCGTATTTGGCCGTGCGGTGGTAAGCGGGGCGGCGGCCGATGCCGCGGTGGGAGTGATCGCGGGCGGACTCTGCGGCGAGCTCTCGGGCGTGCTCAGGCAGCCGGCGGGCATCGAGGTGGTGCTCGGGCGAGCGGCCGGCGAACCGCCGCGGCGGTGGGCGGCGGTGCACGCCGGATCGGCTGAGAAGGTCTGGCGGCAGACGACCTCCGCCGGCGCGGCGGCCGATGAACTGCTCGTCGGGATTGCCCCCGAATCGGTCCTCGCGGCGCGGACGACGCTCACCTGGGACGACCGCGATCCTGGTGGGGCCGCCGTCGGACCTCCCGCCGCCGAGCCGGCATGGCTGCGGGCCACGGCAACCGACGACCGCACGCAGCGAGCGGCGGTCCGTGGACTGGCCGCCGCGGTGGCGACCGCCGGTGACGTCGGCGTGGAGCAGCCGCTCCGCGCGATGGCCGCCAACTCACGTGCCGAGGATCGGATGATTGCAGCCGCCACGCTCGCGCTCGTGGGCGACTATGGCGCACTGGTGGCGCTTCTCTGCGACGACACGCAGGGGGGCATGCTCAAGGAGAGCCAGTGGACCATGCTCGAGGCCGTGACGGTGCCGCTGGCAATCGCTCGTGGCGACAACGCGACGGCAAAACTCGGCGAGGCCTTTCGCACCCATGGTCCGGCCGGCAAGGGGGATGCGCTCCTGACGCTGGCGCGGGGCTTCAGCGACCACGACCTCGCCGCGGGTGGCGATCGGTTTCTGGTGGACTCGCTCGACGACGGCAGCCTGGCGGTGCGCCGCTATGCCAGCCGCCGGCTGATCGAGATCGTGCAGCCCGACGAGCGTCATCGAACCGACTATCGCGCCGACCGCCCCGCTGGCCTGCGGCGCGACGGAATCGCGTGGTGGCGGGCACAGCTCGAGCAGGGCCGCATTCGGCGTGGTCCTCTGCCCGCAGAGTCCACCCCACCGGCAGCGTCGGCTGCCGGGCAGCGCGACGACGAGTGAGTTTCGCTCCCCACGCGGGGTTTCCGTGGTCTGAATTGCTGCGGCGGCAACACGGGTGATATGCTCGCTCTCAGCGGTTCACAGGCCCCTGGGGACCCCGGCATCCGCCACACCGCCACCACGTCATCCTCGCTTTGGGAGTTACCGGGTGCAGATCAAAGTTTCGGCACGGCATGGCCAACTGAGCCCCGCCTCGCAGTCCAAGATCGAGTCCAAGACCTCGCGGCTGACGCGGTATTTCGACCGGCTGACCGCCCTCAACGTGACCGTGGATCTGCAGAACTCCGCCCTGCCGGCGGTCGAGATCCTGGCCTCGTCGGAACACTTTCACGAACTCGTGAGCCATGAAGTTTCGCCGCATCTCTGGCGGAGCGTCGATGGGGCGGTGCAAAAGATGGAGCAGCAACTCCGCAAGCACAAGGAAAAGGTCCGGGACCACAAGCACGTGCAATCGAGCCGGCGGTCCTGAGTCGAGTCGTTCGAGCGGCCGGTCGGCCCCATTCCGCATCCTTTAGAGAGACGGCATCACAGTCATGAAGTTCTCGGATTTCGTCGCCACCGAAGCGATCAGGTCGCACGTGCAGGCGGACACCAAGGAGGGCGTGATTCGGGAGATGGCCCAGTCGCTCGTCGATGCGGGGAAGATCGCCGTCAGCGATCTGGAGGGCATCGTCAAGGCGATCATGAAACGGGAAGACCTCGGCAGCACCGGCATCGGGCGGGGCGTGGCCGTGCCGCACACGAAGCATCCGAGCGTCAACCGCCTGGTGGGAACCGTGGCCGTGAGCCGTGACGGCATCAACTTTCAGAGCCTCGACGGCGATCCCGTGCAGCTGTTCTTTCTGCTCGTGTCGCCCCCCGACCGCCCGGGAGATCATCTGCGGGCGCTCGAGAACATTTCGCGGCAGTTGCGCGATGATTCCTTTTGCCGGCTCCTCAAGGCCGCGAAAGAGCCGATCGACATTCAGACGCTTCTCGAAGAAGCCGACAGCCATGGGGTGGTGTCCTGACATGACCGCCGAGAGCAGGGAATCCGTTCGCGATGCCGCCCCCGGCGGTTTCCAGAGGGAAACCGTGTCGCGCGAGGTGGTCGTGATCAACGCGCAGGGGCTGCATGCCCGCCCCGCCGACCTGCTGGCCCGCGAGGCGCGGAAGTGGCAGTCACGGATCGAACTGATCAACGACTCACAGCGAGTCGATGGCAAGAGCATCCTCGACGTGCTGACGCTCGCCGCCGAGGCCGGCACCCGGCTGGTGGTGGAGGCGACCGGGCCCGATGCCCGGCAGGCGCTCGAGGCCATCGGCAGCCTCTTCGAGAGCCGATTCAACGAACACGACAGCGAACAGGAATCCTGACCGGAGCGACCGCTCCAGGGGCCCATTACGCCCCGCGATCGCTCCAGATCCAGCTACGAACCGACCCGAACCGTCCACAGAACTCAACTTCAGAACTTCACCCAGAACTCAACCGAAGGAGCCGCAGCGAACTGCCAGGCGCGAACCCCCGGGATCCTGATCGCCTTCCGTGCAACACGGAACGAGCGGTCTCCCGTGCTGGTGTTCCGCTGCCGGCGGGACCACTGCGCCCCATGCTGAAACTCCAGGGCATCGCCGTTTCACCCGGCGTCACGATCGGCGAGGCGCTCGTCCTCGACAGCGAGGGCTTCCGTATTCCGCGGCGGTTCGTTGAGCGGAGCGCCGTCGACACCGAACTCGCCCGTCTCGCCCATGCCGTCGCCGAGACCACCCGCGAAGTGGAGCGGAATCGCGACGCCATCCTCGCCGAGCTGGGGCAGCAGTATGCGGCCATCTTCGAGGCGCACCTCGCGATGCTGCACGATCCGAAGCTGCAGGAGGAGCTCACCAGCGCCGTTCGCGACAAGAACTGGTGGCCGGAATACGCCGTCAGCCGCACGCTCCGCCGGTATGCCAAGGCCTTTCAAAACCTCGACAATCACATCGCCCAGCGGGCGCACGACATCTACGACATCGAAAAGAGCCTGCTGCGAAACCTGCTCGGGCAGCGGCGGGAAACCCTCGCGGCGATCTCGCAGCCGGTGATCGTGCTGGCCCACAATCTCACACCGAGCGAGACGGCGAATCTCGACCGGCGGCTCGTGAAGGGCTTTGCCACCGAGCTCGGTGGGCCAGGCAGCCATACCGCCATCGTCGCCGAGGGGCTCGAGATCCCGGCCGTGGTGGGCGTGGGGCCCTTCCTGGCCGACGTGTCGGGGGGCGAGCCTGTCATCCTCGACGGCAATCAGGGCGTGATCATCCTCCAGCCCGACGAGGAGACGATCGCGCAGTATCGCCTCGAGGAGGAGGCCGCCCGCACCGTCGCGGCCCGTCTCGACGGCCTCCGCGACCTGCCCGCCGAGACGACCGACGGCGTTCGCGTGCAGATCATGGGCAACATCGAGTTTCCAAGCGAGGTCGAGCAGTGCATCAGTCGCGGCTGCGACGGCATCGGCCTCTACCGCACTGAGTTTCTCTACTTGACGAGCAAGCGGGAGCCCACCGAGGAGGATCACTACGCCGCCTACAGCGAGGTGGTGAACGCGATGGGCGGCAAGCCGGTCGTGATTCGCACGCTCGACCTGGGCGCCGACAAGATGCTCACGGAGTCCACGCCCGAAGAGGAGCGAAATCCCTGCCTCGGGCTGCGGAGCATCCGCCTCTCGTTGCGGCAGTTGCCGATCTTCCGCACGCAGTTGCGGGCGATCCTGCGGGCCAGCGCCCTGGGCGACGTGCGCGTGATGTTTCCGCTGATCTCCACGATCGTCGAGCTGCGGCAGGCCCGGATGGTGCTCGCCGACGTCATGGAGGATCTCGCCGAACACGGCATCTCCTTCAATCCGAAGATGCCGGTGGGGATGATGGTCGAGACGCCAGCCGCGGTGATGATGCTCGATGCGTTCATCAAGGAGGTCGATTTCGTCTCGATCGGCACCAACGACCTGATCCAGTACACGCTGGCGGTCGATCGGGGCAACAAGGAGGTTGCGGATCTGTACAACGCCTGCGATCCGGCGGTGCTGCGGCTGTTGCGCCGCTCGCTGGACGTGGCGGCCGAGGCCGGAGTGCCGGCCAACGTGTGCGGTCAGATGAGCGGCAGCGTGATGTTCACGCAGCTGCTTCTGGGGCTGGGGCTGCGGCAACTGAGTGTGCCCGCAAGCGCCGTTCCGGAGGTGAAGCAGGCGTGCCGAAGCGTTTCGGTCGCCGATTGCCGCCTGATCGCCGACAAGGCGCTGACGATGCACGGTGCGCAGGAGGTCAAGGCCTACCTGCGCGACCAGGTGCGTCGTCTGCTCGCCCAAACGGTGGCCTGAGAGCCACACCGCCCCGGGTCATCCCGCGGCGGATCACAACGAAGGGAAAGCCAGATGAAGCAAGAGATGCTGATCAACGTGTCGCAGCCGGAGGAATGCCGGATCGCGATCATGGAAGATGGCGTGCTGGAGGAGCTCTATGTGGAACGGACCAGCCAGGACAACCTCGTCGGCAACATCTACAAGGGACGGATCGTCAACATCGAGCCGTCGATCCAGGCGGCATTCGTCGACTTCGGCGTGGGCCGCAATGGATTCCTCCACATCAGCGACGTGGAGCCGCAGTATTACCGGCAGGGGGGCCTCGATCCCGACAAGGCCTTCGACATGGTCGAGCCTGCGGGCCGCACGGCCGAAGCGCCGCCGGGCGACGATGCCCAGCGGGCGGCGGCCGCGGCCAAGCGGCGGCCGCGCATCGGCGACCGGCCGCGGGTGAAGCCTCCGATCCAGGACGTGCTTCGTCGCGGCGACGAGGTGCTGGTGCAGGTGATCAAGGAGGGGTTCGGCACCAAGGGGCCGACGCTCTCCACCTACATCTCGATCCCGGGCCGGTATCTCGTGCTCATGCCGCCGCTGGGCCGCGTGGGTATCTCGAAGAAGATCGACGACGAGCGGGAGCGGCGGACGCTCCGCGACATCATGCTCGACCTCAAGCCGCCCAAGGGCGTGGGCTTCGTGGTGCGCACGGCCGGCACCGAACGGACGAAGTCGGAAATGGCCCGCGACATGGCCTACCTCCTTCGGCTCTGGAAGAGCATCGTGCGGCGGATGCGAAAGTATTCCGCCCCGATCGACATCTACCAGGAAAGCGACATGATCATCCGCACGATCCGTGACATGTTCACGGAGGACGTGGGGAGGATCCTGATCGACGAGCCGGCCGCCTACGAGCGGGCCCGGGAGTTTCTCGAACTCGTGATGCCGAAATATGCCCCGCGGCTGCAGCTCTACGAGGGCAAGGAGCCGCTCTTTCATCGGTACGGACTCGAGGACGAGATCAGCCGCATCCACCAGCGGAAGGTGCCGCTCAAGGGGGGCGGCTCGATCGTGATCGACCAGACCGAGGCCCTGGTGGC
The DNA here is from genome assembly GCA_032117045.1 of Pirellulales bacterium. Taxonomy (GTDB): domain Bacteria; phylum Planctomycetota; class Planctomycetia; order Pirellulales; family UBA1268; genus QWPN01. Next base: position 5,294 of record JAUMAF010000189.1, on the reverse strand, counting down.
GATTGACGTCAACTCGGGAAGCTTCCGCACCGAGAAGAGTGCCGAGGAAAACGCCTATCAGATGAACCTGATCGCCGCGAAGGAGATCGCCAGGCAGTTGCGGCTCCGTGACCTCGGCGGCGTGATCGTCAACGACTTCATCGACATGCGGAAGGAGAAATACCGCCGCGGTGTGGAGAAGGCATTGCACGACGCGATGAAGCGGGACCGGGCGCGGACGAAGATCCTGCGGACGAGCCCCTTCGGCCTCGTGGAGATGACCCGGCAGCGGATTCGGCCGTCGCTCAGGAAGAGCATCTTCCGCGATTGTCCCACCTGCACGGGCACGGGCACGGTGAAGACGGCGGAGAGCATGGCGATCGAAGTGATGCGCACGCTCCACCTCTCGGAGACCCGCGACGACGTCACGCGGCTGAATGTCACGGTGCACGACGAGGTCGCCACCTGGATCAACAACCGCAAGCGGCGGGAGATCACGCAGTTCGAGGATCGCACCCACATCCAGCTGCACGTCGTCGGCAAGGACGGCGTGTCGCCGGAGCACCTGGTGTTCGACGCCTGGGATTCCAGCGGACGCACCATTCGCTTTCCGTAAACGATGGCCATGCCGGATCAGGGCGACAGGCGGTAGGACTCCGCCAGCTCGACGAAGGCCGCGGCTGAGGCGGCTTCGTCGAAGTCGGGCCCGAGTTCGTCGGCCATGATCGCCGCGACGGCATCGGCCGCCGTCGCGGCGAGTCGGGCGTCGAGAAACAGCCATCGCGACCGCCGTGCGAGCACGTCTTCGACGGTCCGGGCAAACTCGTGCCGCACCGCGAATCGCACCATTGCCTCGCTGAAGCCGGGAAGCAGCATCCGGCCCGATCCGGGCAGTGACTCGAGCAGCGGGGCTTCGCTGCCGTAGAGGTGCGGGCCCGGCGGCGCCGCGAGCGGCACCGTGGCCGTGGCCGGTGGCGGCGCGCCGACCAACCGCAGGGTGCGGGTCACGCCGGCGGGCCGCGCCGGCAGCAAGCCGTGGGCGAAGCAGGCGGCCAGCACGTTCTCCGCCATCGCGCGGTAGGTCGTCCACTTCCCGCCGGTCACCGAGACGAGGCCGTGGGGCGAGACCTCGACCAGATGTTCGCGGGAGATCCGCTTCGTGTCGCCGCTGCCAGTCGAGGGCTTCACGAGCGGTCGCAGGCCGGCCCAGGCCGACCTCACGTCTGCCCGCGAGAGCGTTGCGGCGAACCGCCGGCCGGCCTCAGTGAGGATGAAGTCGATCTCCTCGTGGAACGGTCGCGGCTCAAGCGGCCGGTCATGACGCGGCGTGTCGGTGGTGCCGAGAATCACCTTGCCAAGCCACGGTACGGCGAACAAGACGCGGCCATCGGCTGTCTTCGGCACGAGCATCGCACTGGCCGACGGAAAGGCCTCGCGATCGACCACCAGATGCACGCCCTGGCTTGGCGACACGAGATCGGCCGCCGCGGGCTCGTCGGCGTGGCGAAGGCCATCGACCCAGACGCCGGTCGCATTGACCACGCAGCGGGTTCGTGCCGCGAACTGCGAGCCGGTCTCGCGATCCTCGATCGTCACGCCCGCCACGCGGTCGCGATCATGAACGAGACCGACGACCCGGCAGTAGGTGATCACGGTGGCCGTCTCGCGGATCGCCGTGCGAGCGAGGGCGACGGCGAAGCGGGCATCGTCGAACTGGCCGTCCCAGTAGCGGATCGCGCCCACGAGTCCCTCGGCTCGAAGACCGGCCGCGGCCTCGAGCGTGCCGCGCCGGCCGAGCAGCCCCACGCGGCCAAGGCGCTGCGAGCCCGAAAGCGACTCGTAGATCGCCAATCCAGCGGCATAGAAGGGGAGGTCGAAGAGCCGCCCACGCAGGCCGTAGGCGGGCACGACAAAGGGCAGGGGCTGGGCCAGGTGCGGTGCGTTGTCGAGCATCAGCCGCCGCTCCTGCAGGGCCTCGCGCACGAGCGCGACATTTCCCTGTGCGAGATACCGCACGCCCCCGTGGACCAGCTTCGTGGCCCGGCTCGAGGTGCCTTTGGCGACGTCCTCGGCCTCGACCAGGAGCGTCGAGAACCCGCGGGCCGCCGCATCGACGGCGACACCGAGCCCCGTGGCGCCGCCACCGACCACAACGATGTCGAAGGGGGCGGCCGATCGAAGGCGATCCAGGAGCACCGTGCGGGTGGGGGGCGGTGCTGCATGGGGCATGGTGACAATCTCCGCAGGGGGCCTGTTAGGGCCCGGGATGCCGTTATTTTCGGGGTCCAGTGGACCCTCTCGACCCGACCTCCGGGCCGCGATATCGTACAAGGCTCGGTTTCTCAGTTATCCCCGTCATTCATCGGATCAGAGCCATGGCCAAGGCCACCACCACCGAATCCTCCGCCAGCATGCAGGGCGCCGCCCACAACTACGCCATCGTCGTCGACGGCGGCCGCCAGTATCGCGTCATGGAGGGTCAGGAAATCGAAATCGACTTCCGCCATGTCCCGGCTGGCAGCGAGGTGGTGTTTGAAGACGTGCTTGCGGTCAGCAAGGCGGGGCAACTCACGATTGGCAAGCCGAAGGTGAAGGGCGCCACGGTCAAGGCCGAGGTGCTCGGACTCGTTCAGGGCGAGAAGATCTTCGTGCAGAAGTTCGCCCGCCGAAAGAACTACCGCCGCCGAACGGGCCACCGGTCGCTCGCGACCAAGATCCGAATCGCCTCGATCTCAGCCTAGTTCTTTGGCCTGGCCCGGAAGCGGAGCGGTATGCTCGCGGCCTCACGGCCGGTCGGCTTTCACTCACCACCCACGGGAGCTTACAGCCCGAGATCGCCGAGTGGCCCGCTGCGGGCACAGAGCGCGTCGACCGCGGCGGTGACGGCCGGATCCTCCTCGACCGGCGGCGCGTGATGGGGCTTGAGCCGGGCGTCGATCACGAGCGGGCCGCGGCAGCCCCAGTGCTTCTGGTGCGTGAAGGCGTCGATGCCGTGGACGTCGGCCGCGGGATTCGATCGCGTGAACGTGATCCAGAGGAAGTTCTCGAGGCTGGCCGCTGCGAAGCCGCTGACGTCGACGATCACGATGAGCGGCCACTCGCGGAGCGGATGATCGGGCCCGATCGCCGCACAGAACCGCTCCACGGCGCCGCTCCAGGCGGCGTCATGGGCCGCGTTCCAGATCACGGTGTCCGTCGCCACCTCGAGCGTCGGCCGAGGCTCGATCCGCGGCCCTTCGATGGCCACGATGCCCGGAAGGCACGGCCGTGGGTGGCGAAAGCCATCGGGCAAGGAGATGTCCGCCGGCAGTTCGCGGGGGAGGTGGCGAATCGCGGGGCCACGGGCCGCAACGACGAGCTTCGAGCCCCGGTTGAATCCGCTGCCCGAGTAGTCGAGCGTGTCGATCGTGGTTTCCGTGTGGAAGTGACAGTCGCGGGTCCAGTCGGCCCGCTCGAGCAGGTGATGGAGGAAGGCCGCGACGTCGTGGGCATCGAGCCCTGGGGCATCGCCCCCCGCCACGATGAACAGGTATTTGGCGAGCGACAACTGTCCCTGGCCGAGGATCGCCGCCGCCTGCGTGAGGAGTTCGGCTGGCCGATTCGAGGGCTTCCACGGCAGGTAGCGTTCGCTCCCTACGGCGAGCAGGAGGGGATGCACGCCCGAGGCATCCACGGCATGCACGCTCGTCACGCCGGGCAACACCGTAGGGATCACCGGCCCGGTGAGTTCGTGCACGAGCCAGCCGAAGAGCGTGTCTTCCTGCGGGGGCCGGCCCACGACGGTGATCGGCCAGATCGCCCCCTCCCGATGCCAGACATGATCGACCCGCAGCACCGGAAACGCATGCTGGCGAGCGTAGTAACCGAGATGGTCGCCAAAGGGCCCCTCCGGCTTCGTGACACCGGGCTCGATCGTGCCCTCGATCACGAAGTCGGCGTCGGCATAGATCGCGGGGCCGCCGTTACGGCGAATCATCGGGATGCGGTGGCCCGCGAGCACGCCCGCAAAGGTGAGCTCCGGGAGGCCTTCCGGCAGCGGCATCACGGCCGACACGGCCATCGCCGGGGAGCCGCCCACGAAGATCGCGACCTTGAGCGGCACGCCCTGTTCCAGTGCCGCCGCATGATGCACGCCGATCCCGCGATGAAGTTGGTAATGGAGACCGGTCTCGAGGTCGTGTTCGTAAGCGTTGCCAGCCAGCTGCACCCGATACATGCCGAGGTTCGACTGCCCCGTGCCCGGCGCGGCGGGGTGTTCGCTGTAGACCGCCGGGAGGGTGATGAAGGGACCCCCGTCGCCCGGCCACGACACCACCTGCGGCAGCCGCGACAAGGGAACATGGCGGGCGAGCACGGGGCCCGTCCGTACTCGCCGGGGCAGCATCGACAGAGCATCGATGGGCGATCGCCAGTAGCGCCATGGCTTCTGGAGCGCCGCCGTTGGATCGATCTTGAGTTCGACGAGCCGCTTCACCCGGTCGAGCGTGTCGGCGAAGATCCGCTCGATTCTCGCTCGCGTGCCGTAGAGATTCGTCAGGATCGGAAAGTCAGACCCGCGGGGCTTCGTGAACAGCACCGCAGGTCCGCCGGCGCGAAACAGCCGGCGTTGGATCTCGGCGATTTCGAGATGGGGGTCGACGGGATGATCGACGGTGACAAGCTGCCGCCGCACCAGCGGGCCACGGGCCGATTCATGCCGGAGGGCTTCCACGCAGGCTTGAAGTGAACGAAATCCCATCGCGGCGACGACACCCTCGAGCACGGGGCCAATGCGACCATCCTAGCCGCGCCGCGGTGTAGGATGAGAGCCTGCTTTCGGACCCGTTGCCCACTCAGGATCGCGTCTCCCATGGTCACACTTTCGTCCGTCTACGAAGGCGGCCTCCGCTGCCGCGGCACGCATGGGCCTTCCGGCACCACGCTCGTCACCGACGCGCCCGTCGACAACCACGGCAAGGGGGAGAGTTTCTCGCCGACCGATCTCGTCGCCACGGCTCTGGGGGCCTGCATGATGACGATCCTGGGCATCGTTGCCGAACGTCACGGCCTCGATGTGGTCGGCATGAAGGCCGAGACGGTCAAGGAAATGACACAGACGCCGCCGCGTCGGATCGCGTCGCTGCGCACGCGGCTCACCATTCCCCTGCCCGCCGATCATCCCCGGCGGGCGGCGCTCGAAGAGGCGGCCCACACCTGCCCCGTTCACAAGAGCCTGCATCCCGACATCGACGCGGCGATCGAGTTCATCTGGGCGGGCTGAGCGGCCCCAGTCGAGGCACGCATGGCCGATCTCTTCTCCGCCTCCCGGGCCGCCA
>JAUMAF010000188.1:0-8631 GCA_032117045.1 Pirellulales bacterium | reverse complement strand
CATACTTCTTCACCAGCCCCGGCGCGGCGAGCGCGGCAGCCTCGTCGAGCGGGTCGGCGGAATACCCGTCGGCTGCAACCATCTCGGCGGCCTGCGGCAGCACCTGCAGGAGCAGCGGATCGCGGCGATCACCGCGCCGCATGCGGGCGACGAATCCGCGGGGCGCGAGCAGCGGAAAGCCCCCCGCCGACGCGCGGGCCTCCGCGGCGGTCGCCGGCGGGAGGTCGAGCATCCGCCGGAGGTCGTCGGGGTCGCGGATGGCGTCGGCCAACTCCCGCTGCCATCCGGCGACGGTCGTGGTCGAATCGCGGTGGCGGGCGGCGGTGGTCATCGGCGATGGGCGAGGGAAGTTGACAGGCCGCACCGGTGCGGCCACGCTTGACGCTCCACAAGGATACGGGTGGCGACCCCCGGAAGAAAACGCGGTCATTCACAGGAGCGAGTAGCAGCAGTGCCAGCCTACAACACGAGCGAGTTCAAGAAGGGCCTCAAGGTCCAGATCGACGGCGACCCCTACATCATGATCGAGTGCAACTTCGTGAAGCCGGGCAAGGGGCAGGCCCTCTACAAGTGCAAGCTGCGAAACCTCCTCCGCAATACGGTGCTCGACCGCACCTACAAGAGCGGCGACTCGCTCGATGCGGCCGACATCACCACGATCGACGCCCAGTTTCTCTACAAGCAGGGGGAGCAGTTCGTGTTCATGGATCAGGAGAGCTACGAGCAATACGAGCTCTCCAAGGAACAGGTTGACGACTCCTGGAAGTGGATCAAGGAAGGCACCGTCTGCTCGATGTTGCTCTACAACGGCAACCCGATCTCGATGGAGCCACCAAACCACATGGTGCTCAAGGTCGAATACGCCGAGCCCGCCATGCGGGGCAACACGGCGACGAACCTCACGAAGCCGGTGAAGCTCGAGACGGGTGCCGACGTGATCGTGCCGGCATTCATCGAGCAGGGCGACAGCATCAAGGTCGATACACGGACGGGCGAGTATCTCGAGCGCGTGAAGGCCTGAGCCAGCGGCCCGTGCCCGTGACAGCCGACCGGCCGTGAGGCCGCGGGTGTGCGTGGCGAGGAGCTCAGTCCCAGTACCAGACGCCCGCGGGGAGATCCTTGGCGGCTGCGTGGGCGGCGTTGACGTCGCCCTTCTCGTCCATGATCAGATTCGGGGCATCGAGGGCCATGCGCGGATACACCGTGACGCCGCCGCCGATCGGGGTGAGGAGCCGGTTGTCGCGCCAGACTGCATGGATCGCCGTTTCGGCCTGGGCGGGCGGCGTGAGCCGCTCGATCGGGAAGGTCTTCTCGTCACGCAACTGCTCGGCGGCCCAGCCCGCCTTCCCATAGGCGTCGTGCTCCTGCAGATAGGCCGCGGCGACGACCAGGTCGATCATCGTGCGGAGCTGGGCGTAGACCGGATTGCGGGCCGCGATCTCGGCATACTTGCGGGTGAAGGCCTGGGTGAACGTCTGGCTCGCCTTGTCGGGCCGCGTGGCGCTCAGCCGGGTGCCGTCGCGGCGAACCACCTCGTCGGCGCCACAGAGCTTCACGCCGCGGCCGACCAGCTCGATCGCGAGATCATCCTCGCTGATCCGCACGCACTCGTAGTCGGGCACGAAGTACCACCGCTGCAGGCCATTGGCTGCCACGGCGCCGGCACTCGCCAGCTCGATCCAGGTGGGCATCTTGACGGGCGGCTGCTCCATCCCGATCCCGATGAGCTTCATGCGGTAGTCGGCCTCGACGAGCACGCTGGCGAAATGGCTGGCGGCGGGCACGCCCTGCACGCTCACCGTTTGCGGCCCAAGGGCCTCCTTCATGCCGGCGACGATCTCGTCGGCGGTCGCCTTCGGATTCACGCGGCCCGTCTTGCGGAGAAACTCCTGCATCGCGGCAAGGCCGTCCTTCGTGGGATCGATGGAGCAGCCAACGAGCCGATCCTGCGGCTGGCCCGGAGCGAAGGCGCGAATCGCGACGGCGAGATCCTCGAGCAGGACGGTCGGGCTGCCGGTTTCGACGCCCCGCACCCGGCCCGTGGCGTCGGTCATCCAGGGCTCGGCGGGGCCGGCGAGCACGATCTCACCGGGCGTGTCGCCCTCCGCTGGATAGACAAACACATACTGCACGCGGGTCAGGCCGGCGAGCTTCTCGATTTCATCGGGCATGCCCCGGCCATCGGCCGCATGCTGGGCGGCGGCCGCCTCGAGCCGCGACAGGGCGACCTTGCGCAGCGGCACCCGCTTCTGCAGATTGCCGGGCAGCGCGGCCACGGCAGCCTTGCGCTGCTCGGCCGACAGCCCCGGATCGGCGACGGCCTGCGATCGGAGCACGCCCTGCGGATCGACCCGTACGCCGGCAGCATTGGTGATTTGCGCGTGCGCGGGTGCGGAGCACATCAACGCGACAACGGCGACCCATCCGCCCACGCACATCTGGAGCCATCGGGCAACACGGGGAGCGGCGAAAGACGTAGGCATCGAGTTCACCCGGGCGCGGAGGAATGGGGGAATCCGGCAAGCGATCCGACGGGGAGGGTAGTGGCGCGGCGGCCCGCGGGGCAATGCGAGGTTTGGCCGATAAAACGCCGATTTTGCGGTCGCCGACCGCTACACGCCCGCGGGTGAACGCCCGGCGGGGCCGCGACGGGAAGAGCTCTCCTCACGGCGTCCGCCGATCGACACGGGCGCCCGCACGCAGCCGGGGCCGAGGAGATCGACGAGCTCGCGATAAAAATCCTGCGTCCACGCCACCTTGTCGCGATCGGCCTCCATCAAGACCCGCGATCCGTCGGCCAGATCGATCACCAGCCGCAGCGACGACTTTCCCGGATGGCGGCGGATGATCGCGGCAAGCCGGTCGAGCGTGGCAGTGTCGTGTATGCCGTCGTTCACCTTCACCATCACGCTCCGCGGCTGCAGCCGCCAGATATCGGCGATCGGCACGATCTCGTTGACGATCAGGTTGGTCTCCTCGCTGCCGGCGCGGCGGTCGATGGCGCCGGCCACGATCACCACGGCATCGGGCTGCAGGTGCTCGCCCAGCCGGGCGTAGTCTTCCGGCCAGCAGATGCTCCGCACGAGGCCGGTCATGTCCTCGAGATCGAACATGCCGTAGCGGGTGTGCGTCGAGCCGGGCCGGGCCTGCTTGGTGTTGGAAAGCTTGAGCGCGGCGACGAGGCCGCCGATCACGACCGAATCCTTGGCCTTTGCGGAGCCGAGGTCGCCCGTGCCGTGGGTGCACATCGCCTCCATCACCCCCTGAAACTCTGCCAGGGGATGGCTGTGAATGTAGTAGCCGAGCACTTCCTTCTCGTTGGACCGCATCTCGAGATCGGAGAGCGGCGGCACGTCGGGCAGCCCGGCGGGCGCCGCAGCCGCCACGGGCTGGGGCTCGTCGAAGGCGGCGAACAGGTTCTTCTGGCCGCTCTTGAGATCGGCGAGCTGCGAGGCCCCGGCCGCCATCGCCCGCTCGACGCCCGCGAGGACCGCGCCCCGATGGCCACCGAGCGAGTCGAGGGCTCCCGCCTTCGTGAGATTCTCGATGGCCGTCTTGTTGACGATCGACGAATCGAGTCGTCCGCAGAAATCGTGAAGGTCGCGGAAGGTTCCCCGCTTGGCCCGCTCGGCGTTGATCGCCTCGGAGGCCTGCATGCCGCAGCCCTTCACCGCCGCGAGCCCGAACAGGATTCGGCCATCGGCCACGCTGAAGTCGGCAGCCGAGGCATTCACGTCGGGCGGGGCCACGTCGATGCCCATGCGTCGGCAGTCCTCGATGTGCTCGACGAGCGAGTCCTTCTTCTTGAAGTTGCGGCCCGTGATGTCTCCCGAGAGCAGGGCGGCCATGAACTCGGTCGGGTAATGCGTCTTGAGGTAGGCCGTTTGGAAGGCGAGCAGCGCGTAGGCCGTGGAATGGCTCTTGTTGAAGCCGTAGCCGGCAAACTTCTCGATGAGCGCGAAGACCTCCTCGGCCTGCTGCTTGGTGAGCCCCTGGGCCTGCGAGCCGGCGACAAACTGCTCGCGGAAGGCCGCGATCGTCTCGAGCTTCTTCTTGCTGATGGCCTTGATGCAGGTATACGCGCTCGAGAGCTCGATGCCCCCGAGCCGCTCCAGGATCCGCATCACCTGTTCCTGATACACCATCACGCCGTGGGTTTCGGCGAGCACCTCCTTCATCACGGGATGGAGAAACTCGGCCCGCTTGCGGCCGTGCTTGACGTTGACGTATTCGTCGACCATGCCCCCTTCGAGCGGCCCCGGCCGGTAGAGGGCGTTGACGGCGACGATGTCGAGGAAGTGGTCGGGCTTCATCCGCTGGAGCAGGTCGCGGATGCCGCCGCTCTCGAGCTGGAAGATGCCCTTCGTCTCACCGCGGCAGAGCGTGGCAAACGTCGCCGCATCGTCGAGCGGGAAGGCGAAAGGGTCGGGCTCCTCTCCCGTGGTATCCCGGATGATCTCCAGCGTCTTGGCCACGACCGTGAGGTAGCGGAGGCCGAGGAAGTCCATCTTCATGAGCCCGGCGCGCTCGACGTCGCCCATGGCCCACTGCGTGATCACTTCCTCCTTGCCCGTCACCCGTTGCAGCGGCACATACTCGACGAGCGGTCGGTCGGCGATCACGACGGCCGCGGCATGGGTGCCAACGTTGCGGGCGAGCCCCTCGATCTGCTTGGCGAGACCAACGAGTTCGTGAACCTCCGGATCGGCGTCGCAGGCCGCCGCGAGCTGTGAGCCCGGGGCGGCGGCGTCTTCCAGCGAGATGCCGAGCTGATCCGGCACGAGGGCCACGATCTGATCCACCCGCGGAATCGCCAGCCCGAGTGCCCGGCCCACGTCGCGGATCGCCGCCCGGGCTGCCAGCGTGCCGAACGTGCCGATCTGGGCGACGTTGGCCTCGCCGTATTTCTTCTTGACGTAGTCGATGACCTCGCCCCGCCGCTCCTTGCAGAAGTCGATGTCGATATCGGGCGCCTCCCGGCGGTTGATGTCGAGGAATCGCTCGAAGAGGAGGTCGTATTCCAGCGGGCAGACGTGCGAGAGATAGAGCGAGTAGGCGACGAGCGATCCAACGCCCGAGCCTCGGGCCGCGGCCGGGATGCCCTTCTCCCGGGCATGCCGCACGAAGTCCCAGACGATGAGGAAGTAGCTCGCGAAGCCGAGGGTGTCGATGACGTTGAGCTCGCGGTCGAGTCGTTCGACCGCGAGTGGGTGGAGCTCGCCGGTGGCCGTGTCGGCCGGCACCACATCGCCCGCCCACCGCTTCGGCACGGTCGCGTAGCGCTCCCGAAGACCTTCGAGGCAGAGACGTCGAAGCTCCTGCGAGGCGGTCAGCCCCTGGGGCACGTCGAAGCCGGGGAAGTGCCGCTTGCCGAGGTCGAGCTCGATCGAGACCGAGTCGGCGATCTCCTGGCTGCGCTGCACCGCGGCGGTGACCAGACCGCGGTCGATGTCCGTGAAGGCCGCGTGCATTTCGGCGGGGCTCTTGAGATAGAACTCGCTCGAGTCCATCCGCATCCGCGAGGCATCGTTGCGGAACCGGCCGGTGTTGACGCACAGGAGGATGTCCTGGGCTTCCGAATCTTCACGATTGACGTAGTGGCAGTCGCAGGTGGCCACCGGCGGGATGCCGAGCTCCTTTGAGATCTCGAGGGCCACGTCGGTGACCTGCCGCTGCACGTCGAGGCCGTTGTCCTGGATCTCGATGAAGTAGCGATCGCCGAACGTCTTCTGAAACCAGCCTGCCACCTCGCGGGCCTGGGCGAGCGACTCCCGCTGCTCCCGCGAGCTGCCGATTAGCGACCGGCTGAACTCGCCCGAGAGGCAGCCCGACAGGCAGATCAGCCCCTCGCCGTATTGCTCGAGGAGTTCGCGATCGATTCTCGGCTTGAAGTAGAAGCCCTCGAGATAGGCCTTGGTGGCCAGCTGCAGGAGGTTGGCGAAGCCGGTGCGGTCGCGGGCGAGGAGGGTGAGGTGATAGCTCGAATCCCGCTGGCTGCCGGCATCCTTCTGGAACCGGCTGCCCGGCGCGATGTAGGCCTCGTAGCCGATGATCGGATTGATGGTGGCGGCCTTGGCGGCCTGGTAAAACTCGAGCGCCCCGTGCAGGTTGCCGTGGTCGGTGATGGCCAGGGCGTTCATGCCCAGCTCGACCGTGCGATCGACGAGCCGGTCGATCGAACTGGCCCCGTCAAGGAGGCTATAGTGGCTGTGGCAGTGAAGGTGGGCGAACGACTGCGTGCTCATCCGTGGGCCTCGCGGGGGAGGCCGCATTGTAACGGAGGCCCGTCAGCCCGCTTGCGGCTCGCCGATCTGCCGGAGAAGTTCGGCAAGGCGGGCCTGAAGTTCGAGAATCGCCTGCCAGGTGGGAAACTCGAGATCCACCTTCTCAGCCCCCGCCCGGATCACGGCCCCCTCGCTGGCGTCGCGGAGCACTCCCTGCACGTAGTCGAGCAGTTCGCTCAGCTCTGCCGACTGCGCGGGGCTGAGCCGCCCGGGCAGTGGCGGTGGCTCCCCCGGAAGCAGCGGTGAGCGGACCGCCGAGAAATCGTCCACGACATCCGACTGATGGTCGGCGATACGGCGCATCCGTTCTTCGAGTTGCCGCGCGTGGCCGGCAGCCGCGGGGGGATGCTTGGCCGCGATGGCGGCGATCCGGCGGTCGATGTCGCTGTGGGAGCCGAAGAGGAGGAGGGAGCGGCCCACCGCGATCATGTCGCCATGGCGGACGATCCGCACCTGGACATCCTCGCCGTTGACCTTCGTGCCGTTGGTGCTCTCGAGATCGGTGACGACGATCTTCTCGCTGTCTTCCTGAAACTTGAGGTGGTAGCGGCTGATCCGCTCGTCGTTGAGCTGGATCGAGTTGCCCTCCTCGCGGCCGATCGTGACCGGTGTGGGCAGATCGTGAAAGACACGGCCGCGGTCGGCGCCGTGGAGGACTCGGAGAGTGATGAGTGCCATACGAACCCGTCCGCGGTCGCGGCCCATGGCCGCGGGCATGGCCCCTTGCTGTCCGCCCGGACGAACCTCCACCACAAAGATACACGACGGGAATCGGCCATGCCCGCCCCCGGCGGCTCCTGCGGCCGGCCGTAGGGGAGGTCCGGTTGACCTACCGGCAAAACCGCTACGATTGGAGGCACGCACCCGTAGCTCAATGGATAGAGCATCGGTCTTCGGAACCGAGGGTTGCAGGTTCGAGTCCTGCCGGGTGTATTGCCGGAAGGTTGTGGGGCGGTTGCGGAGAGGCAGGCAGCTGCCCGCGGCCTTACGGCCGGTCGGCTGGTACCAGAGCACGGGGCCTTACGGCCGGTGGGCTTTCACGCACGGCGGGTGCGGGCTTGTCTTCGGGATCGGCGGTGGCGTCGGCGGCGGCCTCGATGCCGCCCTCGGCGGTCAGCCGGCCCGTCGTTATTCCGTCGGCATCGAAAAACTCGACGGCGCCTTCCCGGCCGTCGGCGCTCGTGCCGATGGCGACCGATTCGAGACCCTCGCGGTCGTTGACTTCGATCCGCCCGCCGCCGCCCCCCTTCACGCGGCCGATGTGTACGAGTTTGACCTCGCCGGAATCGTCGGAGACCACGATCTCGCCGCAGAGCACGCGGTTGGCCTCCACCGTGCCGACCTCGAGCCGGTCGGGAGGCACGAGCACGGCGCGGAGCGCGAGCCCGATCGAGAGCAGGAGCAGGGGATAGACCGTCCAGCGTTCGCGGCTGCTCATGATTCAGTCGCCATGCTTTTCCCGCAGTCGGGCGGAGAGCCGGAGAATGTGGTGCACCCGCTCGAACTGATCGAGCCAGTCGGATGTCACTGCGGCGATGGCATCGGCCGGCGGGGCGACCGCGCCGGAGGCGCACGAGGATCCGAGCTGCGCTACGGCTGACGCGCGATAGGCGGAAAGCGTGCGGTCACCGTAGAACAGGATCGGCGTGAAATCCTCGCTGAAAAAGCCGGCGACGGGCACGCGCTGTCCGCCGCAGACCTTGAGATGGGCGGCGATGTCGGGCAGGGCGTCGCGGTCGAGGAACCGAAGGTCGATCGACGGGGCGGCCGCGGCGAAGTGGGCGAAGATCGGGCACTGGTTCACACAGTCGCCGCACCAGGCGCCAGCGAGCACCAGCACCGGCATCTTCCGCACGAAGCCGGCAAGAACCCGCTGGTGGGCTGGCGAGAGCGACACCTGCTGGTGAAATGCTTTCCAGCGGCCACGCTGATCGGGGTTGGCATGCCGCTCGAGAAACGTGGCATAGGGGAGCGCGGCCGCGAAGGCTGCGGCCCAGGCTTCCGCCGTGGGCGGCGCTCCCGCGCCAGCGATTGGATGAGACGGGGCGGTCAGCGGGACGGTTCCTGCCATCAAACTGGGTCTCCATGAGGCGGACGAAACTGCCGGGCGAGTTGCAGGTAGGCGAGTTGAGGGAGAGGAGCATACCTGTTCCTGCCCAGCCTACGCCGCTCCGCCAACTGGCCCGCTCTCGATGCCCGCGTGACAACCTGGGCGAACATGGTGAGCGTGGCAACCGCCCCAGTCCGCAAAATACGCCGCTGAACCGGCATTGACCCATGAAAAACAGCCCCGTATTGTCCCCCCCGCCTGAAGGCCAAGGGGTTGGCTGATCGCCCGCCCCACTCG
>JAUMAF010000187.1:0-12922 GCA_032117045.1 Pirellulales bacterium | reverse complement strand
TGGGCGCAACGAACGTCCGGCGACGGGACATGGGCAGGCCCAAGCCGGTACGAAACAAGAAAACCCCCGCGACGGCCGCTGTTGTCGGCACATCGCGAGGGTTTCAGAAGCAGAGGCTCCGGTCGGAGTCGAACCGACGATGGCGGATTTGCAATCCGCTGCCTTAGCCACTTGGCTACGGAGCCAACCTCGAGTTTTCCAACTCGTTCTACGCTACGGGAACTTGAGCAGAATGGTCAAGTTGTGCGCATCGCGTAAAACGTGCCGGTAACGGCTCGCAATGCGATTCGCCCGGTTAGGCCTAAGAATCGGCTGGGAACGGCCCGCGGCTTCAATCCTTTCCGGTTTTCCGGTTTGAATCGCGTTCTTTGGTTCGTTCCCCCGGCTGCCGATATAGTCTGCGGCACCGGACCATCTTTCCCCAGCCGAGTCTTCGCCCTAGTCGGGGCTCTGGCCGTCTCATCACGCAGGAGCATTTCGAGGATGACCAAGCAGGCGACGTGCGACATCGGTCTGATCGGGCTGGCCGTCATGGGGGAGAATCTGGCCCTCAACATCGCCAGCCGCGGCTACTCGATCGCGGTCTACAACCGCACGACGAGCGTGACCGACGCCTTCACGGCCGATCGCGGCAGGCAGCCCAATGTCGTCGGCTGCCACACGCTCCCAGACCTCGTCGCGTCGCTCAAGTCGCCGAGGAAGGTGATGATGATGGTCAAGGCCGGCCCCGCCGTCGACGACCTCATCAAGACTCTCATTCCACTGCTCTCCCCGGGCGACGTCATCATCGACGGTGGCAACACCCTCTTCTCCGACACCGAACGGCGAACGAAGGAGGTCGAGGCGGCCGGACTGCTCTACATCGGCACGGGCGTGTCGGGAGGCGAGGAAGGCGCGCTGAAGGGGCCGAGCCTCATGCCGGGCGGGTCGAAGGCCGCCTGGCCGCTCGTGCAGCCGATCTTTCAAGCCATCGCGGCCAAGGTCGGCCCCAAGGGCGACATTCCCTGCTGCGATTGGGTGGGCCCGCGGGGCGCCGGCCACTACGTCAAGATGGTGCACAACGGCATCGAGTATGGCGACATGCAGCTCATCTGCGAGGCCTACTCGCTGCTCAAGCACGGCGCCGGACTCACCAACCCCGAGCTCGCCAAGGTGTTTGACGACTGGAACCGGGGCGAACTCGACAGCTACCTGATCGAGATCACCCGCGACATCTTCACCGTCAAGGATCCCGACAGCGGCGACTTCATGGTCGATCGGATTCTCGACAAGGCCGGCGCGAAGGGCACAGGCAAATGGATGAGCCAACTCGCGCTCGATCTCGGCGTGCCGAGCACGCTGGTCACCGAGGCCGTCTACGCCCGCTGCTTGTCGGCCCTCAAGGACGCCCGCGTGCGGGCCAGCACCGTGCTCAAGGGGCCAGACATCCGCAATCACGGCGAGCGGTCCACGTTCGTGGAGCAGGTTCGCCAGGCGCTCTATGCCTCGAAGATCGCCAGCTACGCCCAGGGCTACGTGCAGCTGGCGGCCGCCGCCAAGGAGCACGATTGGCAGCTCGATTACGGCTCCATTGCCATGATGTGGCGAGGCGGCTGCATCATCCGCGCCCAGTTTCTGGAGCGGATTTTCGAGGCCTATAAGGCCCAGCCAAACCTCGAAAACCTGATGCTCGCCCCCTACTTCACCGAGGCGCTGGCCTCGACGCAGGATTCGTGGCGGCATGTCGTGGCGACCGCGGCCACGATCGGCGTGCCCGTACCCGCCTTCATGTCGGCCCTCGCCTATTACGACGGCTATCGCCATGCCAACCTCCCGGCCAACCTGCTCCAGGCGCAGCGTGACTACTTCGGCGCCCATACGTACGAGCGGACCGACAAGCCCGGCACCTACCACACCGAATGGCTCGACCTCCGCAAGAAGGTCTAAGCTCTCGCATTCCGCGTCATTCCGCCTTCTTCACCAGAGCGAACGTTCCTCATGGCAAACGGCTATCTCGAAAACATGTTCGGGCTCTCCGGCCGCACCGCTGTCGTCGTCGGTGGCACGGGCGTGCTGGGCGGGGCCCTTGCCGACGGGCTCGCCAAGGCCGGGGCATTTGTCGTCGTGGCAGGACGCGGCGCCGACCGCGGCGAGGCCCGCGTGGCTGCGATTCGTGAGGCGGGGGGCGACGCCATGTTCGTGAGCGTCGATGCCGTCGATCGGGCGAGCGTGCACGCGCTCCTCGATGCCACCATACACGCCCGGGGCAAGGCCGACATTCTCGTCAACTGTGCCGGCGTCAACTCATCGGTGCCCTACTTCGAGATTCCCGACGACGACTTCGACAAGGTGCTCGACACCAACCTCAAGAGCACGCACATCGGCTGTCAGGTCTTCGGCGCGCACATGGCCGCGATCGGCGGAGGCTCGATCCTCAACATCGGCAGCGTGTCGGCCGACAAGCCGCTCTCGAAGGTGTTCATCTATTCCGCCTCGAAGGCGGCCGTGATCAACTACACGAAGAACGTGGCCCGCGAACTCGCCCCCAAGGGCATCCGCGTCAACGTGCTCTGCCCGGGCTTCTTTCCCGCCGAGCAGAATCGCAAGATTCTCTCGCCGGAGCGGGTCGCCTCGATCATGGGCAAGACGCCGATGAATCGCTTCGGCACCCCCGAGGAACTGCTCGGCGCGGCGATTCTGCTCTGCGCCCCGGTCGCAGGCAGCTTCATCACGGGAGCCGAGGTCTATGTCGATGGCGGATTCACGGGCATGAGCATTTGATTTCACACCCTCGGGGCCATCCTCGGCCCCCGCGGGCTTGGGTCAGCCGGTGGAAATGCCACAGGCTTCCACGGTCGCACGTCCGGGCCACCGGACACCATCCAGGATTCGCCACAGCATGCCGCACACGATCGTGATCTTCGGTGCCTCCGGCGATCTCACCAGCCGCAAACTCGTTCCCGCGCTCTACAACCTGATGAGGGCCGGTTCACTTCCGGCAGACACGCGGATCGTCGGCTTCTCCCGGACGGCGATGACCGATGACGAGTGGCGGGCCAGCCTCCACGAGACCACGGCCAAGCACTGCGACTGCGGGCCGCTCGACGAGTCCTCGTGGCGGGCGTTCGCCGCCACCGTCCACTACCAGCCGGGCGACATCGCCGAAACAGCCGACTTCGGACGGCTCGAGACGAGGCTGCGGAGCCTCGAGGGCGATGTGGAGACCGACCGCGTCTACTATCTCGCCACGGCGCCGCAGTTCTATGAGCCGGTCATCGCGGCCTTGGGCACCCACGGCATGGCCGCGGAGACTCGCGGGACCCGCCGGATCGTGGTCGAGAAGCCCTTCGGCACCGATCTCGCGACGGCTCAGGCTCTCAACGCCCACATTCACACCGTGTTTCGCGAGGCCCAGGTCTATCGCATCGACCACTACCTCGGGAAGGAGTCGGTGCAGAACATCCTGGCGCTCCGGTTCGCCAACACGATCTTCGAGCCGGTCTGGAATCGCCGCTACATCGACCATGTGCAGATCACGGTGGCCGAGGAGGTGGCGGTCGGCCGCCGGGGAGCCTATTACGACTCGGCCGGGGTGCTTCGGGACATGTTTCAAAACCATCTCCTGCAGTTGCTGATGGTGACGGCGATGGAGGCACCGGTGCGGTTCAACGCCAGCGCCGTCCGCAACGAGAAGGTGAAGGTGCTCGATGCCATCCGCCCGCTCGACCTCGCGGAAGTGGCCGCCGCCGGCATTCGCGGCCAATACCGCGGCTATCGCGATGAACCGGGAGTGCCGGCCGACAGCCGCACCGCCACGTTCGGGGCGATTCGGCTGGAAGTCGACAACTGGCGATGGCAGGGCGTGCCGTTCTATCTGCGGAGTGGCAAGCTGATGAGCTGCCGCACCACGCAGATCGTGATCGGCTTCCGGCAGCCGCCGCTGGAACTGTTCGCCGAAGGGAAGCACCGGTTTGCCCGCGAACCGAATCGGATGGTGATCCAAATCCAGCCCGCCGAGGGCATCCAGCTGCACTTCCACACCAAGGTGCCGGGCGAGGGCATGAACCTGCGTCTCACCGACCTCGAGTTCAGCTACTCGCGTGAGTTCGAGGGCCGGCTTCCGGAGGCCTACGAGCCGCTGCTCCTCGACGTGATGACGGGCGACGCGAGCCTCTTCGCCCGCGCCGACGAAGTGGAGAAATCCTGGGAGATCATCGACCCGTTCGTGCGGGCCTGGTCGTCGGTCGACATGCCGCCGATCGACGTCTACGAGCCGGGCGACTGGGGCCCGCTGGCGAGCTTCGAGTGGATGGCCGCCCAGGGACGCACGTGGTTCGACCTCTGCCCGGTGCTCACGTGACCGCGACGTCAGCCCGCGAGCGCCGGCTCTCGATCGGTGGCGTCGCGATCGCGTCGCCCGTCGTGCAGGCGGCGCTTTCGGGCTACAGCGACCGGGCCATGCGGGTGCTCGCCCGGCGGCACGGTGCGGCCTACTCGCTCGGTGAGGTTCTGCTCGATCAGTTCGTCGCCACCGTGGGCACCAACCGCCGCAACCTGGCCCGGCTGGCGGTGGCAGACGAGGAGCATCCCGTTGGCGGGCAGCTCATGGGCTCGAACCCCGACGACTTCCCGCCGGCCGCGCGGCGGCTCGTCGCCGAGGGCTACGACGTCATCGACATCAACTTCGGCTGCCCCGTGAAAAAGGTCCTCGGCCGCTGCCGGGGCGGCTATCTCCTCTCGCAGCCGGCGACGGCCCTCGAAATCGTCGCCAAGGTCCGCGATGCCGTGCCGCCCCACGTGCCCGTCACGCTCAAGATGCGCCGGGGCCTCGACGATTCGCCCGGAAGCCTGGAAAACTTCTGGACGATCTTCGACGGCGCCTTTGCCCGGGGCGCCGCGGCGATCACCGTTCACGGCCGCACGGTGCAGCAGAAATACGTGGGGCCGAGCAACTGGGAGTTTCTGGCCGCGGTGAAGCGGCAGGCCGGCGACCGGATCGTGATCGGATCGGGCGACCTCTTCTCGGCCGGAGCCTGCGTGGCGATGCTCGAGCAGACCGGCGTGGATGGCGTGAGCATCGCCCGCGGGGCCATCGGCAACCCGTGGATCTTCCGGCAGACGCTCACGCTGCTCGCCGGCGAGCCGCCGCTGCCGCCCCCCTCGATCTACGAGCAACGAGACGTGCTCCGCGACCACTGGGCCCTGTCGATGGACCTTCACGGCGAGCAGGTCGCCGGCCGAAGCATGCGGAAGTTCGCCATCAAGTATGCCCGGGTGCACCCCGAGCCTCTCGCCGTCCGCGATGCCTTTATCGGCGTGAAGGTCAACGCCGACTGGCAGGCTGTGCTCGAGCGGTTCTATTCGGCAGACGGTCCTGGTCGCGATCCAGCCGTCGACGTCGACGAGGTGTCGGACTGCGGCCTGGGGGCCTGAGCCGCGGGCTGCCCCACGCCGGATGCCAGGCCCACCCGATCTCAGCCCGCGGCGTGGATCTCCTCGATCACGAGCGGATCGTGTTCGACGGCCCGTCGCCGCGCGAGCGCCGCGCGGCAGTCATCGGCTCTCACCTCGGCGACGATCCAGCGGCAGAGGGCCCAGGCGACCGCGGCGCGGATCACGGGCTCCGCATCGTCGAGCGCGGCCTCGAGCGCGGCAAACCCGGCGGGGTCGGGCCGGTTGCCCAGGGCAATCGCCGCCGACCGCAGGAGGCCCGTCCGCTTGGCCCGTTTGAGCGCCGAGCCCTTGAAGCGAGTCCGGAAGCCGTGGTCGTCGAGTCGAAGCACCTCGGCCAGCGACACGGTCGCCTCACCGTCACGTGGCTGAAACGTGGGCTCGTCGGAGCCCGGGGCGTGGCGATTCCACGGGCAGACCTCCTGACAAATATCGCAGCCGAAGATCCAGTCGCCCATACCCTTCCGAAGGTCGGCCGGGATCGGCCCGCGATGCTCCACCGTCAGCGCGGCGATGCATCGACTCGCGTCGAGCACCCTCGGCTCCGGCAGGGCTCCCGTCGGGCAGGCGTCGAGGCATGCCGTGCAGGTGCCGCAGTGATCGGTCTGCAGCGGCTCGTCGGCGGGCAGCGGCAGATCGGTGACCAGGGTCGAGAGCAGAAAGTAGCTGCCGGCCGCCCGGTCGATGAGCATCGTGTTCTTGCCGAACCATCCGAGGCCGCCGAGCCAGGCGAAATCGCGTTCCGCGATCGGCGCGGAGTCGACGACGCCACGGGCGCGGCAGCCGGGCACGCGATCCTCGAGCCATCCGCCGAGGAGGTTCACCCGGTCGCGGAGCAGATCATGGTAGTCATCGCCCCAGGCATACCTCGCCACGCGGCCCCTGCCCTGCCCCGGAGCGACCGTCGATGGCTCGGCGGCATGATCCGTTGCGAGCATCACCACGCTCCGCGCACCCTCCAGAATCGCGGCCGCCGACCGCCGCAGCGGCTCGTGACGAGCAAGCCATTCGGCCGTCGGCCCCGCCAGGCCGCGGGCCAGCCAGTCGCGAAAAGCCTCGTGGTGAGGCGGTTCCATCACGGCCGCGATGCCGATCCTGGCAAACCCGAGCCGCAACGACTCCTGCCGTAGCCCGGCGGCCACGGCCACCGCATCAGGCGTAGACGGTGGGGATGTCATGGACGGCGGAGGGGGCGGCTGGGGCAACTGGGCAAGGGGATGCGGTCGCCGTGAGCCGGCCTGTCTGCGGAACTGGTCTGGACCGGGCGCCGAGACTCGCTACCTTTCCCGCCGTCCATTGTCTCCAGAGGCGGCGGGATTCCAAATCGTTCCCACGTCTTCCCAATCGTACCCATAGGGAGTGCCTGACGTGTCGACCTCCTTGCAACTCCGACACCCGGCCTGCAGAACCTTCGCGGCAGTTGCCTGCGTGGTCGTGCTGCTCAACGCGAGCGGCTGCCAGACGCCGCAGACCGCGACCGTGGCAGCACCGGCGACCGGCATGATCGGCCAGCCCGCGCAATACGGCAGTTGGGCCACGCCACCGCAGGGCGCGGCCTATCCGCCCACGATGAGCGCCCCGGCCATGCCGACGGCACCGCCAGCCGGGGCCCCGATGCCCGGCCCTGCGACCCAGTGGCAGGCCGCCGCCCCGACCGTACCTGGCAGTCCGGCAGCGCCCCCCGCGAACAGTTGGTCATGGTCACAGCCAGCGACCGGTGCCCCCGGGGCCGCGCCGCCGTCGATGCAGCAGTACGGCGCGCAACTGCAGAACACGACCAATCAATACGCCCAGGGGGCCACGAACCAGGCGCAGCAATACGCCAACCAGATGCAGGCCCAGCCACAGCAGTGGGCCAACCAGGCGCAGCAATACGCCAACCAGCAGACGCAGCAACTCGGCAACCAGATGCAAAACACGGTCAACCAATACACCCAAGGCGCCACCAACCAAGTGCAGCAGGGTATGCAGTCTGCTCAGCAGCAGGTGACCGCGCAGATGCCCGCGTATCAGGCCCCGCCCAGCAACACGTCGTGGAACCCGTTTGCCACGAGCGCGCAGTCGCTCCCGCCGGCCCGTGCCACGCCCACGTCGGCAGTGCCCAACTATTGATCGAGGGCTCCTCGAGCGGTTTCGCCTCGAGCCTCGCATGCCCGTCGATCCAAGCCCAACGCCGTGCGGCGTGGGGTAAAATCCGGCTGGCCCCGGGATCAAACCCAGCACAGCCCGCGGCCTTACGGCCGGTCGGCTTTTGCGAAAACGGCATGAACTCAGCGAGGGGCTGCCCGTGCCCCAAAGCCGGCGTATGACGACAAGCGCAGGCAGGATGCCGAAGCGCCGGCGGCATCCGAGTGAGTGGAGGGCAGGATGCCCGCAACGAACGTCCGGCGACGGGGCACGGGTAGTCCCGAGCCACGCGAACGTCCGGCAACGGGGCATGGGCAGCCCTGAGCCCGGAGCGACCATCCGGCGACAGGGCATGGGCAGTCCTGAGGCAGTGTAGGCTAGAAGGTAGAGCAACGTTGCTCGAAGCGGCCGATCTCGAGGTGATGCCCAGATGTTTCGCTGGCTTGGTGGACTCGCACCCGGAAGACGACCGGCGATCACCGCCGCGACCTGGCGACAGGTGCGCGAGATCGACGCGCTCGCCACCGAGATGGAGTCGCTCGACGACGTGGCCCTCAAGCGGCTCGGCCGGTCGCTCTCCTACCGCGCGAAGTCCGGCGAACCGCTCGACTCGCTCCTCATCGACACGTTTGCCGCCACGCGGGAAGCCGGTCGCCGACGGCTCGGCATGCGTCATTACGACGTGCAACTCTTGGCCGGTTCGGCTCTGGTCAAGGGTGCGATCGCCGAGATGCAGACCGGCGAAGGCAAGACGCTCGTGGCCACGCTGCCGCTCGTGCTCTACGCGTTGGCCGGCAAGGGGGCCCACCTCGCGACGGTGAACGACTACCTCGCCCGCCGCGATGCCGAGTGGATGATGCCGATCTACGAGGCGCTCGGACTGAAGGTGGGCATCGTCGAGTCGCAGATGGACTTCGACGAACGTCGCAAGGCCTATGCCTGCGACGTGACCTACGGCACGGCCAAGGAGTTTGGCTTCGACTTTCTCAAGGATCGGCTCATCAAGCGGCAGCTCGACGAGGGCAATCGCGATCTGGGCGCGACGCTTACCGGTGGCTCGGCCACCGGCTCCGCGAAGCTCCTGCAGCGGCCGTTCTGGTTCGCGCTCGTCGATGAGGCCGACAACGTTCTGATCGACGAGGCCCGCACACCGCTCATCATCGCCTCACCCCCGGGAGAGGCACAGGCCGTCGAGCAGGCGCTGTTTCGCTACGCGGCGCTCGTGGCCATTTCGCTCGAGCCCGACGATGACTTCGAGCAAGATGTGCAGAAGCAGACCTGCGAGCTCCTGGGCCGCGGTCGCAGCCGGGTGCGGGCCTTCGCCCGTCCGCCCGAGCTCGAGTCGGTCAGCCTCCTCGAGATCTACGATGCCGTGGAGCGGGCGCTCCGCGCCCGGCGGTTTTTCGGCCGCGATCGGCAGTATGTCGTCCGTGACGGCAAGATCGTGATCATCGACGAGTTCACCGGCCGCGCCGCCGAAGGCCGCTCATGGAAAGACGGGCTCCATCAGGCCGTGGAGGCGAAGGAGGAGATCGAGGTGACGGTCCCCTCCGGGCACGCGGCCCGAATCACGATCCAGGACCTCTTCGCCCGCTGGCCCCATCTGGCGGGCATGACGGGCACCATCGCCACGAGCGCAGGCGAACTCTCCCGCACCTATGACGTGGCCGTGGCCGTGGTACCGACCAACAAGCCCGCAATCCGGCAGCGGCTGCCTGCGGTGGTCTGTGCCGACCAGGCGGAGAAGTTCGACCGCATCGTCACGGAGACCGCCGAGATGCATGCCATCGGCAGGCCGGTGCTGATCGGCACCCGATCGATTGACAAGTCGGAAGATCTGTCGCGTCGCCTCGAAGCCGCCGGCCTCCGTCATGTGGTGCTCAACGCGCGGCACATCGAGAAGGAGGCCGAGATCGTGGCTCAGGCGGGCCAGCTGGGGCAGATCACCGTCTCCACCAACATGGCGGGCCGCGGCACCGACATCAAACTGGGCGACGGTGTCGCCGAGATCGGCGGGCTGCACGTCGTCTGCACCGAACTACATGACTCGGCACGGATTGACCGGCAGTTGGTGGGCCGCTGCGGGCGGCAGGGGGACCCCGGCACCTGGCGGCAATACGTCGCTCTCGACGACGACATCCTGATCCAGGGCTTCGGCCCCAAGCGAACCAGGCGGATCACCGCCGGCATCCGCTCCCGGCTGGGTGGCCGTCCAGAGCCGCTCCTCCGCACGTTCAAGCGGGCCCAGCAACGGGTGGAGGCCCGTCACCGTCGGCAACGCCGCATCCTCGAATACGTCGAACGTCAACGGAACGAGGCCCACATCCAGATGAGCCAGGATCCCTATCTCGACTCGCCGTCGTAGCCGTCCCGGGCTGCGATTGACTCGGGTGGGTGGGGTGTGTGAGTCTGCTGGCATGAAGACGGCATGCCTGCGCACCCTGCTGATCTGCCAGCTGCTTCTGGGGGGGCCACTCGTCGGCGGATCGCGCACTGTTGCGTGGGGCGATGAGACCGCGTCGGTCCCCGCCGCTCCTCCGGCCACCGCCCCTCCCGCTGCGGATCCGGCACCGAGCGACTCCGCCGTGCTCCTCGGGGAGTTGCTCGAACCGCTGGCCGCCCGGCCCGGCACGGCAACGCAGCCCGCGGGTGAGGCCGAACTCTACGCCCGACCGCTGCCCTTGCTCGAGGCACTCCAGCGATCCGGCGACACCTCGCGCCGGCTCTGGATCGCGCACGCCTATTGGAAGGTGTCGGCCGCCTATGCGGCTGTTCGCTGCTGCACCGAGGCGATCGAGCGGCTCGAGATGATCGCGCCGGGCGGCGATCGCCATGATCGCGCCACGCTCGACGTGGCCACGGCCGCGGCCAAGGCCGACCTCGCCGACGCGCAGGCCCACCTGGGCGGCATGCAGCAGGAACTCGTCGATCTCGCGCGGCTACCGCTCGGCGAGCCTCTGCCCTGGCCCGTCGACCGGCCGCTCGCCGGCCCCTACCAGACCCACTTCGATGCCATCTTCGCCAACCGAACGGCCACCGGGCGGGTCCGCGCGATCGCCCGCACGCTGCCGGCTCGGCACGAGGCGCTCGAATCCCGCGCCGCCGCCGTCCGTGCGGCCGCCACGGCGATGGCGATGGCGGAGGCCGACCACGCCAAGGGCCAGCGTCCGATCGAAGCCGTGATCGCCGCCCACGCGGCGCTCGTGAGCCAGCAACGGGAGTTTCTCCAGGCGACGAAGGCCTACAACCTCGACATCGCCGAATACGCCATGGCAGTCGCCGATCTGTCGGTGCCGGACGACCGGTTCGTCTCGATGCTCATCGGCACCCCGATCCAGTGGCGGCAGACGCCCCCGGCAACGTCTCCGCCCGCTCCCGCGACGAGTGGTACGCTGGTGCCATGATCTCCAATGCGCCGGCCGCGGTGGCCGCAGACAAGCCTGCTCCCCTCACGATCGGCCCGGTCGTCGTCGATCCGCCGATCCTCCAGGCGCCGATGGCGGGCTACACCAACTTCGCCTACCGCCAGATCGTGCGGGAGTTTGGCGGCGCCGGCCTCCTCGCCACGGAGATGATCGCAGCGCGGAGCGCCCTGTGGCTCGAGACCAACCGTGGCGACCATCCCGATCGGCTCTGGGGCGTGCGGGACGAACCGCGGCCGCTGGCCGTGCAGATGTGGGACAACGATCCCGACAACCTCGCCGAAGTGGGCCGCCGGCTGGCGAAGGATTTCCGGGTCAGCGTCGTCGACCTCAACTTCGGCTGCCCCGTGCGGCAGGTCACCGAAAAGGCCCACAGCGGCTCCTGGCTGCTCCGCGATCCCGACCGCGTCGGCACGATCGTCCGCCGCGTCGTCGAGGCCTGTGACGGCGTGCCCGTGACGGCCAAGATACGCCTCGGCTGCTCAGATTCGTGCCTCACCGGTGTCGAGGTCGCGCAGCGCATCGACGAGGCGGGAGCCTCGTGCCTCACCGTTCACGGCCGCGTCGCCTCGCAGTTCTTCAAGGGCACGGCCGACTGGGACGCGATCGCGGCCGTGAAGCGGAGCGTGTCGCGGATGCCGATCGTGGGCAACGGCGACATCGACTCGGCCGAGACCGCCGTCCGGCGGCTTCGCGAAAGCGGCGTCGATGGCGTGATGATCGCCCGCGAGGCCGTGGCCAAGCCCTGGATCTTCGCGCAGGCCGCCGCCCTGCTCCGCGGCGAGGTTCCGCCCCGCGATCCGACGCTCGACGAGCAGCGGGAACTCGTCTACCACCACTACGATCTCGTCTGCCAGCGCTTCGGCGTGGAGCGGGGCACGCTCCTGATGCGAAAGTTCGCCTGCTCCTACGCCCAGGGTCTGCCGGGCGCCCGCGACTTCCGCGGCAAGGTCTCCCGCGTCCTCACTCGTGAGGAGTTTCTCGAAGTGATGCGGACGACGTTTCCGCGAACCGCCGCCGCAGACGAGCCCACCGCTCCGCTGGCCTCATCCTGATGTCGCGATAACGGCCGACGCGAGCCGCATTCCCGCGGCCTCACGGCCGGTCGGCTTGTACGGCCATGAACTCAGCGAGGGGCTGCCCGTGCCCCGGAGCCGGCGTATGCCCGGGCACCGATCCGCGTTAGCGGATTGGTCGACGCAGGCAGGATGCCGAAGCGCCGGCGGCATCCGAGTGAGCGAAGGACAGCGGGCACCGATCCGCGTTAGCGGATTGGTCGACGGAGCGAACGTCCGGCGACGGGGCATGGGCAGTCCCGAGCCACGCGAACGTCCGGCGACGGGGCATGGGCAGCCCCGAGCCGCGCCCCAGACTCGAGCCGTCTCAGCACACCCCCGGCCAGCGGGCCCGGACATCGCGGCCGGCGTAGAGCGCACCGTCGCCGAGCGACTCCTGGATGCGGAGGAGCTGGTTGTACTTCGCGATCCGGTCGCTACGGGAGGCCGAGCCCGTCTTGATCTGGCCCGTCGAAAGGCCGACGGCAAGGTCGGCGATCGTCGCGTCTTCGGTCTCGCCGCTGCGGTGGCTGGAGACCGACGTGTATCCCGCACGGTGGGCGAGCTGGACGGCGGCGATCGTCTCGGTGAGCGTGCCGATCTGATTGACCTTCACGAGGATGCTGTTGGCCACGCCCTCGGCGATGCCGCGGCCGAGCCGCTCGGAGTTGGTCACGAACAGGTCGTCGCCCACGAGTTGCACTTTCGCGCCGAGCTTCTCGCTGATCAGCTTCCATCCCTTCCAGTCGTCCTCCGAGCAGCCGTCCTCGATCGACACGATCGGATAGCGGCTGGCGAGGCTCGCCAGGAAGTCCACCATGCCGGCTGAATCGAGCTTCGTACCCTCGATCGTGTAGGTGCCGGTCTTGGCGTCGTAGAGTTCGGTGG
>JAUMAF010000186.1:0-4309 GCA_032117045.1 Pirellulales bacterium | reverse complement strand
CAGTCGGCCGGTCGTTCCCCCCGCGTAGCTGGCGATCGTGCCGTTGAGTTCGG
Source organism: Pirellulales bacterium (assembly GCA_032117045.1). Lineage (GTDB taxonomy): Bacteria > Planctomycetota > Planctomycetia > Pirellulales > UBA1268 > QWPN01. Next base: position 4,256 of record JAUMAF010000186.1, on the reverse strand, counting down.
CCATCACCCGCGGAAGGAACAGCGGGGCCGCACCGGCAAGCCCGCCGCCGATCACTGCCACGCCGTCGATGAGGGTCAGCACGTTGGCCAGCGCGTCGCCGACGACCTCGCCGAGCCTCTCGAACGCCTGCCTAGCGGCCTGCGGGTCGCCGGCCGCCTCGCCCGTCGCGATGTCGTGGATGTCCTTGGGGGAGAGGCCGTCCGCCGCCACCCCTGCGGCCTCGGCGTAGGCCGATCGCACCGCCCGGATGCTGGCGCCCTCCTCGGCGAAACAGTCGCTACGCACCTTGTTTCGCAGTAGCCAGAACTCGCCGCCGGCCGAGTTGTCGCCGGTCAGCAGCCGGCCATCGATGACGATTCCTCCCCCCAGGCCCGTGCCGAGCGTCAGCCCGATCAGGTTGCGGTATCGCTTGGGGCTGCCGGCAGCCTCGAGCTCCCTGTTGATCTCCGGCAGCAGGCCGGCGATCGCCTCGCCATAGGCGAACAGGTCGCCGTCGTTGTTCAGGAAGACGGGCACCCCGAACCGCTCCTCCAGCATCGGCCCGACCGCCACGCCTCCCCGGTAGGCGGGCAGGTTGCCGACATTGAAGATGACGCCATTCGGGTAGTCGGCCGGGCCGGGAAACGCGAAGCTGATGGCAGCCGGCTTCTGGTCGAGCTGGTCGACGAGTGCCTGGAAGCCGGCGACCAGGTTCCGCAGGCTCGCGTCGAGATCGTGCGGTTCGGCGGGCAGCGTCACCGATTCGCCGATCGGCTGACCGCCGCGAATCGCCGAGAACGAGAAGTTGGTGCCGCCGGCGTCGAGCGTCAGCACCACCCGCGGGTCGTCGGCGAGTTCGGGGCCCGCGATCATGTGGCGGCCCTCTTGCCGGCCCGCTTGGCGGCGATCCGGCGGTGGCTCCACCAGCCGTAAAAGGCGATGTAGAGGTAGCAGGGGATCAAGATCAGGAACGCCTGACGGATGCCGACCGCGTCGCCGACGGCCCCCATCAGCAGCGGCAGGAGGGCTCCGCCGACGATCATCATCACGAGCAGCGACGAGCCCTGGGAGGTGTGCTCGCCGAGGTCATCGATTGCCAGTGTGAAGATGTTGGACCACATGATCGAGTTGAACAGACCGGTGCCGAGGGCCACCCAGAGGGCGACCTTGCCGGTCGCGCACGCGGCGATCAGCAGCAGCAGGCACAGGGTGCCGGAGAACAGAGCCAGCACCGCCGAAGGGTCGCCGCGGGCGACGGCGAACGCCCCCAGGCAGACCGCGATCATCAGCACGAACGGCCACAGTTCGACGATCGGGAGAAAGCTGACCAGCAGCCGGCCGTCCTCGAATCGCAGCGCTGTGACGACGTAAATGAGCCCCAGCAGCACGGCGGCGGTCGCCACCATCAGCAGCGGTTTGCGGCCCGGGTTCGCGGTGTGGGCCATGGCGATCGCGCCGCACAGGCGACCAATCATCGCCCCGCCCCAGTAGAAGGCGAGATACAGGCTGGCGATCCCTTCTTCCCAGCCCATGACGGCTGGGTCTCCCATGAAACTCACCAGGTAGCTGCCGATCGCCACCTCGGAGCCGACATACATGAAGATCGCCACCATGCCGAGCTTCAGTTGGGGAAAGCCGAGCGCACTGCCGGCGCCGTCGGTTGGCGTGGAGGCCTCGGGCTGGATTCGCGGCAGGTGGACGAACGCCATCACCAGGGCCAGGGCGAGAAACATGCCGCCGTAGATCAGGTAGGGGGTCTGGATCGCGTCGAGCGTCACGGCGCCGTCTTCGGCAAACACCTTGTAGAGCAGCAACCCGCCGGCGATCGGGGCGATGGTCGTGCCCAACGAGTTGAGCCCCTGGGCCAGGTTGAGCCGCGACGAGGCGTTTTCCGGCTTGCCGAGAATCGCCGCGTAGGGATTCGCCGCGATCTGCAGGAGCGTCACGCCCGTGGCCAGCAGGAACAGCGCCCCGAGAAAGAAGGGGTATGACTCCGAGGCGGCGGCCGGCGAAAAGAGCCCGCATCCGGCCGCGCAGACCACGAGCGCGGCGACGATGGTCCGCTGGTAGCCAATGCGGTTGATCGGATCGCCGCCGCTCGCCGAAACCGAGAAGTAGATCAGCGAGACCACGAAGAACGCGCCGAAGAACGCGAACTGCACGAGGCCTGCCTGAAAGTAGCTCAGCTCGAAACTCGACTTGAGGAAGGGGATCAGCACGTCGTTCATGACGGTGATGAATCCCCAAAAGAAGAACAAGACCGTGACGGCGACGAAGGGCCCGGTGGTTCCACCAGGCGAGTTCGTCTGGCCGACGCTCGCCCGAGATTGCTTCCCGCTCCGGAGTCCGGATGCAGCGGCCTCGCCCCCCATGCTTTTATCTCCTTACATCAGCGAAGGTGCGTCGGCGAAGGTGCGTCGGCGAAACGTCACGGCGGCTCGACGACGGTTCGCATGAACCGGCATGACACCCGCCGATGTCGCCATCCTCGGCGGAGGGGAAAAGAAGAGAGTATCCCCAATAACCATAAAGTTCCGCCGGAAACGGGAAAAGTGCCACGTCGCGGCTGCCGTGGCACAATCCAGGGCGACGTCGGAAATTAGGGAGGAGGGACCAGCCTCCCGAACCCCCCGCGAGAAGGGAGTGTCCATGGCCGGTTTGTCCGAGCCTGACAACGAACTGTTCATCAATCTGGTGACGGCCAACTATGAACAGTTGCGTCGCTACGTGTTCACGCTCTTGCCCAATGAGGAGGACGTGAAGGACGTCTTGCAGGAGGTGTGCATCTCGATCTCGCGAAAGTTCGGCGAATACGATCGATCGCGGCCGTTCCTGCCGTGGGCCTGTCGCTTCGCGTACCTCAAGGTGTTGAAATTTCACGAACAGCAGCGGCCTCGTCGAATGGTCCGTTTGCCGACCGAGGTGCTCGAGTTGCTCGCGATTGCCCGGGAAGAGGAAGAGCCCGTGCTTGCCGAGCGACTCGTCGCCCTCGAGAGGTGCCTCGACAAACTCAGTAACCGTGATCGCAGGCTGATCGAGGCACGATACGTCGATCGAACCCCGACCGATGAGATTGCAACTTCATTTTCACAAAGCCGCCGCACCATGTTTCGCAACCTTGAGCGCGTCCGACGTCTCCTCTTCGACTGCATAGACCGCTCGGTCGTACTCGGAGGGCACGTATGAATCGGTCTGATCGGGAATCCCTTCACCCGCTCCTGTCTGCGGTGGTGGATGGCACGGCCAGTGAGGTGCAGGTGGCCGAGTTGGCGCGGCTTCTCCAGTCGAGTGACGAGGCGCGGCGGTTCTACGTCCGCTACCTCGACATGCATGCGGCCCTGACGGGCGGACAAATGCCCCGTGTGGCCTTGCGGCCCCGCCTCGCATCGTGGGGCGTCATCGTCGTCGCATCGCTCATTGCCGCATCGCTCCTGGTGGCGTGGCTCGTGGTGCCCCCGATGAGCCGCGAAGGCGTCGTGGATCGCACGGGTAGCCCAGCGATCGCGGGTGTCGCGGGCGTGAAGACCGTTCCGGCCGGCTACGTGGCGACGATCGCGTCGGCGAGCGCCGACGCGGTGCTCGACGATGCGGCTGTGGTGCCGGGATCGCGGCTCACGCCCGGGGCGTACCACCTGACGGCCGGCGGCGTGAGCATCCGGTTCGATGGCGGAGCCCGCATCCTCCTGGAGGGAAACTCGAGGTTCGCGATCGATTCACGGAGAGCGATGAAGGTTCACGAGGGCACCTTCGTCTTTCACGGCGATCAGACGTGCGAGTCGATCGAGATCGTCACGCCGCAGTCGGTCTTCAAGAATATCGGCACGCGATATGCGGGCGTCATCAGCGCTCATCGGGAAGAGGTGCACGTCGCCGAGGGGGCGGTGCGGCGGACGACCGGCAGCCCCATCGAATCGGCGCAGGAAGAGCAGCATGAACTGATCGAGGCTGGTGTCGGTCGCTGCTACGATGTCGCCCAGGCAAAGGCGGAGTCGATCCCTCTCGATGCGGCGCTCGCGACGCGTTCCCTCGAGGGCCGCGCGGATGCCGCGAGTGCCGGTCGCCCGGCCGCATGGGATGATTTTCGCGGCGGTGAGGCCCCAATCAACGGCCTGAAGGGTGGCGCCGGATGGGCTGGGCCTTGGGAGTCGCGTCGCGGGGACTTGCACGTGTCTTCACCGGGCCTGTCCGGTAAAGGATCGGCGGCCGTGGCCCACGACGGGGCGGCCTCGGGAGAATCGAAGTCGGCCGCTCACCGGAAATTGGAAGTCCCGATCGA
>JAUMAF010000185.1:0-11464 GCA_032117045.1 Pirellulales bacterium | reverse complement strand
TTCCGCTCTGGCTGGCGCCCGAGCAGGTTCGCGTGCTGCCGGTGAGCGAGAAGAGCGAAGCGTATGCGAAGACGGTCAAGGCCCGGCTCGAAGCGGCCGGGCTGCGGGTCGGCCTCGATCTGGCCGCCGAGAAGCTCGGCGCCAAGGTCCGCACGGCACAGCTCGACCTGATCCCTGTGATGGTGGTCTGCGGCCCACGGGACGAGGCTGCCGGCACGGTGAGCCTCCGCGACCGGCTCGACGGCGACCTGGGCGCGATGAGCCTCGAGGAGGCGGTCGAACGGCTCCGCGATGAAAACGCCCGTCGCGCGGTCCGCCATAAGCCGAAGCCGCTGTCGCTGCCCAGCTCCACCGCTGCCGGTGGCGCCGACTACTGATCCGGACGGCGGGTGATCCGGATCGCCGGCGGGAGCGGAATCGATCCGCAGGCCGCCGATCGGGAGCCTATGATGGGGCATCCCCGGAGAACGCGTGATGAAGCCCCGTGAAGTGCTCGCGATGTGCCGCGAGAAGGAAGTGAAGGCGGTCGATCTCAGGTTCACCGATTTTCTCGGCGCCTGGCAGCACTTCACGATCCCGGTGGCCAAGCTCGAGGAAGACACGTTCGTGGATGGCCTCGGCTTCGACGGCTCGAGCATCCGCGGCTGGCAGGCGATCAACGAGAGCGACATGCTCCTGGTGCCGGTACCGACGACGGCAGTCGTGGATCCCTTCGCGTCGATCCCGACGCTCGTGATGATCTGCATGGTGCAGGATCCGATCACCCGCGAAGACTATTCCCGTGACCCGCGGAACATCGCGAGGAAGGCCGTCAACTACCTGAAGAGCACCGGCATCGCCGACACCTGCTTCATCGGACCCGAGGCCGAGTTCTTCGTGTTCGACGACGTGCGGTTCGATCAGAACGCCCACGAGGGCTACTTCCATCTCGACTCCTGCGAGGCCGAGTGGAACCGCGGCCGCGCCGAGGGGCCGAATCTCGGTTACAAGCTGCGGCACAAGGAGGGCTACTTTCCCTGCGCCCCCTCCGACCAGCTGATGGATGTTCGCAACGACATGATGCAGACGATGATCCACTGCGGGATCGACGTCGAGGCGCAGCATCACGAGGTGGCGACGGCCGGGCAGTGCGAAATCGACATGCGGTTTCAGGAACTGGTCCGGATGGCCGATCAGATGTGCCTCTACAAATACATCGTGCGCAACGTGGCCCGGCGGCACGGCAAGACGGCCACCTTCATGCCCAAGCCGATCTACGGCGACAACGGCTCCGGCATGCACACCCACATCTCGCTCTGGAAGGATGGCCATCCCCTCTTCGCCGGCACCGGCTATGCGGGCCTCTCCGAAATGGCGATTCATGCGATCGGCGGCATCCTCCGCCACGCCCCGGCGATCCTCGCCATCTCGAATCCGACCACCAACAGCTACAAGCGGCTCGTGCCCGGCTACGAAGCCCCGGTCAATCTCGCCTATTCGCAGCGCAACCGTTCGGCCAGCTGTCGGATTCCGATGTATTCGGCGAGTCCCAAGACGAAGCGGGTCGAGTTCCGCTGTCCCGATCCGACCTGCAATCCCTACCTGACCTTCTCGGCGATCCTGCTGGCGGCAATCGACGGAATTCAAAACAAGATCCACCCGGGCGAGCCACTCGACCGTGACATCTACGACATGCCGCCGGAAGAGCTGGCCAACGTGCCGAAGGCGCCCGCCTCGCTCGACGAGGCGCTCAACGCCCTCGAGAAAGATTCCGACTTCCTGCTCCGTGGCGACGTCTTCACCGAAGACGTGATCACGACCTGGCTGAAGTGGAAGCGGGAGAAGGAAATCGACCCGATGCGGCTGCGGCCGCATCCGTACGAGTTCTGTCTGTATTTTGACGCGTGAACGGGCATCCCGCGGCCTCACGGCCGGTCGGCTTGCACGGGCCGGAGCCACGCGGTTCGAAGCCTACTCGACCGCCATCACGAGGCCGATGTCGTCGTCGCCATATTCGGCATCCTCTTCTGGCACCGGGCCGCCATCGTCCTCCCCGTCGGGCCCGACCGAGTAGACCGAGAGTCCCGCGTCACCCCGCTTCATCATGAGCGGCTTGCCGCCCTCGGTGAAGGGATCCGCGGGCAGCACGAATGACGGCGTGGCCCCGAACGCTGCCGGCTCCAGCGGAAGCACGCCGGTCGCCAGCCGCTGCTTCGTCGCCGCCACGAGCACTGTGGCAGCGCGGTGCACCGCTTCACTGCGAGCGCGGGCCTGAAACACACTAGTGAGTGAGGGAACGATCATCCGGGAGAGAATCCCGGGCGGATGCTCGACGAAACTCTTCTCCAGGGCATCCACTTCTCGCTTCATCTGCGGGTAGTCCGTGCGTTCCTCACGGCGGGCCACGAGTTGCTGAAAGCCGTGCATCAGCCGCCGGTAGCCGTCGAGGTCGCCCGGCAGGAAAAAAACCCGGAAGATCGGGCCGACGTCGCACATCCTGCGGGCGTGATCTGGCTGATCCGGCCCAAACACCTCTGCCGATGCCATCCGTCCATCGGCGAATCCCGCGAACATCGCCAGGCCAAACGCCTCCTCGCCATACAGCGCCGGCAGGAGGTTGAGCGGGCGGCCCACGAGATCGCGGACCTCCGGTGATTCGAGCAGCGGCGCATCGTCGGCTCCGAGCTGCGGCAGCAGGTCGGTGAGTGCCGTGAGGGCCACGCGATCGAGGGCGATGCCCACGAGGTGCGACACCAGGATCGGTTCCGACGCCGCGTGGCGGCCGAGTCGCTGGATCCGGATGATGTCGGCCAATGCGTCGGCGTGCCGCCCCTCGGCCGCGGCCCGCCGCGCGGCAAGGGCCAGGAGCCGACTTTCGCTCCGGAGCGTCTGAATCTCCTCGAGGATCATGTCGATCGACGGCCGGCCCCAGTCGCGGGTGAACCGGCAGGTATCGCGGTCGGCGGCTTGGCGGACGAGGTCCAGCGTCGCCGCATGACGGGCGAGAAACACCGTGACCGCCTCCCGCATCACATCGCCTTCCGGATCGATCGGCGAATCCTCGGCGTGAAACTCCTTGTCGGCCGTGATCGCCGCACCGGCCTGGAGGTGGAGGGGCGCCGCGTTCTCATCGTCGGCCACGATCGGTGGCAGGTTCGACTGCATCAGGTTTGCGGCCTCCAGCCGCAGGTAGGGCGCCTGGGCGACGACCGCGTTGTCGAGGATCAGGAGGGTTCCGAAGGTCACGGCCGTCGCGATCAGGGCGAGCGCGATGAGGCCGACGAGCGGCCAGCGGGTTGCCGACGGTTCGCGGTCGTCGCGCGGCGCGAGGCCGGCCCGCACGATCCACGCGCCGCCGATCACGAGCGACAAGAGCACCGTGATCGCCTGCGGAAACCAGTTCGACTGGATCCGCATCCCGAACGCCAGCCACCACGCTGCCGCCACGATCGGCAGCACGGCGATCACTGGCAGGCCCGCGCCAAGCGCCGCCAGAAGTGCCTTCAGCCAGCCACGGGTCACCCGCGCCGCGGCCGCCGTACAGGCCGCTGTCCAGAACAGCCCCGCCACCACGGCAAACAAGAAAAACAGGAAGTGGCCCATCGCGATGTTCCTCCTCGACCTCTCGGAATCGACGGAGTATCCCCCATCCGCGTCGATATCGCACCAGATCGGTCGATTGCCTATTCTTTTGGAGGTCGATCGTCCTGACCAATCCTCTCCGCCAACCCGGACAGCACCATGGCAACCGCCGAACCCACCGCGGAATTCACCGACACCCCCGCCGCCGCAAAGCCGTCTGCCGTCGAGGTGACGAAGGCTGCGAGCAACTTTCTCGCGGGCGACATCGCCAAGGAACTCACCGACGGCACGCCCGGATTCGGTAAGGGTTCGATCCAGCTGCTTAAGAACCACGGCACCTACCAGCAGGACGACCGCGAGACCCGGAAGAAGTCGGCCGACGGCAAGAAGAGTCAGCGCGAGGTCTCGTTCATGATCCGCACCTGCGTGCCCGGCGGCAAGCTGACGGCGGCGCAGCTGCTCTCGGCGATCGACCTCGGCGACGAGGTGGGCAACGGCACGATCCGGCTCACCACCCGGCAGGCGATCCAGCACCACGGGGTGGTGAAGGGGGATCTCAAGCCCTTCATGCGGCGGATTCACGACGTCCAGATGTCCTCGCTTGCCGGATGCGGCGACGTCGAGCGGAACATCATGTGCTGCCCGGCCCCGATCCACGGCAACCCGGTCCGCGACGAGATGCAGGCCAAGGTCGACGAGCTCGCGAAGCACCTGGCGCCGCGGACGCGGGCCTACTATGAGATCTGGCTGACCGATCCTGACACGGGTGAAAAGACACTCGCCGGGGGCACCTCAGGCGAGAAGGATGTGGAGCCGATCTACGGCCCGACCTACCTGCCGCGGAAGTTCAAGACGGCCTTCGCACTTCCTGAAGATAACTGCACCGACATCTACGCCAACGACCTTGGCTTCCTCGTCGTCCACGAAGGGGGAAAGATCCTCGGCTACAACGTGCTGGCCGGCGGTGGCATGGGCGTGACGCCGAGCGCCGCCAAGACGTTTCCCGCGCTCGGCAAGCGACTCGGCTTCGTGCCCCCCGAAGACGTCTGCGGGATCGCCGAGGCGATCATCAAGGTGCAGCGGGACTACGGCAACCGCTCCGACCGCAAAACGGCCCGCCTCAAGTACACGATTCACACGATGGGCCTCGACGCCTTCCGGGCGAAGGTCGAGGAATACTTCGGCAAGCCGCTGGCCCCCTGCCACCCCGCCGACGTCCACGGCTTCGACGACCACATCGGCTGGTTCGAGCAGGGGGATGGAAAGTATTTCTATGGGCTCAACGTCGAAAACGGCCGGGTGCACGACACCGGCGACTTCCGGCTGAAGACGGCCCTGCGGCGGATCCTCCACGACCTCAAGCCGGGCGTGCGGACCACCGCCCACCAGAGCCTCCTGTTCACCGACCTGGGCATCACCGACCGGGAACGGATCGTGGAGATCCTCCATTCTCACGGCGTGAAGACCTCCGAGGAGATCAGCACGATCCGCCGCTGGAGCATGGCCTGCGTCGCCCTCCCGACCTGCGGACTCGCGGTCGCCGAGAGCGAGCGGGTGTTGCCCGGACTGATCGACGCGCTCGAGCCCGAAGTGGCGAAACTCGGCCTCTCCCATGAGGCCTTTACGCTGCGGATGACCGGCTGCCCCAACGCCTGCGCCCGCCCCTACAACTCCGACATCGGCATCGTGGGCCGCACTGCGGGCAAGTACACCCTCTTCCTCGGCGGCCGACTCTTGGGCGACCGGCTCAACGAGCACTACAAGGACGTCGTGCCGTTCGAAGATCTCGCCCGGGAGATCACGGCCGTGCTCGCCTACTTCAAGGCGGAGCGGCAGGCGAACGAGACGCTCGGCGACTTCTGCCACCGCCAGGGTGTCGAGCATGTCCGCACATGGGCCGACGCCTGGCTCGCAGGCGGCGGCTGACGCATCAGGATCGCAAGAGCCGACGCCCTGTCGCGTGAAAGCCGACCGGCCGTAAGGCCGCGGGCTCCCCACGGTTCACGGAGTTAGGTTTCCTGAGGCCCTCGGAGGCCACCCTACGCGGGCAGGTCGTCCCACATCGGGCACCAGAGCGGCGTCCGTGGGAAGAGCTGCGCTGCGAGCTTCTGCGCCACTTGGGTCGAGGCCTCGAGCCGGCCAGCCGCGGCGGCCTCTGCCGGATCGCACTGCCCCAGAAGAAGCCGCGCAAGCTCGTCGTCGGACAGCTTGAGGTAGCTCCGGCCCACCCGGCCCGGATGCACCGTGGCCTGCCGCTCGGCACCCTTGGCCTCGGCCACGATGATCGAGCCTCGGAATCCGGGGGCATCGAGCCCCAGTTCCACGGTCTCGCGGATTTCGGCCTCCACGACACGGGCCGTCACGGCGGCCGCGATCGAGTTGAGCAGATCGAGCGGCCGGAAGACCTTCGCGACCAGCATCCGATCGCCCCCCTGCACGAGACTTTCGCCACCGGCAACCGCCGCATGAAGCGGATCGGATGCGCTCGACTCGAAGATGATCTCCTGCCGGTCGTTCTCGATGGCTTCGGCGCAGACCCGCGCCAAAATCTCCCGCTCAAGACCGGCGAACTCGGGGTCGGCCATGATCTCGAGCACACGATTACCGGATTGAATCGCGTAGCCCACGATCCGCGCGCTTGACTCATGCAACTCGTAGCGATCTTGGCCGACGAGAGCCACGATGATCGAGTCAAACGCGCCGCGACTCACGAGCCAGCGGCAGTAGTTTTCGCTGCGGTCGAGCGGACCGACGAATCGCGAGGCATTCTGCTTGTAGATCCGCAGGATGGCAGGGAGTTCGACATGTCGCCACTGCCGCATCGTCACCGGTTCGCCCGCCCGCTGCCCGCCTTCGAGGAGCCGCGCGAGGATGTCGGTGGGGCGACCTGGCGTGGCCGAGTCGCGGCCAAGCACGCTCCAGCCGAGTTCGTGGAACGACGGCGCGATCCGCGTGCGCGAGAAGGCGACGACGGCGCCCGATTGCCGCATCCGGTCTTCCGCGGCGCGGACGAGCCGTTGGCCGTGGCCGGCACCCCGACACTCCGGCAGTACGGCCACGCGGTCGATGACCGCGCCCCGCACCGCCACCGAGCCCACAAGCAGGTCACGGGGCACGATCTCGACATGACCCACGATCCGGCCGGCGAGTCGGGCGACCAGACGGTTGGCGGAGTCGTGCTCCGGATGATCGACGGCCGCATGAAACTCGGCCCGCGAGGGCGCCGCCGGCAGGCCGGAAAGCAACTGCAGGATTTCGCTCTGATCTCCGGCACGTGCCGGTGCCACATGGCACTCCTCGAGCATCCATGCGGGGGGCTTGAGGGACAGGGTCGGGTGATGCGGGACATGCTGAATGGCGGGCCGCTTCACGAGCGGCCGGCGGCTGACGACGGTGCCGGAGGGGCGAATTTCCAGCGTTTCCACGGTCTCCGCCGGTGAAACGGGCAGGCTCCGCATCGCGGGCTTCTTCGCGGATCGACGGTCGGTTCCCTGACGGTCGGTACCCTGGGCCAGTCGCACCGTCTCGGCCTCGGCTCCAGGCATGGCCACGACGGGCTTCGATTTCGCGGGGCGGACACCCAGGCCGCCAGCTGGCCGCGGGGTGGCAACTGCCGGCATGCTGGCGGCAGTGCCCCCGCCGCTTGCCGTACTGATTTTCAGGCGGCTTTTCATCTTCGTGCGCTGCTTGGCAGCCACGGAGCCGGACGCCGCGGAACGAGCCCGCGCCGAAGAACGGCTTGCTACCTCGGGCGACCATGACACGCATGACACGCGTGACAAGAATGAACACCGCTGGAGTCGCCGTGCCGGCACTCCCTTGGCTCCCGCCCGCGGCCTTCTCGGGAAACGATCCACCCGATGCATGATGCCTCCTTTCCGTGGAGCAACTTTAAACCAGTCCGTTGGCGATCAATCTATGCCGGGTCTGCACCGTTTTCCAGTAGCAGGAAGGTTTTAAGCGCGTTTTCCGGAAAAAAACACCAGGGTTCGCCACGCGATCGCAGCACGTTGCGGGACTTCACGGCAGCAGACAGTTCCGCCGTGCGCGTCACGGTGCGGCTGCCGAGGATCTCGAGTTTCGCCGCCAGTCGCTCGTTAATCCCGCGAATTTCCCGACACCGCCGCCGGGCGAGGGTGACCGTGGGATGCGTGTCGATCCAGCGGCGCTTCGCCGCGATCAGATCGCGGATCTCGTCGGACTCTGAAGCACGATGCTCGAGGTGTCGTTCGGGATGGAACTGGATGTCGCGAAGCAACATCCGCGATGCCGCGAGCTGGCCCGCCGGATCCTGGGCCTCGAATCCGGGAAACACACCCTCCAATGGCAGCCGCAGCGTGCCCGACACGACGGCATGTCGCGGCGGATCAGACCCGGCCAGCCGACGGACGATGTCGTCGGTGATTCCGTCATAGGCCGCGCCGCCGATGCCGTGCACGAAGACGTCGGCCACCAGCAGCCGCGAGACCAGCGTGGTGAGAATCGCCCGCGGACGCAGCCTGATCGCGTGCTCCTCCATCCGCGACATCGCGTCGACCCACTTCGACGGCGAGGTGTCGGGGGTGATCGGAAGCTCCACCCGGAGCGTCTCCATATCGGAGAGCGCGATGCCGCCGGGCAGTGACGTATTCGCAAACACCCTCCGCCGTCGCGGATCGTCCCGCGACCAGATCCACCACGGCACCTCGATCCATTCCCCATCGGAATCGTGACGCACGGCAAGGTCGGGCATCGGCCGCCCGTGACCGCGGACTCCCCGTTCGCGACGGTAGGCAGCCAACGCGTCGTTGTAGGCCTCGTGCACCTGCCGCGCGTGGGCGAGCAGCCAGCCCATGAAGACCATCACCGTCGGCAGTCGCACCATTTCGCTGACAGGCAGTTCGAGCGTCTCGAGGCCGAACCGCTCCTCGAGCATGTGCCGCGCCTGGGCGATGCCGAGACCGATGCGATGGCTCTGCCGCGCGCGGTCCACCACCAGCGGCCACCAGTACTGAAGCATCGGCCTGCGAACGAGCGGCTCGAGCCGCCTGCAGGCGCGATCGCCGAACGACGCGAAGCAGGCGGCGTCGAGCACCGGTCGTTCCTCCCAGGCCATCTCTCCGTTGAAGGCGTCGAAGGGCACGTCTTCCACGGACGCATTCGCGGGTGTACCAACCGGCACCGGCACGCTCGTGCGGGCGCAGCGATCGGTGTCGACGACGAGGTTGAGCGCCGTGCCGCCCACCTGCCGCGCATAGGCGTCGAGCACGGAGTTCTTGAGCCACACGCCGGGGTGGAAGAGTTCGGGCTGATGGCCGCCCATGATCACGGGCCGGGCGATCCAATCGGCGACGTCCGCCGGCCGCGTGATATCGCGGTAGTGGCCCGTGTATTCGGCCGCGACCGTCAGCACCTCGCGGCGAGTGGCGGCGACCAGTTCCCAGAGCCGCATGTCACCGATTCGGGCGTCGAGCGCCGCCCGCAGCAGGCGGTTGTTGTCGACAAGGGCCTCGATCGATCCCGTGCCGGGGCCAGGAACCACCGGCGGATCGATCAGGCGAGCCCCGGAGGGTTCGGGCGGGAGATGGGTGCGACGAGGCGTAGGCATTGCCGGCAACGGGGCCCCGGGAAAACGAGGTTCTCGCCGGCGGACGGCCGACTCAGGCCGATGCGTCGCGGCCCACGGCCACGACGGCCGCTTCGGCGCGGTCAAGGACGCGGCGATAGTAGGCCAGACGGGTCGCCGCGTCGTCCAGTGCGCCCCCGAAACTCCGCGCCAGATCGAGATAGACCAGCGGCACGGGCAGTTCCACGATCGTCAGGCCCGCGGCCGCGGCCTGCACCCAGGCCTCGAGGGGCATCGCGTAGCCCGTCTCGGTCACGTGCAGACATTCCAACGCCCGCCGCGAATAGGCCTTGAAGCCGCAGAAGGCGTCGGTCAGTTCCAGGCCCAGCCGCTCGTTGACCTCGGCGGTGATCTCGGCATTGATCCGGCGGCGGGCCACGGGCGGCTCGCTGTCGCCCGAAAACCGTCGCAGATAACGGCTCCCGCTGACGATGTCGGCGTGGCTTGCGGCATCTGTCAACGCAGCCATGAAGTCGGGGATCAGTCGCGGCTGGTGCTGGCCGTCGCAGTCGATCGTCACGAGACCGTCCCACGGCCCTGCCAGGGTCTCGCGAAACGCGGTGGCCAGGCCGGCGCCATAGCCGGCATTCACGGCATGGCTGACCACGCGAATATCGCCCCGGCGGGCGACGCGGGCCGCGAGCAGTTCCGACGTGCCGTCGCTCGATCCGTCATCCACGACGAGGACATCGGGCGTGAACCGAAGCACTTCGTCGAGCACGCCTTCGACGTGGGCGACTTCGTTGAATACCGGCAGCGCCGTGAGAAATCTCGCCATGCACCCGCCTGAAAAAGAGGCCGTTCGCCCACGAAAAGCGACTCCCCCAAGTGTAGCGCACGAAATCGGCGGGGCAACGCGCCGGCCGTCGTGAAAAACGGCTCAGTTCGGTGAACTCACTCCAGCCAACCGAGCGGATCCCGTTCGTCTCGGCTGGCCTGGCAGGAAAGCCCCGGCACGGCGGCGGCGAGCCGCTTCGCGAGCACCGCCATGGAAAAGTGTTCGCTGGCATGGTGGCCCACCGCCACGACGGCCATGCCGGCCGCGAGGGCCTCGGTCGCCTGGTGAAGCTTGATTTCGCCGGTGAAGAGCGTGTCGCAGCCACCCCGCGAGACCTGCTCCACGCAGTCGCCTCCCGAACCGCAGACGATGCCCACCCGCCCTGCCGGTCGGGCGGCGTCACCGGCCACCTGCACATGCTCGATTCCGAGTGCCTGAGCGGCACGGGCCGCGAGGTCGGCCACCGTGCCACCGTCGGCCGCGGTGCCGGCGCGGCCGAAGCCAACCTGGGGCAGTTCCGCGTCGGGCTCGATCGGCGCGATGCTGGCCAGGCCGAGCAGGTGGGCGAGTTGGTCGTTGATGCCTCCGGCCGCCGAATCCCAGGCGGTGTGGCTGCTCCAGATTCCCGCTCCTGAATGGATCACATCGAGCAGCACGCGGCCCGGGCCGGTTTCAGACGTGATCCGGGCCAGCGGTCGAAAGGGCAGCGGATGGTGCGTGACCACCAGATCGACCCGCTCCCGCACCGCCTCCGCCGCGACCTCAGGCGTGAGCGTCAGGCAGGTCATCACCCGCTCGACGACGCCGCTCCGCGGCGCAACCAGCAAACCCACGGCATCCCAGGCCGCGGCGAGCCGCAGAGGCGCGAGATGTTCGAGGGCGGCGGTCACCACGGCGAGGTCGGGCATCCTGAGAGGATACTATGGTGGCTCACGGCCCGCGATCCGGAGCACGCATCCCGCACCATGGACACCGCCCACCTCTCCGTGCCCGTGACGGCGCTGGCCGCCGATTTTCGCCGGGCCCTGCGGGTGGCCCATGACCTCGGCATTCGCGGCGTCGAAATCGACGCCCGCCACGGCCTCGATCCCGCCCAGCTCACGCAGACGGGCCTGCGGCAGATCCGCAAATGGCTGGGCGATGAGGGCGTCGTCGTCTCCGCCGTGTCGTTCCGCACACGGGGCGGCTATGGAGATCCGGAACGGCTCGAGGGCAGGATCGCTGCGACCAAGGCTGCCCTGCAACTGGCTCACGACCTCGGCGCGGGGATCGTGCTCAACCACGTCGGTGAGATTCCGGCCGAGTCGGCAGGCCCGCAGTGGCGGCTGCTCACCGACGTGCTCACCGACGTCGGCACCTTCGGCCAGCACGTGGGGGCCCTTCTGTGCGGCGAAGCGGGCCGCGCCGCGCCGGCGGATCTCGCGCGGCTGATCGCCGCCCTCCCGGAAGGGTCGCTGGCCTGTGACATCGTCACCGGCTCGCTCGTCGTGCACGGCCATGATCCCGCCGCGGCCGTCGAG
>JAUMAF010000184.1:5699-12922 GCA_032117045.1 Pirellulales bacterium | reverse complement strand
GGAGCAGCAGACATCGGGCGGGCGGTTCGCGCCGATCGGCTGTCGCGGATTCCTGCACCGCGACGGCACGGCGGCGGCATTTGACCAGCAGCCTCTCGAGGCCCAGGCAATGGTGGCCGCGTGCCGCGAGGCCTTTCGTGCGGGTGGCGACCAGATCTGGCTCGACCGGGCCCGCACGGCCTTCGGATGGTTTCATGGCCACAACGTGCTCGGCACGACGGTCGTCGATCCCCGCACTGGCGGCTGTCGTGACGGGCTGCTCGAAGATCGGACCAACGAGAACCAGGGGGCGGAATCGACCCTCGCCTCCATCGCCGCCGTCGTCGACATGAGGTTTCTGGAGACGGCGACGCCGCGGCTGCCTGCCCCGACGACGCACCGACTCGGCAGGCACCATGCACACGCACCGCTGGCAGATCGTCGTGAGGAGTATGGACGGTAGGCGTTTCCGCGTTCGAAAGACCCTTCCCATGCAGGTCACCCGCACCGGCTTGCTGCTCCGGCCAAACAATGCCCGGGTGCTCTACCGACCATTCGACCAGGCCCATCCGCAACGAACGATGCGGATCATCGGACGGGTCATGGCCCTCCCCGACGATGAAGTCGCGCGGCGGCTGGAGGCCGTGCTTTCGGAGTTTCATGGCCGGCATCAACGACTGATGAACTTTTTTCAGGAGCAGTTCGAGGCGGCCAAGCATCATCTCCTCACCGACACACCGCTCTCGGAGCCACGGCGGCTGCTCATCGGTTCGTATTTCACTCAAGAATATGCCCTCGAGAGCGCCGCGCTCTTCAATCCCTCGATCGTTCTCCACCCCGACCAGAGCGGACTGACGGCGCACGAATGCCGATTCATCGTCAGCCTGCGGGCCACCGGCGAGGGCCATATCTCGAGCGTGGGCTTCCGGGCCGGCACGATCGACGCCAGCGGAGCGATCCTGCTCGCCCCACCAACGGGCTTCGTAACGGCCCCCCGCGTGGTCGCCAACGCCGCCTACGACAAGACGCTGTTCCTACGGAAGCTCGGGGAGTTGGGCGTCATGGACGGCTTCGTGGAGGTGGCCTTCGCCGCGCTCGACGACCGTTTCACGCTCCAACAGCTGGAGGGCTCGCTCACGGCCACTTCGAGACTGCAGCGGGCTCGCCGTCGCGAGTGGGAGCCCCTTTCAGCAGCCATTCTGGCACTGGCCAGGGCCAACTACGAGATTGAATGCAGCCCCGATTCCGACATCTCCGAGCGGGTCGTCTTTCCCTACTCGCCAGCCGAGACGAACGGCATCGAAGATGCCCGATTCGTCCGCTTCATCGAGGACGATGGCTCTATCCATTATTACGCCACCTTCACCGCATTCGACGGCAGCGTGATGCTCCCGCAGTTTCTCGAGACCGAAGACTTCGTCCACTTTCGCATCAGCACCCTCAACGGCCCGGTGATCGCCAACAAGGGAATGGCGCTCTTCCCCCGGCGCATCAACGGCTCCTATGTGATGCTCTCGCGGCAGGACGGCGAGAACATTTACCTGATGGAGTCCGACATGCTCCACTTCTGGCACTCGCGACGGCTCGTCCTCCGACCCACCTACCCCTGGGAATACGTGCAGATCGGCAACTGCGGCTCGCCGATCGAAACGCGAGCAGGCTGGCTGGTGCTCACGCATGGGGTGGGTCCGATGCGAAAATACTCGATCGGAGCCGTGCTGCTCGATCTCGACGACCCGTCGAGGGTGATCGGCCGGCTTGCCGAACCACTGCTCTCGCCCAACGAGAACGAACGGGCGGGCTACGTCCCCAACGTCGTCTACAGTTGCGGTTCGCTCGTGCACTCAGGATTGCTCATCATTCCCTACTCGATGAGCGACTTCGCGACGTCGTTTGCGACGGTCCCTCTCGACGACGTGCTGAGGGCCCTGACATCCGACAGGGGACGGCGGCGTTCAGTCGGACGCGGCAGCCGGTAGGTGATCGTGAACAAACACCGCCGCACGCTCCACGATCTCAGGCATCTCCTTGCTTGGCGTGTGCGGCGCGTTGGGGATCGGCACCAGCACACGCTCGACGCCAGCGGCTTCGAGGTCAGCGGCGAATTGCTCGCTCCGCTCAAAGGGCACGGTCGTGTCGGCAGTGCCGTGGATGATGATGGAAGGCGGGTAGTGGGCGTCGAGCGTACAGAGCCGCATGTCGGCGGCAGGGCTGCCCCAGAGGTTCACCAACGCGAACAGGCCGGGTGTCTTCCGGTCAGCGGTAGCCGCATTCTCGAGGCCTACGAGGCTGGTCGCGATCATGCCGCCAGCCGAGCCGCCACCGACCGCGATCCGATCGCGGTCGATCCCCTGCTCGGCAGCATGCTCTCTCATCCAGGCGAGCGCACCGCGGCAGTCTTCCACCGCGTCGCGAAGCGTGCCGATGCGGTCGTCGTCGCGGTTGGCCCGCACGCGATAGTCGGGCGACACGGCCACATAGCCCCGTCTCGCAAACTCGGTCGCCATCATGACGATATATTTCTGCCGTTTGTCCTGCCCCGGCCTGAAGCCTCCACCGTGGATGAAGAGGATCGCCGGTCGCCGGCGGTCGGTGTCTCCCTCGGGTGTGTAGACATCGAGATGCAGCACTTCCTCCTTGCCGGAGGCATTCACAGCTTTGCCGAAGACGATGTCCTTCTCGACGACGACCTCGGCGAAGATCGGAATCCGGTAGCGGTCCACCACCGCCGCGACGGCCCGCACGTCACTTCCGCCACGCAAAGCGGCGGCAACGGCGAATGAAATCGCGATGGCTCGCGTCTGCCACATTCCTGTCAATTTCATGACATGCTCCTGTTGCGTCAAAGAGGCACCGACCCACATCCGCCGGCTGCTTTGTACCAGCCACACTCGTCGCGGGGAAAGACGCTCCTGCGAAGAGGTCGTGTCTTCGCAAAAAAATCCCGCACGGAGGACTCGCCTCCGCGCGGGAGTGAGCGAGTCCAGTTCGCCCGCAGGGTTATAGGTAGCGTGTGAACGCTCCGCTACTTCGTCGAGGCGACGGTAGTGGCATCCATCGCAGCCTTCGTCGGCGACGTCTTCACGATGCCGCCGACCGACGACTCCGTGCTCACGATGCCGCAGCAACTGGCTGCCGGCAGCACGATCGACGACGACACGATCGTCTCGCAGCAGGCGGCCCGCCGCCAGACGAGCCGACCGCAGCAGTCATACGTCGCGACGGTCTCGCACGCCGGAGCACAGGCCGGCGCACAGGCCGGAGCGCACGCCGGAGCACAGCAGCTTGTCGCACACACCGGCTCGCAGCACGGGGCGGCACAGCAGTTCGAACGCCGGTGCCGAAAGCCGGCCTCGGCATCACCGGCCGCTACGAACGCCGCCAGACACACCATCGCACCAACCAGCCGAACAAGGATCTTGCTAGTCATCGTTGAAACCCTCAGAGATCCCCGGGCACGAAACGCAGCGGAGCCCACGACGGGCCGCCATCCCGGGGGCGGGCAACGGTAGGAACGGTGGCCGCGAGCGGGCAAGCGGCGATGCGTCTGGCAATCACCAGGGCGTCGCCTCGCCGTCGGACAGTTCGGCAGACCCGGTGTCGAAAACCAAACGAATCGAACGCTCGTCCCAGCCGACCGGCCGTAAGGCCGCGGGCGACCCGCTCTGCATCTGGGCATATCGCGGATCGACCCCACGCCTCACGGCGTTGGGCTTGTACCGATGGACGCGCGAGCGTCAGACGTGTGAGACCGTGGTCGCTCAGCGGGTTCGGCCGTCGCGGCGGGCCTGCGACCGCTTGCCGCTCGACTTCAGATGGCTGCCGCGGCGGGTCTTGGCCCCCTCGACCTTGAACCGGGCGGCAGTTGCGGCCGACCGCGCCGACCGCTGACCGGCCACGTCGAACTTCAGCGGCCGCTGGGCCGACACGGCGATTGGAGCCACGGACTTCTTCCGCTTCTTTCCGCCGCGCACGGACGGCGCCACCTTCACGGTCGCCGGCACGGCGACAGCGACTGCGGCTTCGACAGGCTTGGCCGCGACCTTCGCGACCTTGGCCGCCTTGGCAGCCTTCGCCTTCTGCTTGCGATTGATCCCCGAAACGGCCTCCTTGAGTTCCTTCCGCAGGCTTGCCCGCGAACCACGGTTCACGGCCGTGCGAGCGGCCTTCGTCGGCTTGGTCGCGGCGCTGAGCCGGGCCGTCTGCTTCGAGACCGCTGCCCGCACGCCGCTCGCCAGTTCGGCGAGTCGCGCCTCGAACCGCTTGACGGCGCCGTCGAACACCTCGTGCTTCTCCTTGCTTCGGCGGTTCACGCCGGTTCCCGCCTTCGGCGACCGTTTTGTGCCTCGCGTCTGGTCGGCATGCAGATCGCGCCACTTGTCGCGGAGCGTGCGGGCCCGCGACATCGCCGCCTGAACCTGTTCCCTCGAAGCCTTGGCGATCGCGGCTCCCATGCTCGACGAGAGCACCTTCTGCTCGGCGGCGGTGAGGAGCGAGCGAACCTGTTCGAGGGCGGTGGGCTGCGGAGGCGACTTGGCCATGGGAAATGTTCCTGAAAGGGATGACTGAGGATTGAATCGGGGATGAAGCCGACTTGCGATTTACTCGCGACTGTGCGGCTCGTTCCGGAAAACATAGGGGTTGCCCTGGCCATCAGTCAAAGCCAACGCCCGCGACCGATCCCCTTCCCGCTCAGCCGGTTGCCATCCTGCTGTTTCCGAGCCATGCTGCGTGGTCCTTATGAAGCCAACAATCCTTCGCGACCAGGCCACGACGCCCGACGGCACCCCGCTCACCCTCCACGAGCACGACGGTGTGTTCACGATCCGGGTCGGCGGCGTGGAGTTGATGTCGAGCCGGCAGCACCATTCGGAAGAACGGCTGGCCGAACTGGCCTGCGAGGGCCTGCGGGACCGCGCCGGGGCACGGGTGCTCGTCGGCGGCCTCGGCATGGGATTCACGCTGCGGGCGGCGTTGGCCCAGCTCCACCCCCGGGCCACGGTGGTGGTCGTGGAACTCATGCCAGCGGTCGTGGCATGGAACCGGACGCCTGCCTATGGTCTCGGTGCCGATGCCTTGGCCGACGACCGGGTCGAACTCGTCGAGGGGGACGTGGCGGACGCGCTCCGGGGGGGCCGGGAACGGTTCGACGCCGTCATCCTCGACGTCGACAACGGAGCGAACGGACTGAGCGTGGGTTCCAATGACCGGCTCTACGGTGCACGGGGGTTGGCGGCGGCAAAGGCGGCCCTGAAGCCCGGCGGCTGTCTGGCGGTGTGGTCATCGGTGGCAGATCCCGCCTTTGCGGAGCGGCTGCGGAAGGCCGGATTCGCGGTGACAGTCGAGAAGGCCCGCGTCCACGCGGGGGGCGGCGGCTGGACATCGCTCTTCATCGGCCGAGCGTTGGCCGCGGCCTGACGGCCGGTCGGCTTGGAGACCTCCGGCCAGCCGGGGACTTCCTGAAACGCGATCGACCGAGGAGTTGCTGGCCAGGGCCCGTCGCTGCTCTATTATCAAGCGACGGTCCCCGGTGACGGCCGGGGAATGAACCGCCTGGCGGCGACTCCACAGTGGTCGCGACGGCTGGGATTCCTCGTAGCAAAGGAGGTGATTCAGTGACGCAATGTGACTGTATCGGAGGGCTGCGCCGATAGCGGCGAGTCGACGGGCCTGCCGTTGACGCAGCCCACCAATCCCGCCATCAAAGCCAGACGCGACGGTTCCGACCGTTTCCGACCGGCCAGATGACGATTCAGTGGTTCCTACGGCTGCCGCCCCGCAAGGGGCGGCAGCTTTTTTTGATGAAAGGCGTGGGGTGATGCGGTACAAGCCCAACGCCGTGAGGCGTGGGGTGAACCGTTACAAGCCCAACGCCGTGAGGCGTGGGGAATCCGGTACAAGCCCAACGCCGTGAGGCGTGGGGTGAACCAGGGATCCGTCCGGATTCACCGCGGTTTGCCCGCGGCCTTACGCCGTCGGCTTTCACGGGCACCGCAGCCTGAGGATCGCCTTTGCTGCGGGCTTACCGCTTGCCCCGGCTCTTTTTCGCGGCCTTCTTTTTCGCCGCGGGCCTCTTTGTCGCCGCGGTGGTCTTTTTCAAGGCCTTCGTGCCGGCAGACTTCCTCGCCTTCCTCTTCGCCACGGCCGGCTTCTTCTTGGCCACTTTCTTCGTGGCTTTTTTGGCCAGCTTCCCCCCGCGGGACGACCGTGCGAGCCGAGCCCGCGCCGCATCGGCGACCTCGTCGAGAAACTCGTGGGCCTCGAGCGCCAGATCCTCCGCCGAGAGCGGCTCGACCTCGTCGATGATGAACAGGGCCAGTTCGCCCCGCCGCTGTGCCGCCGTCAACGTCTTGTATTCATCGAGTGAGAGATCGACGTGGTCCTCGTCCTCGCTGGTGAGAAACTCGAACCCGACGCGGGCCTGCGGATCCCAGCCATCGATGTGAAACTCGACGCCGTATTCGCGAAACTGCTGGTTCCTCGAGATCGTGTAGCCGCGGGCCTTGAAGAGTCGGGCGAGCAGGTCGCAGCCCTGGGTTTCGGAGAGCGTGTCAGCCATCGGAGCGTTGCTTTCTTTCCTGAGGAACGGGGGCGAGGCGAGCCGCGAACATGGCGGCAGGATAGCCGATCGCGATCCCTTCGGTCACCTCCGCCTGCCGTCCGCATGGTTCGGCGGGGCTGCGCGGCTTGGTAGAGTTGGGGCTCCGCCGCCCGCCCCTGCCCCCGAGACTCGAGCCATGCTCCGCAGCCTGATCCATGATGTCGCCGAGTGGACCACCCGCGTGGTCACGCATCCCCGCGAAGAACTCACCCATTGGCAGGCAACCGCTCGGTTCTGGTACGACCTGGCGCGGGTGGGGGCCCGCCAACTCCGGGAAGACCGGGCCCTGCAGATGGCGGCTGCCCTCGCGTTCCACACGCTCTTCGCCCTGATGCCGCTGGCGATCGTGAGCACGGCTCTCTTCAAGGGCATGCAGGGCGTGGACAAGCTCCAGTCGCTCGTGCACCAACTGGTGCAAACCGCCGGGCTCGATGCCGTTCGCATCATGCCGGCCGACACGGGCGATGCCTCCGACGCGGCGGGCATCTCGCTGGGCGCGTGGCTCGAAGACATGATCGGGAAGTTCGGCACGATCGACCTGGAAACGCTCGGCCTCCTCGGCTTCGCCGTGATGATGTATGCCGCGGTGGCGATGATGGTCACCGTCGAGGACTGCTTCAACACGATCTACCGCGCGCCCGAA
>JAUMAF010000184.1:0-5689 GCA_032117045.1 Pirellulales bacterium | reverse complement strand
GGCATCGCCCTGCTGTTTCTCGTCGACACCCATGTGGGCCGCTGGATCGCGTCGGTCGACGCCAGCGGCGGCCTGATCCAGGTCCTCGGCGTGGTCTGGAGCATCGGCCTGATCACCCTCATGCTTCTGGGCACCTTTGTGTTGCTCCCCAACACGCACGTGTCGTGGCGGTCAGCGGTCGGTGGCGCGTTCGTCTCGGCGGTGCTGCTCCATGTCGGCAAGGTGGGGCTCGTGGCCTACGTCAACAATGCGTTTTCGTTCAGCCAGCTCTATGGACCACTCGGCTTCGTGCCGGTGCTCATGATCTGGACCTACGCGATGTGGATCTGCATCCTGTTCGGCGTCGAGGTGGCTGCGATCGTCCAGCGGCTCGGCGGCCGCCGCGACGAACTCGAGGAGCTGGAGCGCATGCGGCTCAAGAGCGGCATGGTCGATTCGACGTCGGTTCTCCTGCTGATGGAGGTCGTGGCCGAGGGTTTTGAGTCTGGGCGGCCGGTGCCGCTCGGCCATATCGTCGAGGAGACCGGCCTGCCGGTGACCGTGGCCGCCGAGATCCTCGACAGGCTGTCGCAGCAGGGCTTCGTGCACCGGCTGGCCGTGCCGGAAGCGTCGTTTACCCTGGCGCGGCCGCCTGACGACATCACCGCCGAAAGCCTCATCGAGTGCGGCCAGGACATGCTGCTCGACCGCCACGCCCGTCGGAAGTCGCGGGCCATCGAGGCCCTGCGGCAGGCGCAGCGCACGCTCACCAGAGAGACCACGCTCGCCGGCCTTACGGCCGGTCGGCTCGCACGGGCATGAACTCAGCGCGGGGCTGGCCCTGCCCCGCGAGCCGGCGTATGACGCCAAACGAAGCCAGGATGGCGAAGTGCAGGCGGCATCCGAGTGAGCGGATGCCACGATGGCATCCGCGAACGTCCGGCGATGGGGCATGGGCAGTCCCGAGCCGGGCGCCCGGGGCAGCCCGCGGCCTCACGGCCGGTCGGCTTGCACGGGCATGAACTCAGCGCGGGGCTGCCCCTGCCCCGCGAGCCGGCGAAGGGGGGCACGAGCTGGTCGCCAGAGCCCGCGACAGCGGGCAGGTGGCGATCGTCGGTTCGCCCAGCCGATACCGCTGGAGCAGTTCTTTCGACCGCTGCGCCAGCAGCCGTCGCACCTCGCGCCGCTGCCCCTTCACACGCGCGATCTTCATGGAATCGTAGGCGGTCGTCTGATGCCGCATCCAGGCGATCACCGCCGCCTCGGCACGCCGCTCGATCGGAATGCGTTCGGTGCGGGCCACGGTCCCACTGCCCACGGGCGTCGCATGCGCCGTCACCGCGGCTGCGAGTCGCCGGCCCAGCAGGGCATGCCGCTCGTGGAAGTGGAGGAAGTCGATCACCGCCGCCTCGAAGTCTTCGACATATTCGGCCTGAACCTTCTCGCGACGCTTCGCGGCCGAAGCCTGCCGCTTCGCATAGTGCTCCGTCGACCGCTCGGCGGCCAGTTCACCCTGGATCCGCTCGATCGTGGCCAGCGCCGCCCAGACGCCGCGAGAGAAGAGCTTGCGGCCGCGCTTCTCCTGCACGACCCAGTGGTCGCCCGCGGCCTTCACCCGCCGGGTGAGGCCGGGGTCGCCCGGGGGCAAGAGGATCCAGCCGATGGGCACCTGTCGCACCTCTCCAGACGCCGTCCGCACCGTCGTCGCCGTCGGGCCTGGCGAGAACGTGGGAGACGGGGTCGGAGCAGGCATCGCATGTCCCTGCGGTTCAGACGGTCGGTCACCACGGCCGGCATCAGCCCCGGACTCGCGCCACGACGTGTGGGATCGTCGCGATGAGGGGCGAATCGGACAGGTAGTCCTCCGCTGCCTGCCGGCGGCCGCGGGAAAGGAGCGTAGCATAGACATGCAGCTCGAAATGTAGCTGCAGCCCGTCGGCGGCAGGCCCGTCTCCCACTCCGCGTAACACGGCGATCAACGCCTCCGCGGTCGAGACATGCCCGGCCTCATGCTGGCTCCGGAGCCAGTAGCGGCTCGGACCGGCCTCCGGCAAACGCACGCATCGACCCAGGCCCTCGATCGCCCGCAGCATCTCGCCGGCCTGCCGCCAGTTGCCGTCGAGGAGGAGCACCTGCAGCGACCGCGGGCCTGCGGCCGGATCCGCGGGAGAATCCGTCGTGGATTCGATCGTGGGAAAAGGCTCGCCCCGCGGATGGAGGATCCAGAGCTCCCGGCCCGCCCGCGGAATCCTGCTGCGGCAGGCGTCGAGATCGGCATCGCGTTCATAGTCATGGCAGACAGCCTGTGGCACCGCCCGCGCGATCAGCATGCCGGTGCTCGACGGCTTGAACCGCTCGTGCCGATGGATGAGCAGGTCGATATCCACCGAAGCTTTGACCGGAGGCAGCGAGTGGCACACGCACCACCGCGGCGGCAGTCGGCAGCCCGGGCATCGTGCGGCTCCCGCGAGAACGACGCTGCGTGGCATGTGGGCTCATCCATCCATGGCTGATGCGATCGACGGCGACTCGAAAAACCCGCGTTTACTTCCCGCCGCGCGGCCCGAACGACCGCCGCTTGCCGGGCCGCTTGCCCGACTTGTCGCCGCCACCGCCGCCACGCCGCTCGAATCGCTCCGGCCGGCGACGCTGCGGCGGCCGCTCCCGATCGGGCGGTCGGCCGGTGTCGTCGGCCCCCGAGCGGGGCACCGGCGGCGGGGAAAAATGATGCAGGATCGCGGCCGCGACCTCGGTGGGCGTGTAGCCCTGCTCGAGCAACCGCTCGACGAGCGTCGAGTGCTTGGCAAACTCGCCGGCCTCGAGCGTGCCCCTGAGCTTTTCGAAGAGCGCGTCGGACCGTCGGCTCTCGACCGCCTCGGCCGACGGCACCTGCTCGCGGCGGATCTTCGCCTTCGTAAATCGCTCGATCGACTGCAGTTTGTAGATGCCCGCGCCGGAGACGAGCGTCACCGCCCGCCCCTTGCGGCCCGCCCGGCCCGTGCGGCCGATCCGGTGAACGTAGTCTTCCGCGTCGTAGGGCAGGTCGTAGTTCACGACGAGTTCGAGATCGTTGACGTCGATGCCGCGGGCGGCCACGTCGGTCGCCACGAGAAACGCGAAGGCCGCCTTCTTGAAGCTGTTCATCACGCGGGTGCGCTGGGCCTGCGCCATCCCGCCGTGCAGCCGCTCCGCCGAACAACCGCGGGCCACCAGCCCGTCGGCCAGTTCCTCGACCATCTGCTGCGTGTTGCAGAAGATCACGCCGCTCTTCACGGCGTAGAAGTCGATCAGCCGCGAGAGGGCGTCGAACTTCGCGTGGTGCCGCACCTCGTAATAGACCTGCTCGACCAGCGGCGGCCCGGCGACCACCCGCTGCTGAATCTTGACCACCTTGGCGTCCCGCGAATGGCCGCGGACGAGCGTCTCGATCGGCGGGGAGATGGTGGCCGAGAAAAACACCGTCTGCCGTTCGGCCGGGGCCGTGGACAGGATCTTCTCGATATCTTCCCGAAACCCCATGTCGAGCATGCGGTCTGCCTCGTCGAGCACGAGCAGCTTCACGGCCGACAGATCGAGCGTTCCCCGCGTCATGTGGTCGGTGAGGCGTCCCGGCGTACCGACGACGATGTGCGCACCCCGCTTGAGCTCGGCAAACTGGCGGTCATAGGAGGCACCGCCATAGATCGGCACCGACCGCACGCCCTTCTTGAACGCGGCGAGCTTGTGAACCTCGTCGGCGACCTGCGTCGCGAGTTCACGGGTGGGCGTGAGGATCAGCACCTGGGTGGCATGCACCGCCGGATCGACCCGCTCGATCGCGGGAATGCAGAAGGCGGCGGTCTTGCCAGAGCCGGTCTCCGACTGGCCGACGACATCGCGTCCCGCCATGATCAGCGGAATGGTGGCCGACTGGATCGGCGACGTCTCCTCGAATCCGAGCCGCTCGACGGCCTTGAGCACGTCGGCCGAGAGGCCGAGCGAGGCAAAGGGAACGTGGCCGGGGCGGGCGTTGGGTTCGTGGGACTTGGCTTCGGCTGGGTGGGCACGGTCGGGCTTGGCCATCAGGCACTGCTTTCGGTGAGCGAGCGGGGCGGGAGCGGAGGGCGAAGGCTGGAGAAGGACGCGGTCGTGAAGAGCCCTGCGATCCTACCCTGAAAAGCCCAACCCGGCCGACATCGCCCGTTGCGGGGTCGTGCCAACCGCCATCGGCCCACTCCAACGGGGGCCAACTGATGTTCCCGGCCTGCGGTGCGGCCGCTACTCTCCTCGCCCTGTTTTGGTCTCGTCGTGCCCGGGGCTTCCGTGATGCCGTTTCAGACGTCGATCCCCCGTCTCGTTGCCGCGGTCGCCATCGTTGGCCTCGCGGCCCCCAGACTCCCTGCCGCCGACACGCCATCCGGCCTCGCGGCAGCCGAACGTTTCGTGGTCCGCGGCCTTACCGAGCCCGATCCGGAACTCCTCGCCCGGTCGTTGGCGGCCGATGAAGAGTTGCTCCTGCTCTCGAGCCCGCTGACCACCCGCAAGGCGCTGCTTGCGGCGGTCGCGTCGAAGACGATGCTGGCGCTCCAGCACGAGGGATTCGCCGCACCGCGGGCCACCGCCACGATCGCAGCAGACGAGCAGGGCAACCATGGCGAGCAGATCGTGATCGAGGTCGTTCCCGGGCCGAGGCAACTCGCCGCCGGCATCCAGATCACCGGCCTGCCCGAAGGGCTCGCCGAGGACCTGCGCCGCTGGCTGCGATCGCAGCTCCCGCCCACCGACGCCGTGCCGCAGTCTTCCGACACCGAGGGGGGCTGGAGCGGCACCCGCTGGCTCGATCCCCGCGGCCAGCCGGCCCGCATGGAGTTGCCCGTCTGGAG
This sequence comes from Pirellulales bacterium, assembly GCA_032117045.1. Lineage (GTDB taxonomy): Bacteria > Planctomycetota > Planctomycetia > Pirellulales > UBA1268 > QWPN01. Next base: position 848 of record JAUMAF010000184.1, on the reverse strand, counting down.
CCGCGGTCATCCGGCGCCGTTCGACGCTCCGCACATCGCCACGATCCGCGCGGCGATCGCCAGATTTCTTCGCGAGCGGGGCTCCTTTGCGGCCGCGAAACTCGCCGAGAAACCAGGATCATCGCTCTGGCCCGCCAGCCGTGAGCCCGCCACCGGCAGTATCGACGTGGCCGTACAGCCGAGCGACGAGGGGGGCGTCTTGACGATCACCTGCGCCAACCTGCCGCCGGCCTCGACGCTCCGCGAGATTGAAGTCGCTCCGGCTGGCCGAGCCCCGGCAGCGGTCCTGCAGGAAACCCTCGGCATCGTTCCCGGCGGTCCCGTCACCGAACGAGACCGCCTTGTCTGGCAGGAAACGCTTCGCCGATCGGGCCGATTCGTGCGCCACGAGGTGAAGTTTCGGGAAGTGAAGCCGATCGCTGAAGGGCCGCCTGGCATCGTCGCGATCTTCGATCTCGCGGCGTATCCGCATGCCCCGTCCTTGGCCGAGCCGCTCACCCGCGAACAGGAAGTGATGCTGCGGGCACGGTCGTGGCTACTCGACACGCTGGCGAACGAAGATGATCTGATCGCCACCTGGACTCGCCCGGCGTCGCCCCCCGACGTCGCCGCCGACGCCGGGGCGGTGGCTGCCGGTTCACTCGTGATCTCGACGCGCGAGGGCCTCCTCGTGACCGCGCTCCCCGGCAGCGGCGATGCCTGCGGCATGGCCGTGAGCAGCAGCGGTCTCGGCTGGTTTCTGCCTCAGGCCGCCGGCTGGTTCGAGCTGCCACTCCCGATGCAAAAGAGGCTCGACATCAACGTGGCGTTTGATCTTCGCGAAACGGTGGGTCAAGGCCGTCATGCGT
>JAUMAF010000183.1:1109-2158 GCA_032117045.1 Pirellulales bacterium | reverse complement strand
GCCGCCATGATCGAGACGATGGACGCCAACGTCGGTCTTCTCATGGCGAAACTCGACGAACTCGGCATCGCTGACGACACGCTGGTCCTCTTCACCAGCGACAACGGCGGCCACTTCGTTACCAGCAACCGACCGTTGCGTGGTGCCAAAGGCTGGCTCTACGAGGGCGGCGTGCGCGAGCCGTGGATCGTCAAATGGCCCGGCGTGACCAAGCCCGGCAGCACCTGCGACGTGCCGGTGATGAACACCGACATCCTCCCTACCGTGTTGGAAGCCTGCGGACTGCCGGCCAAACCGGACCTCCACAAAGATGGCGTCAGCTTCGCCAGCTTGCTCAAAGGCGAAACCAAACCCGTGCATGACGCCCTCTTCTGGCATTTCCCGCACTACGGCAATCACGGCAGTGGCCCGTGCAGCAGCGTGCGTGTCGGCGATTGGAAACTCATCCATTGGATCGAGGACAACAGCGTGGAGTTGTTCAACCTAGCCGCCGATCTGTCCGAGAAAAACGACGTCGCCGCCCAGCATCCCGAAGTCGTCCAACAACTCCGCGAACGCCTCCACGCCTGGCGCAAGGAAACCGATGCCAACATGCCCAGACCCAAGCCATGAAACACACCTTCTCACTCCTCACCACCCTCCTTCTCGCGCCGCTGGCCGCGCTCCACGCCGCAGATGATCTTCCCGAGCCGCCCGTGAGTTGGAAATACCCGCCGGAGATGCCGGGGGCGAGCGTGGAGGTGTATCGGGAGGTGAACGGGGTGAAGCTCAATGCCTACATCTTCACGCCGCCGGGTCATCGAGCCTCGGATCGACGCCCGGCGGTGTTGTTCTTCTTTGGCGGCGGATGGAAAGGTGGATCGCCGGGACAGTTCCTGCCACAGTCGCTTTACCTCGCGGAGCGCGGCATGGTCGCGATCCCTTGCGACTATCGGGTGCTGAGCCGCCACGGGGTCATCCCGCAGGATTGCCTGCGCGATGCGAAGGCGGCGATTCGTTGGGCTCGTGCCAATGCCGCCCGTCTCGGCATCGACCCCGACCGCATCGTG
>JAUMAF010000183.1:231-1099 GCA_032117045.1 Pirellulales bacterium | reverse complement strand
CGAAGTCAGTTCCATGCCGAACGCTCTCGCGTTGTTCAATCCCGCCGTGGTGCTGTCGCCGGTGGAAGGTCATCCCGGGCTCCTCTCCGACGAAAAGATCGCCGATATCCGCGCCCGCACCGATGGGCGACCGCAGGAGATTTCGCCCTATCATTTCGTCCGCGCCGGGCTGCCTCCGGGCATTCTCTTCCACGGCACGAAGGATGAGGCGGTGCCATTCCCCACGGTGGAACTCTTTGCCAAAGCCATGACTGCCGCAGGCAATCGCTGTGAACTGAAAGCCTACGAAGGTCAGCCGCACGGCTTCTTCAATCCCGGGCGCGGCAAGGGCGAGCCACGCGAGGAAGCCACGCGCTGCTTTCACCGCACCATTCGCGAGCTCGACGATTTCTTCGTGTCGCTGGGTTATCTCGAGGCGTCGGATAAGCTGCCAATACCGGTCGCCAGGAAGCTGTCCGATTTCCAGCCACTCGTCCGCACCGAGACCTGGACCGAGCAATGGCCGGATGCTGCCGGCAAAGCCGAAACGCGCAACGTCACCGCCGAAGTGTGGACGCAGGCCATGCAAGCGACGCTGGACGCCCAGGGCTCGCTGCACATCCCGGCTCGTGAGCAGCCGTATTACCTCGATGGACCGCTCGTCTTGAAATCCGGTCAGAAACTCAGCGCCGATCCGACCGCCGAAATTCGGCTCACGCCCGGGAGCAACACCTGCATGGTGCGCAACGAGCACGTCGTCACCCTAAACACCAAACCCGTGCCCGCCGATCAGCGGCTCGATACCGACATCAGCATCGAAGGCGGCATCTGGACGACGCTCGCCACCGCCGTGGCCAGCAACGGCAACACTCGCGGTCATTCGGCCAAG
>JAUMAF010000183.1:0-221 GCA_032117045.1 Pirellulales bacterium | reverse complement strand
CTGCAAAACGTCCGCCGCGTCTCGGTGAAGAACCTCACCATTCGCCAGAGCATTCCCTTCGGCGTGCATCTGGCGAACGCGCACGAGTTCACCATCGAAAACATCACGCTTGAAGAACATCGCCGCGATGGCGTGCATGTGAACGGCCCCGCCAGTGATGGACTCATCCGCGGCGTGCGCGGCGATTCGCACGACGACGATGTGGCGCTGAATGCCTGGGA
>JAUMAF010000182.1:0-3104 GCA_032117045.1 Pirellulales bacterium | reverse complement strand
CCGGAGGTGAGCCTTGACGAGGTGCGGATGATCGAGCGGCTTGGCGTGGAGTTTCGCTACGGTGTCGAGCTCGGCCGCGACATGTCCCTGGCCGACCTCGAGCACGATTGCGACGCGATTTTCATCGGTCTCGGCCTCGGCGGCGCAAATCGGCTCGGCATTCCCGGCGAGGATCTGCCCGAAGTGGTCGATGCCCTCGAGTTCATCGACTGGATCCACACCCGGCCGCTGGAGCAGGTGCCGGTGGGCCGACGAGTGGCCGTGCTCGGCGGCGGCAACACCGCGATCGATGCGGTCACGCAGGTGAAGCGGCTGGGGGCCGGGGAGGCCACGATCATCTATCGCCGCGGTCCGGCCGAGATGTCGGCCTATGCCTTTGAATACGATCTCGCCAAGAACGACGGGGCCGTGTTTCTGTTCAACACCGTGCCCGTCGAGGTGGTGGCGACCGAGGGCCACGTCTCCGCCCTCAAGCTTGCCCGCACGATCGTCCGGGACGGCCGCGTCGAGATCGTGCCCGGCAGCGAATGGACGCAGCCGTGCGATCTCGTGCTCAAGGCCGTCGGCCAGGAAAAGCAGGTGGAACTGCTCGAGCGGCTCTTCCCCGGGCTCACGCTCGACCGTCGGGGCCGGGTCGAGCACGATCCCGCGACGATGCGCACGAGCCTCCCCACGGTGTTCGTCGGCGGAGATGCCGCCAGTGGCGGCCGCGAGGTCGTCAACGCCGTCGCGGAGGGCACGAAGGCCGCACGGGGCATTCATGCCGTGCTCTCGGGTCACGCGGTGACGGGCCCCGTGCAGCCGTCCCGATATGGCACAGCCGACGGTGCCACCGGTTCCGGCTTCAACCATCCGATCCGCGTCCACGAACTGGAGGCCGCCCTCACAAAGGGCTGAAGATCACCGACCATGGCTGACCTCTCCATCGACTTCGCCGGCATCAAGAGCCCCAACCCCTTCTGGGTGGCGAGCGGGCCGCCCTCCAACACCGCCTACCAGGCCCACCGAGCCTTCGAAGCCGGCTGGGGAGGCGTGGTCTGGAAGACAATCGGTGAGCCGATCGTCAACGTCTCCTCCCGCTATTCCGGGCTGACGCTCGGCGGCATGCGGATGGCTGGATTCAACAACATCGAGCTGATCAGCGACCGCTCGCCGGAAACCAACTTTCGCGAGATCGCGGAGGTCAAGAAACGCTGGCCGAGGCACACCGTGATCGCCTCGCTGATGGTCGACACGAGGGAGCGGTGGCACGAGTTCGTGAAGCAATCTGCCGACTGCGGCGCCGACGGCATCGAGCTCAACTTCGGCTGTCCGCACGGCATGTGTGAGCGGGGCATGGGGTCGGCCGTGGGGCAGAATCCCGACGTGGCCGAGACGATCGTGGGCTGGGTGATGGAGGCGGCGACGATCCCCGTGATCGTGAAGCTCACCCCCAACATCACGAACGTCGTCTACGCGGCCCGCGCCGCGAAGAAGGCCGGCGCCGACGCGATCTCGCTGATCAACACCATCAACAGCATCACCAACGTCAATCTCGACACGCTCGTGCCCGAGCCCTTCGTCGCCGGCAGGAGTTCGCACGGCGGCTACTGCGGACCGGCGGTGAAACCGATCGCGCTCAACATGGTGCATTCCTGCGCGGCCGACCCGCAGGTGGGCCTGCCGATCTCCGGGATCGGCGGCATCGGCACGTGGCGGGATGCGGCCGAGTTTGTGGCCCTCGGCTCGACAAGCCTGCAGGTCTGCACGGCGATCATGCATCACGGCTTTCGGATCGTGGAGGACATGAAGGACGGCCTCTCGGCCTACCTCGACTCGAAGGGGATGGCGTCGCTGGCTGACCTCCGCGGCAAGGCCGTGCCGCAGGTGGGCGACTGGCAGCAGCTCGATCTCAACTACAAGCGCGTGGCCCGGATCGACTACGAGAAGTGCATCGGCTGCAACCTCTGCCACGTCGCCTGCGAGGACGGCGCCCATCAGTGCATCGATCTCGTCGATGCCACGCCCTATGGACTCGGTCCCGGCCGGGTGCCTGGCAAGCCGGTGCCGAAGGTTCGCGAGAACGACTGCGTGGGCTGCAACCTCTGCTCGATCGTCTGCCCGGTAGACGACTGCATCACGATGACGCCCGTTGAGACGGGCCGGCCGCGCATGACCTGGCACGACTACCAGGCCGCTCTGGCCGCCGGCGGCATGACTCCTCTTCCGCCGCACCCGTGATGAGACGGGCGTATCCATTCCAACCAACCTGCGTTTCGGAGGATTCCGTGCTCTGCGATCGATACCGCGCCCGACATGGTTTTACGCTCGTGGAGCTCTTGGTCGTGATCGCGATCATTGCAACCCTCATCGGGCTGCTGCTGCCGGCCGTCCAGTCAGCCCGCGAGGCGGCCAGGCGCATCCAGTGTGCCAACCAGATGAAGCAGGTTGGGCTGGCCGTCGTGCAGACGCACGATATCAAACGGGCCTATCCCATGGGCCGAGACACCCGCGATCCGTTTGGCCAGTCGTGGTCGTTTCGAATTCTGCCGATGATGGAGCAGCGGTCGATCTACGATGCCCTCCATGCAGACCGGGCGACTCCCAAGACAGTGCCCATGTGGGATGACCGCAACGCCACCGCCATGCGAACGGCGGTGCCGACGTTTTTCTGTCCGAGCCGACGGGCACCGGCCGCCGACCGCAACTTCGACAACAACGACCAGCCTCCGGTGAAGGAGGGCGTTGGTGCCGGGGGCGACTACGCGGCGAATGCGGGCACCTTCTTCAACTACTCGACAGGCACGACCGGCCTCGACCCCCGCCGGGCCGGACCGATGTTCACGCTCTCCAAGGTCCGCGCGGCCCAGGTCAGCGACGGCCTTTCGAAGACGTTTGCCATCGGGGAACGGCATTTTCCCAGAGTCGACACCTCCAAGGTCGCAGCCAACATGGCGGACTACGCACAGGGCGACACTGCATTTTTTGCCGCCGACAATCCCTTCACGGTGTTTCGTGACCCGGCCAACGGCCTGGCCAGTGGGCCGAGCGACACGAACCTCCGGAAGTACGGCAGTGCCCATCCGGGCATCTCGCAGTTTGCCTTCCTCGACGGGCCCGTGGAG
>JAUMAF010000181.1:0-3175 GCA_032117045.1 Pirellulales bacterium | reverse complement strand
CGGCTGGCATGCGTCTTTTTTCGGGGATCTGCATCTGCAGGGCCGCGAGAGCGTGGCCTTCTACACGCAGCAGAAGGTGACGACGACCCGCTGGTTCAGCTACGGCGAGGGTTCGATCTGGGCCGATCGCTGATCCTCCGGGGGCACCCATGGCACTGCTCATCACGAATGCCGACATCGTCAATGCCGACACCCGGTATACGGCCGACATCCTCTGCGAGGGCGACACGATCGCCCGGATCGACCGGGGCATCACCCCGCCCCCGGGCGCCGAGGTGATCGACGCGACCGGCAAACACGTCTTCCCGGGATTCATCGACCCTCACACCCATATCTACCTGCCCTTCATGGGCACGTTCTCGAAGGACGACTACGAGACGGGCACGAAGGCGGCCCTCGTGGGCGGCACGACCACGATCTTCGAGATGGTCTGCCCGGCCCGCGACATGCCTGCCGCAGAGGGCTTCGCCCTGTGGGAATCGCAGGCGGAAGGCAAGGCCTGCTGCGACTACTCGTTTCACATGGGCGTGACCCGGTTCGATGCCGACGCGGCCGACCAACTCCGCGAGATCGTCCGGCAGGGCGTCGGCAGCTTCAAGGTGTTTCTGGCCTACAAGGGGGCCTTCGGCGTGGACGACGCCGAACTCTGGCAGACGCTGACACTGGCCCGAGAGTTGGGCGTGATCGTCACCGCGCACTGTGAAAATGAAACTCTCGTGGCCGCGCTCCAGAAGCAGCTGCTCGCCGCCGGCCGCACCGGCCCCGACGCCCATCACGACAGCCGCCCGCCCCGCGTCGAGGCCGAAGGCGTGCATCACCTGATGACCTTCGCCCACCTCACAGGCGCCCGCGTCTACATCGTGCATCTCTCGTGCCGCGAGGCGCTCGACGAGGCCATCGCCGCGCGGGAGCGGGGGGTCAACGTCTCCGTGGAGACGCTCATCCAATACCTCGTCCTCGACAAGACCTGGGCCGAGAAGCCCGGCTTCGAGGGAGCGAAGTACGTGATGTCGCCGCCGCTGCGGGATGCCACGAATCAGGCCGTGCTCTGGAACGGCCTGCGGAGCGGCCTCGTGAACACCGTCGGCACCGATCATGCTCCGTTCGACTTCGTGACTCAGAAGCCGATGGGCAAGGACGACTTCACGAAAATCCCCAACGGCATCCCGTCGATCGAGGACCGGATCAACCTTCTCTGGACCCACGGCGTGAAGGCGGGCCGGCTCTCCCTGCAGCAGTTCGTCGCCGTCGCGAGCACCAACGCGGCGAAGATCTTCGACCTCTTCCCTCGGAAGGGCGTGATTCAGCCCGGCGCCGACGCCGACCTCGTGATCTACGACCCGTCCTACCGCGGCACGCTCTCGGCCAAGACGCAGACGCAGAACGTGGACTACAACGCCTTCGAGGGCTTTCCGATCGAGGGCCGGCCGGCCGTGGTCACGGTCCGTGGCGAAGTGGCAGTTCGCGACGGCCGCTTCTGCGGCACCGTCGGCCGCGGGCGATTCCTGAAGCGAACGCCGAGGCCGGCATGACCCTGACGTGGCAGAAACCATGAACACCTCGACCCCCGATCGTGAGGAGTTGGCCGGGGGAACGCGGAGGAGCCGGTGCATCTTTGCGACTCACGAGCAGCGTCCCGTCAGCCCCATGAGCATCCTGTAGCAAAGTCCGCCGGCGACCGAAGCGTTTCACCGCCGGCGAACCAATACATCTACGTACGGTGACAGTCACATGCTTGAACGAGCCCCTGACCCACGACTCTGGAACGAGGACCTCGCGCCCGTGCCGCAGGAGAAGCGGACCTGGACGTGGTGGAACGTGGCCTCGCTCTGGATCGGGATGGCCGTCTGCATCACGACCTACACGCTCGCCAGCAGCCTCATCCAGCAGGGGATGAACTGGTGGCAGGCGACGCTGACGATCTTTCTGGGCAATGTCATCGTGCTCGTGCCGATGACGCTCAACGCTCACCCCGGCACCGCCTACGGGATTCCCTTTCCGGTGCTCCTCCGGGCCGCGTTCGGAACACTCGGCTCCAACATCCCCGCGCTCATGCGGGGGCTCGTCGCCTGCGGCTGGTTCGGCATCCAGACCTGGGTAGGCGGAGCGGCGATCTACGCGACCGCGGCGGTGATCCTCGGCTTCGACCCCGCGGCCCGACAGCCGCTGCCCGTGCTCGGCATCTCGGCGGGGGAGTTTCTCTGTTTCATGATCTTCTGGGCGGTGAACGTCTGGTTCATCGTGCGGGGGATGGAGTCGATCAAGTGGATGGAGGCCGCAAGCGCACCCTTCCTGCTCTTGGTCGGGCTCGCGCTCGTCGCCTGGGCCTGGCAGGCCGCTCATGGCTTCGGGCCGATCTTTCTTCAGCCCGGCAAACTCGCCACTCACGCGGAGTTCTGGCCCGTGTTCGGCTCGGGGCTCACCGCGATGATCGGCTACTGGGCCACGCTCTCGCTCAACATCCCCGACTTCTCGCGGTATGCCCGCTCGCAGCGAGACCAGCTCGTGGGCCAGGCCGTGGGCCTCCCCGCGACGATGACCTTCTATTCCTTCATCGGCATCGTGGTGACGAGCGCCACCGTCGTGATCTTCGGCGAGGCGATTTGGGATCCGGTGCAGGTGATCGCCCGGTTCGGCAATCCCTGGCTTTCCGCCTTCGCGCTGGTCACGCTCGTGGTGGCCACGCTCTCGACCAACATCGCGGCCAATGTCGTCTCGCCCGCCAACGACTTCGCGAATCTCGCGCCGCGGCACGTGAGCTTTCGCACCGGTGGCCTGATCACGGCGGCGATCGGCGTGCTGATGTTTCCCTGGAAGCTCTACCAGGATCCCAGCGGCTACATCTTCACCTGGCTGATCGGCTACAGCGCGCTCTTGGGCCCGATTGCCGGGATCATGATCGCCGATTACTTCGTCTGGCGGCGGCGGAGCCTCGTCGTCGACGACCTCTACCGGGCCGATGGCATCTACCGGTATTCCGGCGGTTTCAGCGTCGTGGCCTTCGCCTGCCTCGCGCTGGCCGTGCTGCCCAACCTGCCCGGATTCCTTGTCCGCATCGGGGCGGCCGCCGAATCGGCATTTCCCGGATGGCTGGTGGCGAGTTACCACTACGCCTGGTTTACCGGCTTCGCGTTGGGCTTCGTGCTCTATTGTCTGCTGCGGCCGCTTTTTCCCC
>JAUMAF010000180.1:0-4765 GCA_032117045.1 Pirellulales bacterium | reverse complement strand
GCAACCGGTCCGCCACCTCGGCGACGAGCGTCGATCGACCCGGTCGAGACCGTGCGACGGGATGAGACGAGGGCATGCGGCGAGACTCCACACGGCGTCGCGGCACGGGCCACGCGGGGCGAATATGCCCGCGACGGACGGTCCCACCTCGACGATGGTAGGCCGACACTGAAAAACTGTCAACAGTTTTAGCGTGGGGATCCTCAGCCGCGTTCCGCCCGTGCTCACAACCGGTGGATGAACAGATTTGAGCCGCTCGGTGAGGTGATCGACCCGGGTGGCGTCGCGAGCGTCGTGCCGCCGATCCGCACGCGACCGAACGAAGCGGCGACGACTCCGAACGAATCCGTCGGGACCCTGTTACCGAAGGCGACACCACGCACCGTCAGCGAGCCGATCCTCGACCCGGGCACGCCGCCGATCGCGAAGTCACCCGAGTTTCCGAACTGACCCGGGGTGGTGTTCGCGACGCCTGCGGCGATGCTCGACGCCAGCAGGCTGCCGCGGACATCGACCCTCCCGATTCGGGCCGCTCCCTGCACGGGCGACCCGACGTCGTATCCGGCAAGCACGAGCGCCTGGGAGAGGCTGCCCCGGACGATCAGCGACCGGATCGCCTGACCGACGGTGCCAACTGCCGAAATCACCGCCGGGTTCGAACCAAAGCCGGCCACATCACCGCGGACGACGACGGCACCTATGTCCGCCACCGTGACCGACCCGCTGTAAGGACCCGTGTCTGCCAGGATCGAACCGACATCGAGCCGCCCGATCCGCCCACCTCCGGCGGCGATGGACCCGCTCAGGGAGTTGGATCCGCCCTGGATTCCCGCGCCGATGACCAGGCTGCTGATGCCTGCGGGGGCATCGATCCGGCCGCTGCGTAGGCCGGCTCCGCTGTAGATTCCGCCATCGACGCGGGCGCTGCCGATGCGGCCCGCCATCCGCACGCTGCCGCTGTCGTCGTTCGAGCCACCGACAATGCTGCCCCGGATGAGAAGGTTTTGGATCGTTCCGGCGTCGAGCGAGCCGCTTGAGAGGCCGCCGCCACCGAGGATCGATCCAATCACCCGTGCGGATTCGATCCTCGAGGCACTGCTGATCCTGCCACTGAGATCCGCGGCCCCCCCCACGATGCCGCCGACCCGCAGTTGATTGATCGCACCGACGGTGGTGGTGATCTGACCGCTGGCGAACGTACTACCACCCTCCACCGCGCCACCGATGCTCAGGGTGCCGATCGACGTGGCCGTGATGCCGTCGAAGGTGTTGACTCCGATGACGGATCCTCCGACCGTCGCCTTGTCGATCGGGCCCGACACACCGACCGACGCCCCCGTGATATTGCCGCCGACCTCGAGCGAGCCGAGGCCGCCCGTGATCGCGGACACCGTATTGGGCGCTCCGGTGGCCGGTCCAAACAGGCCGATCGAGTTGGCGGCCAGGCGATCGATCCCACGCGTCGTGGGGTCCGCGTCGCCCACCGTGATTTTTGCGAGGTCGCCGCCGACGACGACGGCACGAAGATCGTGGGGCGGGAAGACCTCCCCGACATGCACGAGGCCGTCACCACCGGAGGGGGTCGCGGTGATCCGGAGTCGCGTCCCGGCGAAGACCGGCAACGACAGATCGACGCGACTGAGTTGGAAGCCGACTCCGGCGGGTGACAACGACATGGCAGACGAAAGATCGATATCCGTGCCCTGCGTCGAACGCACCGTCGCGACGTCGCCATCGCTGTCAAGAAACGTGAAAACCGCGGCGAGCGCGAAGCGAGACTCGAGGGGTTCCAGACGGGTGATGGGGTGCTGACGCATGGCGGGGAGGCTCCTGTTCCGCGGATGAAAAGGCTGGGCGCTGGATCGGAGGGATCAAGGCTCCCGCTGCAGCGGGCAAGCCGTGTGCCAAAGGTCACAATGCCAACGAATCGCCCGCCCCGAGCCGACTTTCCCGGTGTGTCCGCTGCCTGCGCGACGGCCCAGCCGGTTTCAGAGTGAGACACCCCCAACTCGTGCTGCGCTCCTGTGCGGCGCGCGGTGCGGAACACCGCGATAGCGTGCGTCTCAGCCAACGCCGACACGGCCTGGGGACCCGGCAGGTGGTTCGTGCTCTTGGGGTCACCGCGACTCGAGTTCGAGCGCGACCGCACCCAAGCCACGCACGACCTCGACCTCGAGCCCGCTCTCGGCCGGCGTGGCGTACTTCTTCGGGGTTACCCACTGCTCCCGGACATCGCCGGCTGCAACGGGGCCTGTGACTCCCCCCACGTCGCTGAGCCCTGACATCGTGAATTTGGTCACGGCCACACGATGGCGTCCGACCAGCGCACCGTCCCCTGGCTCGAAAGTCGTGAGTGTAAACGAGCCATCATCCGTGGTGACGGCCCGCGCCGGCGTGCCGGACGGCGGCTGGAAGAGCACCGTCGCACCGCCCAGCGGCATCCCGTCGAGCGTCACCGTGCCCCGGACGGGCACGGTCGGCGGGCGTCGTGGAGCACAACCGCCGACGGCGCTCGCCGCACCGATCAGGAGCGCGAGCATGGCGATCGCAGGCAGGGCTGGCACGCCCGACCGGGCCGATCCGCCTGCGTCGCGTTCATCCCTCGTCATGGCATCGTCATGGACTGGTTGTCCGCCTTCGCGCCGAGCTGCTGGTACAAGGTGTGGTCGATCGACTCCTGAAGAAATCGCACCGATCCGTCACCGAGCAGGAATCCCGCACCGCCCGGGTGCCGTGACCGGTAACCAAGCTCGTTGTTCCAGTTGCAGGGACGCCTGCAGCCGTCGGCAGACGCCGGCTCGCAGGTATTGGTGTTGATGGGCACGAGCGTGCTCGTCAGCCCTTGGCCACTGTTGGAACGCAGCCAGCCCTGGCGGTGGTGATCCGAGCAGAGCGGTCGCATTTCGCCGTACAGAATCGTCTTCGACAGCCCGTCGGTGATGGATGCGACCGTGAAGGCGATCCCCCGTCGGTTGAACGGCCCTGAATGCTGGGCGGCGTTGCCGTAGAGCGAAGGGGGAAACGCCGGGATCTGGTACGCGTTCAACGCGAGTGCCGACGCGCAGGAACATGCTCCGTTGTCGGCATGAGCGGTTGGACCACTGCTCGCACTGTAGTTCACGGCTGCGGTCTGCGTGCTGGTGTCGAGCAGCGGCCGGTCGTCACTCGGACAGGTAAAGACCGGCACGATCACGGCACGGATCGGCTGGGACGTCCCCGGCATCGTCATGTTGTCCACCGCGATCGATCGGTTGTCGAAATCGATGGCGCTGGCCAGCGCTTCTTGTTCCATCCACGGCAGGATGAGGGCCAGGCCCGAGCCTCGCATCCCGTCGGGGGCCGTGCTGGCGTAGTGCGCACCGTAGGGCAGAACACTCTTTCTCGCGTTCGCATAGCCCAGCACTCCCAGCCCGATCTGCCGCAGGTTACTCGTGCACACCGACCGCCGCGCCGCCTCACGGGCGGCCTGGACGGCTGGAAGCAACAAGCCGATCAGGACGGCGATGATCGCGATCACGACGAGCAGTTCCACGAGCGTGAAGCCGCGGTGCTGCCGATGGGCCAAAGCCGGGAAGCCTTTCATCGATACCCTTCCCCAGTGCCGACGCGTGCCACACGAGGATGGCGAGGAACCCGCCCTCCCCCGACGCTCATCTTTTCCGCAGCTCAAAATCGTAACGTCGTCCGGTTCTCATCGCGAAATCCAGCGAAGGGGGGGGCTGCACCCGCGGCCACAAGCCGCTTGATCTTGATGTCGTCGCGGCGCTGTGTCGCGGCCGAGTCCCGTGACACGACGCCCGAGGCCGAGAATCAGTTGCTGCGACCGGCCGCGCGCGTGTCCCGACATCCGACGGGCACGAGCCGACGCACGCCACCGGGAACCGCCGGAACTGGCAGGGTGCCGCAAAACGGCACGTTGAGACCGCCCCTGTGGCGTTGTGATGCCCGGCGGTACGCTGACGCGGGAATTCCAGTTCGACGGGCACCCCGGGATGCGGCACGGCGCGCACGGCCCGCGTCTCCCGCCGCCCGCGCTCCAGGCCTTGCAGCAGTGCCGATGTTCGCTCCCGTTCGAGGCCAGCCTGACTTTCCCGAGATCGAGGCCGGGATTGCCGCGTTCTGGCGCGAGCGCGGCGTGTACCGGAAGTCGCTGGAGTTGCGGAGCGGTGCGCCGCGATTCGTGTTTTTCGAAGGACCTCCGACCGCCAACGGGATGCCGCATCCCGGCCACTGCCTGACCCGGGCCATCAAGGATCTCTATCCCCGCTACCGCACGATGCGTGGGGAGTTGTGCGAGCGCAAAGCCGGCTGGGACACCCACGGCCTGCCCGTCGAGGTCGAGGTCTGCAAGGAGATCGGCATCCACTCGAAGGCCGAGATCGAGGCCTACGGAGTCGAGCCCTTCATCCACAAGTGCCAGGAGTCGGTCTGGCGCTACATGAAGGAGTGGGAGACGCTCACCGAGCGGATCGGGTTTTGGATCGACCTCTCGGATGCCTACGTCACCTACCACCAGAGCTACGTCGAGAGCGTCTGGTGGGCGCTCGCCACGCTCTTCGACCGCGGTCTTCTGTACCAGGGGCACAAGATCGTCTGGTGGTGGGCGCAGGGGGGCACGGCGCTTTCGAGCGGGGAGGTTGGCCAGGGCTACAAGGAGGTGGCCGACCCGAGCGTCTACGTCGCCTTTCCGCTCGTCGACACTGCCGGACGGCCGACGAACCGCAGCCTTGTGGCCTGGACGACGACGCCCTGGACGCTCCCCTCG
>JAUMAF010000179.1:0-11094 GCA_032117045.1 Pirellulales bacterium | reverse complement strand
GCCGGCCCGTTCATGACGTGCACGAGCGATTGCTCGGCGGCGACTGGCCGGGCCACGTCGAACGGCTTGTCGATGCCCTCTCCAAGGACCGCCGGCGACAGACATTTGGGTCGTATGCCAGGCGGCGGTTCAAGCCGCTGACGGAACGATTCTTTGCACGGGCGGATCGCCGGCTTCGGGATGCGGACGAGATCCATCGCCTCCGCATCGAGGGCAAGAAACTCCGCTATTCGCTCGAGATCTTCGCCACGGTTTTCCCCAGCCGCGTCCTGTCGAAGTGCGAGAAGGCCCTTGAATCGCTGCAGGAGAGTCTCGGCGAGTTCACCGACCATTCTGCAGCGGCCGATCGGCTGAAGCGGCTTGCAAAGCAGGACAGTTCGAGTGCCGAGCGACTAGCGCTGAGGGCGCTTCGGAAACTGGAAGCGAGCCAAGCCGCCCGGGCCCGAAAAACCTTCACCAAGTGGTGGAATCCGACGCGCCGCAGGTCGCTTCGGCGGCGGTTCGAGCGAACGCTGCGGCGTCGAACGGCATGAGCAACGCCAACGGTCGTCGAACCGCCAAGGCTTCGGAAACGGCCGCTCCTGGGGCCCGCTGGTGGCTCGCCGCCTGGCTGGTTCCCGCGGTCTTGGCGGCATGTATCTGGGCGGCCGCCCGCCCGGTCCGTCGGCCGGTCGGCAGCGGCCCTGTGTTTGGCCCCACGGAGTCCTCGTCGAGACCGGCCGCGGGCAAGGGGCCACAGGGTATGGCCTGGATTCCCGGGGGCGAGTTCTCGATGGGATGCGCCGACCCGCGGGGCAGGCCTTTCGGCGGGACCGACGCCATGGCTGATGCCCGCCCGGTGCATCGGGTGCGCGTGGACGGCTTCTGGATGGACGTGCACGAGGTCACCAACGACCAGTTCTCCAAGTTCGTCGATGCCACCGGCTACGTCACGGTCGCCGAACGACCTCCGCGGGCCGAAGACTTCCCCGGTGCGCCGGCCGAGAATCTCGTCGCCGGCTCGATCGTGTTCACTCCGCCACCGGAACCGGTGCCCCTCCGCGACGGCTCGGGCACGGCGCATCTCCGCTGGTGGGCCTATGTTCCAGGTGCCTGTTGGAGGCATCCCACGGGGCCCGGCAGTGATCTCGCGGGCCACGAGAACGAGCCGGTCGTGCACGTGGCCTATGCCGACGCGGAAGCCTACGCCGCCTGGGCTGGAAAGAGGCTTCCCACCGAGGCGGAGTGGGAGTTTGCCGCCCGCGGCGGCCTTGCCGGAGCAGCCTATCCCTGGGGCGATGACTTCATGCCGGATGGAACATGGATGGCGAACACCTGGCAGGGATCGTTTCCCGGCGAGAACACGACCGCCGACGGCTTTGCGGGAATCGCCCCGGTGGGCCGCTATCCCGCGAACGCCTACGGGCTCCACGACATGTCGGGTAACGTCTGGGAGTGGTGCAGCGACTGGTATCGCCCCGACACCCATGCACGGGCCGCGGCCGCTGCGGCCGTCACGATCAATCCGCACGGCCCCGACGGCAGTTTCGATCCGGCGGAGCCCGGTCAGCCGAAGCGGGTGCAACGGGGCGGCTCCTACCTCTGCAACGAGCAGTATTGTTCGCGCTACATCGTGGGCACCCGCGGCAAGGGCGAAGTCTCGAGCGCCACCAACCACATCGGCTTCCGTTGCGTGAAGTCGCCCTGACCGGCTGGCTCTTGCGGCGCGCGGCTTGGGGCTGCCCATGCCCCGTCGCCGGACGTTCGCTTCGGACATCCTGCCCTCCACTCACTCGGATGCCGCCGGCGCTTCGGCATCCTGCCTGCGCTTGGCGTCATACGCCGGCTCCGGGGCACGGGCAGCCCCTCGCTGAGTTCGTGCCCGTGAAAGCCGACCGGCCGTTTGCGTTCGCGGCTCGCCTGGCTGCTTCAGCCCTTTGTGGCCAGCAACGTTCTCAACCCCGCCAGCGTGCGGGTGTTGGCGACGTCGTTCTTCGTGAGGCCGGCCCGGCGGGCCTGCAGAATGCCACACCGCATCACGTCGAGACCGCGAGTCGAATGGGCGTCGGTCGAGATCACCAGCTTCACGCCGGCCCGCTTGGCGGCGGCCGCGTGCTTGTCGTCGAGATCGAGTCGCCAGGGATTGGCGTTGATCTCGAGAAAGGTGCCGGTGCGGGCCGCAGCCTCGATCACCGCTTCCATGTCGACATCGTAGGGAGGCCGGCGGTTGATGAGGCGGCCCGTCGGATGGCCGATCACGCGAACGAACGGATTCTCGATCGCTTCGATGATCCGGGCCGTGATCCGGTCGCGAGGTTGGTTTTGGCCGTAGTGGAGACTGGCGACGACCCAGTCGGCTCGGGAGAGCACATCGTCGGGAAGATCGAGCCCTCCCTTCTCGAGCATGTCGACCTCGATGCCCTTGAGCACCACGATCGGCGGCCGGCCCTCTTCGGCAAGCGACTCGTTGAGACGATCGATCTCGGCCCACTGCTTCAAGAGCCGCTTCGCGTCGAGGCCACGAGCCATCGTCACCCGCTGGCCATGGTCGGTGATGGCGATATACGAGAGGCCACGCGCCACGGCCGCGCGGACCATCTCGGCGAGCGTGTCCTCGCCGTCGGTGGCGGTGGTGTGCATGTGGAGATCACCGCGCATGTCGGCGAGCTCGACGAGCACGGGCAGTTCGCCCCGCTCGGCGAGGGCGATTTCATCGCCTCCCTCCCGGAGTTCCGGCGGAATCCACGGCAGTCCGACGGCTTCATAGACCTCCGCCTCGGTACGTCCCGCCACACTGCGGCCCTTGGCCGGCCGGGCATCATCACTGGCCGACGGCTCCAGCCGGAACACGCCGTATTCGTTGATCGTCAGGCTCCGGTCGCGGGCCCGCGACCGGAGCCGCACGTTGTGCTCCTTCGAG
Organism: Pirellulales bacterium; assembly: GCA_032117045.1. Lineage (GTDB taxonomy): Bacteria > Planctomycetota > Planctomycetia > Pirellulales > UBA1268 > QWPN01. The sequence goes on along the minus strand of JAUMAF010000179.1, from coordinate 8,195 downwards.
CCGGTGAAATACTGCAGCGCTGCCCCGAACGAGCCGCTGTCGACGACACGCAGGTCGACCTGCACGCCCCGCGGGCCGCGGAGGCTCGTCTTCGTGTCGCCACGTTGCAGCACACCCGCCGCCCCGGGCCACTGCTCGAAGTGATCCATCACCGCGCCCGGGGCGTCGCTGTCGACGACCAGATCGAGATCACCCACCGTCTCCTTGCCCCGACGCCAGCTGCCGGCCCCCTCGACCTGCCGGCTCTCCGGGCACTGTCGCATCCAATCGATCAACTGCCTGGCGATGTCGTCCGCCTCGTTCCACAGGAGCCGGGAGTGGGCGGGGTCCTTGGCAAAGCCGATGTTTTCCAGGATGGCGGCCTGGGTCTTGGCCCCGAAGCCCTTGATGTCCTCGACCCGCCCCTCGCGGCACGCTTTCTCGAGGGCATCGAGCGAGTCGATGGCCAGTGTATCGACGAGCGTCTTCACCTTCTTCGGGCCGAGACCGGGAACTCGCATCAGCTTGAAGACGACTGCAGGCACCTGCTTCTGCAGTTCGTCGAGGAGCGGGAGTTTGCCCGAGTCGAGGAGGATCTCGATCTTGCCGGCCAGATCCGCACCGATTCCCTCGAGATCGGTGAGCCCTCGATCGGGAGCCCGTCGCACCGTGGCGAGCGACTCCACCATCGTGCCAATCGTGCGAGCCGCGTTGCGATAGGCCCGGACGCGAAAGACGTTGCTCCCCTGGTATTCGAGGAGATCCGCGACGGTGTCGAAGGCGGCAGCAATCTCAGCGTTCGTCACGGAATCCTCGCCACACACTTCTGTGTAGCAGATTCCGTCTACTGCTGCAGGCGGGCGGGGAGCGCGGCGGTCGGATAGCCCGGCCGGCGGCCCGTGGCCGAGGGATCCACTATCGCCGGCTGCCATGAGGTGGTGTGGCTCGTGGGCTCCAGCAGCCTCGGAAAGGCACCCGTCGAGGCCCGGGGGCCTTGGCCGGGGAGCACGGGCATGCCCTGCGTCGCGGGGACCGAAGGCTGGAGGCCGTTGGTGCCGCTGGGCACTGGGAAGGCGTTGGTGCCGCTCGGCAACTGATAGCCGTTGGTGCTGCCCGGAACCAAGGCAGGGGCCGCGATCTGGCCGGCGGAGGTCGTGCCCGGGACTGGCGTCATGCCCCCCGTCGTGCCGCCGGTGCGGGGCATTTCGGGGATCGGCTTCAGCGACGGCGCCGGAGCCGCGGCGGGCGCCTGAGCCGCGGACGGAATGGCCGACGGGGCCGGTACGAACGTCGGCGGCTGTGTCGGCTGTGGCTGCACCGTAGCAGGCGGGGAGACCGGCAGATACGCCGCTCCGCCCTGCGGCGTGATCGGCTGCTGGTAGGTCTGCGGGGGCAGCGCGGGAGGTGCACCACCGGGCACGAGTTGCGGCGGGATGTCGGCGCCGGCAGCTCCCCAGGCCTGGGGCGTCGTCTGCACGGGAGCAGTGAAGGGACTGGCGGCCGGGGCAGCGGCAGGCATGGCGGCGGGGGCCGCGAAGGCCGGCTGGCCGGCGGGATATCCGCCAGCGGCGTAGCCCGGCTGCATCTGCACGTACTTGGTTGTGGTCACGGCACGATACTGGGTTACAGGGACGTTGACGGCCTGCTGCACGTACTGTGTGACGGGCTGCATGCAATCGCGGGGGCAGCCGGTGCAGGGATCGATTTCGCAGGAGGGCTTGTAGGTCGTCACCGGCACGTTTTGATACTGCGTGCGGTAGGTCGTCTCGGGGACATAACTGGTCTGTTGCACCGGCACCATGACGGGCGGCGGAGGAGCAGGCACGGGCGCGGCGACCGGCGCCATGACGGGAGCCATCACGGGAGCGACGGCATACACCGGCGGCTTGTTGAAGCAGGCACCGCAGCCGGCGAACAGGCCCTCCAAGCAGCACTGGGCATCAGCCGGAAGTCCGCCTCCCACGTGGAAGCCCACGGCCAGCAGCATGATCCCTGTCGCACGACGCATGTTCATCTCAGGTTCCTCCGCATGCCGGGACCGCGGGACATCCCCCACGGTTCTTCCGACAGCAATCAAACCTAGGTTCCGTGGCGGAGCACCTTGCGAAAAAAAGTCCGCTCGATTCATGAATTTCCGAAAGTGATCCGTCATGAACGGCACGCACCGCATCATCGGCACAATCGGACTCGAAATAGGTCGCGAGCCCCGCTCGCACGCCGGCGGATCCCGGGCCTCGGGCACGCAGCGTGTGTCGCCGGTGAATCAACGAACGCGACGCTCGAAGCGGTCGTAGAGGTCGTAGAGCGCTTCGCGGACATTGCCGTCGTGCCGATGAAACGCCTCATCGATGTCCGCTTCGGCAATGCAACCGCCGTGAGCCGGAAGACGATCGACAATCGCTGCGAGCAGTCGTGGGCTTGTTTCGCATCGCGCCAGCACCGGCATGTGTGCCGGTCGGTGGGTGGTGGCCACGATGGTGGCCTGGCGGCAGGTCGCGGCCACGCGCAGCAGGCCGGCAAGCCCTGCCGGAAGCAGTTCCCAACCGTCGATCCCCACGACCGTTCCCGGCCGCGCCAGGCCGATCATGGACAAGGCTCGCCACGCCCAGCCCCGCGAACCGACGCGGAGAAAGGACGTCGGCCGGCCAGCCACGACCGCCGCTGCGAGCACCGCGTGGAGCAGGTTCGTCTTGCCATGACCGTGCGGGCCCTCGATGGCTGCCCCTCCCGGATGAAGGCCGGTGAGCAGACGACCGACATCGACCGGCACCCCATCGTCGTCGAGCGGGGGAAGCATGCCGGGACGGGTGAACCGGGTCGAGAACGGATTCGTCGGCAGTCGGGTCGTCATCGCGGCGGACGTCGTGCCATCGGTCATGGTGTCGTCGCCGGAATGCAGGCAGGCGGAATCCGACCCACGGTGAACTCGTGCTCCGACACGAAGTCACGGCCGCCGCCGAAGAAGAATCGCACTCGGACGCACCAGCGGATCTTCACGATCACGCCCTCATAGGAGAGCGGGCTCAACGGCAGTCGGGTGGCGAAGCCCTCCAGCACGGCCTCCGGCGGGAGCCGCTGACGGTCGATGATCCGCTCGAAGAAGTGGACACCGAGATCCTCCTCTCCCTTCCCCTCCGTATACCAAAGAACGGTGCGTTCGACGGCCCGCACGGTCTCATCCCCGAGGCCGTCCACCTGGTAGTGGACATCGAGCGTGTCGAGCGGGTTGTAGCGGCGGTCCCCATGACAGAACTGCACGAACACGCGAGGGGACGAGGGGAAGGTCTCGGCCACGAAACTCATGGTGTGGCCTCCGCGGGAAAGACAACGAGCGGGAACGAGCGGACGAATGGCGGCCAGCGAACAGGGGTGCCCCTGACGACGAGGCTCCATCGCACCGCGTTGTGTTCGGACGTGAACGAGTGCATCGCCAGGTCTGGGATTGTCACCGTGGCCCGCGCCTCGAACCGCGTGCCCGGGGCGAGGTTCAGGTCCCGCCAGGACTGGATCGGTTTTCGCCAGATAATGAGCTTCTCGATCCGGGTGTCGGTTCCCTGCCGAAACGTCGCCTGTTCCTCGAGTTCCAAATCCATCGCCAGCGATTCGAGGGTTCCCGAGCCGCCGTGGGCGAGGAGCAGTTCATAGGATTGGCCGGGCCGGAGGGGCTGGGCCGCGATTTCAACCTGGGTGGTTCCGATCGCCGTCGCCAGCACGAGCCTGCGGACAAAGATCACGATGCCGGCGATTCCCACGATGGCAAACGGCACGAGGAGCGCGAGGAGCAGCCAGTCGGTCCGTCCTCCCAGCAGGTCAAGGCCAGCGCCGATCGCCAGCACCGTCAGCACCGAGTTCCAAAGAAGGGCGAACAGACCGAACCCGAGCAGCGTCCAGCTCTCGGGGCTCTCGATCGGGAGGCGATAGGCCAGGAACGTGCCGGGGGAGTTCACGAGATTGTCGCACGTCGGCACGCCCGGATGATCAGCGGCCTGCGGCGGCCCGTTCGCCAAGGGGTCGAGCAAGTCGGTGAACCGCGAGAGCACCGCGCTCCGCTCCTCGGAGCGTCCCCAGCGGCGAATCGCCCGCATCAGCCCGGAGCCACCGAAGGCGAGCAGCGCACCCGGAAGGAGCAGGGCCAGGAGCCACATCCACCAGTTGTAGCCGCGCTCAAGCACGACCGTGGCGGAGTTCGTGGGGTCGTACCAGCCGGAAACGTTCTGGCCCAGCCGCCAGGCAGTCAGCCTGCCGACCGCTTCGTCGCGGTCGCTGGTCAGTGTCGTGCGGGAGGGCTGAGTCCACGCTTCGGTCGGTTGGCCATTGGCCTCATAGCGGACACGAAGGCAGGGCTGCCATGTCGAGGTGGTCCCTCCTGCCGGCTCGGTGAACGTCCGCCGCACCAGCCCCTTGCCGAGAATCGTGCAGGTCGTGGGGGTGAAGTGATGGTTGATCCGCCACTCGGGCACCGCCAAGCCCGAGAGCAGCACGCCTCCGAAGACGAGGCCTGCCACCAGCAGCACGGCGTGGAAGGCACCGTCGCCCAGCGAGGCCAAGGCCTGGGATCCAGTCCGTCGATGGCCCCTTTTCTTGCCGAAGAATCGCGGCAGCCTCACCATCGACCTCCTCGCCGCCGCCTGGACCGTCGGTCCTGCCGGCGCGATCGCCGGCAGGCGCGGCACAGCCGCGGAACCCCGTCAGTATGACGTCCGGCAGGCCTGGAAGCACCACGGGCCGGCGGGCAGCGGACTATGACGTGTGGCCGATCGGCTCGGGCTGCCGGTCGGCGGCCTCGCCCGAGCTTTGTTGCGTCCGGAAAAAGCCGATCTTCTCCAGCGACTTGTAGACCTCTTCCAGCGTTTTCTCGCCGAAGTTGGAAATCGAGAGCAGATCGGACCGTGTGCAGTTGAGCAGGTCGTGAACCGTGAAGATTCCCCGCTCCTCCAGGCAGTTGGTCGTGCGAACGGAAAGCCCGATTTCGGCCGTGCTCATCTCGAGCTTCTCGGCCATTTCATCGGACTGCATGAGATCCTTGTATGGAACTCGTGGCATGGGGTCCCTCCCGTGCGAATCGAGATTCAGAGAGGCCGTGGGGCACAAGCACCCGAATGCGGCAGGTCGGGACTATACTCCAAATGGCTCGAAAACGACTACATCTTCTGGAACGGGGCGACCTGCGGCAGCGGCCCATCCTGCCCGGTTTCCGCCTCCAAGGCCTGTAAATCCGTGCCTGAGACGAAGTTTGCCTCGCTCAACGAATCCCAGCGGCGGGCAGCGGCCCATGTCGAGGGACCGCTCTTGGTGCTAGCAGGGCCTGGCAGCGGCAAGACCCGCGTCGTCACCCAACGGATCGCCCATCTGATCTCGGAAGGCGTGCCGGCCGAGCGAATCGTGGCCCTGACGTTTACGAACAAGGCCGCCGACGAGATGCGGCGGCGGGTCGCCGCGCTCGTGGGGCCGCAACCGGTCGAGATGGGCACCTTTCATCGGTTCGCCGCCCGACTGCTCCGCAGGCACGCCCGGCAGATCGGGCTGACGAGCGACTACTCGATCCTCGATCCGGACGACACCTCCGCCGTGCTCAAAAGAGCCGTGAAGTCGCTGGGCCTGGCGGCGACTCATACCCCGGTGGACCGGATCGCCGGGGTGATCTCGCGGGCCAAAAACGACCTGCTGACACCGGCGACCTTCGAGCCGCGGTGGGGTCGGCCCGTCGACGATCTCGCCCTGCGGGTCTGGCCCGTCTACCAGCAGATGCTGCTCCGGGCCAACTCGGTCGATTTCGACGATCTGCTCGTCCATGTGGCGACCCTGCTGGCCGAGGATCCGGAACTCCGCCGCGAACTCGATGCCCGGCATCGCTTCGTGCTCGTGGACGAGTACCAAGACACGAATGCCGTGCAGTATTGCATTCTGCGGGGGCTTTCGATCGACCATCCGAATCTTGCCGTGACGGGCGATCCGGATCAGGCGATCTACGGCTGGCGGGGCGCGAGCATCCGCAACATTCTCGAGTTCGAGCGGGACTATCCCACGGCGACGGTTGTCACGCTCGAAGACAACTATCGAAGCACGTCGAACATCCTCGGCACCGCCGATCGGCTCATCGCCCACAACTCCCGCCGCAAGCCGAAGCGGCTCGTGACGGCGGCGGCTCCCGGTGCCCCTGTTCGGATCGTACTCGACGGCTCGGGGCTCGAGGAGGCCGAGCGGATCGCCTCCGAGATCGCGCGCGAGGTCGCCGCCGGACGGCGCTCGCCCCGCGACTATGCGATTCTGTTTCGGGCCAACGCGCTCTCGCGATCGTTCGAGCTGGCCATCCGGAGCCGGGGCATTGCCTACCAACTCGTCCGCGGGCTCGAGTTTTTCAAGCGGCGAGAGATTCGCGACGTGGTCGCATGGCTCAGGCTGCTGCGTAATCCGCGCGACGACGAGGCGCTGCTCCGCGTTGTCAACGTGCCGCCGCGGGGCATCGGTCGGCAGTCGCTCGATCGATTGGCGGCGTGGGCCGAGGACCATGCTGCCAGCCGGCTCGAGGCTGCCGCGCACGCGGCGAAGATTCCCGGCATGCCCAAACGGGCAGCAACGGCGCTGGCGACCTTCGCTCGACTGCAGGCCGAACTGGCCGGCACGGCCGGGCGGGAGCCCTCGGTGGCCGCCCTGCTCGAGGCCGTGCTCGAGCGGACGGGCTATCGGGCGATGCTCGCCGATGAGCAGGAAGACGACGAGGAGGGGCAGGACCGCCTGGCCAATGTCGAAGAACTGGTCACTGCGGCCAGGCAGTTCGACGATTCCTTTCAGGCCGACGGCTCGGCTGGCCTGGGGCCCGACGATGCCCTTGGTGGCTTCCTGGAGACGACCGCGCTCGTGGCCGACACCGATGTCTGGGATGCCGCCGCCGAACGGGTGGCGCTGATGACGTTTCACGCGGCCAAGGGCCTCGAGTTCCCGGTGGTCTACCTTGTGGCGATGGAGGACGGCATCCTGCCGCACGAGCGGAGCCTCGGCGCCCCCGAGCAGCTCGAGGAGGAACGCCGGCTCGTGTTCGTCGGCATCACCCGCGGCCGCGAGGAGGTGCATGCCAGCTGCGCGCGGATGAGGGACTATCGCGGCACGCGGCGAATCTCGGCGCCCAGTGTCTTCCTCGCGGAAATGCAGGGCTCGGAGACCGAGGTGGTCGGCACCGAGTCGCCGCGCGGCCACGACGGCTTCGATCCCTTCGGCGACGCCGCCCGATGGGCCGCGGACGAGTTTGGCGACATGTGCCAGGAAGAGTCGGTCGAGCGGGCCGGTCGAGCGAGCCTCGTGCGGCACGACGGGCTCACGATCGAGATGGAGGATTCGCAGGACGACACGCCACCGCCCGCCGCGACCAAGCCCCGTCGCCGCCGTTTCGACGCCGCGATCGAACGGGCGACGGATCTCGCGGTCCGCATGGCGAGCGACTCACGGCCGCGGCGGACGTACGAGAAGGGGCAACGCGTGCGGCATGTCGAATATGGCGAGGGCATGCTCGCGGGCATCAGCGGCACCGGCCCGCGATCGGTCGGCACCGTCATCTTCGACGGCCCGGCCGGCACCAGGAAGTTCATCCTCGGCCACGGAGCACTCGAGCCGATCGAGGAGTGATTCGCAGCGCAGGGATGGATCGCCGGTTCGGAGGCGATATCAACTGCCGTGGGCTCGCCACCAGTCGACGGTGGCCTTGAGTCCTGCATCGAAGCCCTGCCGCGGCTCCCAGCCCAACAGGTGTCGGGCCCGCGAAATGTCGAGGCCACGGCGGGGCTGGCCATCGGGCTTCGAACTGTCCCAGACGATCCGGCCGTGGAAGTCGCAGGCGGCGGCGATCTTGGTGACGAGGTCGCGGATCGAGATTTCGATGCCGCCGCCGAGGTTGATCGGCACGGGCTCGTCCATGACCTCGGCGGCCCGCACGATGCCCTCGGCGGCGTCGTCCACGTAGAGAAACTCCCGCGTCGCCGACCCCGTGCCCCAGCAGACCACCTCATCCGCCGAGGCGATCCGCGCCTCCTCGCACTTGCGGATCAGGGCGGGAATCACGTGGCTCGAGGCCGGGTCGAAGTTGTCGCCGGGACCGTAGAGATTCACCGGCACGGCGACCGCGCTCTCCAGCCCATATTCGCGGCGGTAGCCGTCGAGCATCACGAAGATCGCCTTCTTGGCGACTCCGTAGGGAGCGTTGGTCTCCTCCGGATAGCCATTCC
>JAUMAF010000178.1:0-3965 GCA_032117045.1 Pirellulales bacterium | reverse complement strand
CACCGAGGCGACCATCGCTGCCGCAGCCGCTCCCGAAGCCGAAAAGTCAGCCGCCGAAGCCCGCGTCGTCGACCACAAAAACGAGATCGCGCGGGCCGCGGCAGCGCAGGCCCGCTGGCTCGGTGAGGTGGCCTTTCAGGCGGGCCATGACCGCCTCACGAAGACCCTCGCCGACCGGCTGGCGGCAGTCGCAGCGGCCGAGTCGGAGTGGGGCATGGTCGAGGCCAAGCGACGCACCGACGAGCAGGCCGCGCAGGGGGCCACCACCAAGCGTGACGGTCTTCAGAAGCAGGCCGAAGCCCTCGCGACATCGCTCGCTCGAGCCGAGCAGCAGTTGAAGGAACTCGTTGCGACGATCGAGCAGCAGAAGGTGGAGATGACGCAGGTGCAGAACGGCCTGCCGGCGGCGACGAGCGAGGCCGACACAGCCACCGCCGCGGCGGCCGCCGCGGCAAAGGCCGCCGACGAGCGAAAGGCGGTGATCGCAGCCCGCCAGGCCGAGGCCGACGCGGTGGCCAAGGAACTCGACGCCCTGCAAGGCGTCGCGAACTGACGGCCCCGACCACTCCGAGCCCACCCTTGAAGCCTGACACTTCAGAGCCTTCGGTATTCACGGGCCTGAACTCAGCGAGGGGCTGCCCGTGCCCCGGAGCCGGGCTGTGGGAGCAAGCGCAGCCAGGATGGCAAAGCGCAGCGGACATGCAGTGAGCGGCGGGCACGATGCCCGCCGCGAACGTCCGGCGATGGGGCATGGGCAGCCCCTCGCCCTACATCGCGGCCAGTCCAAGCAGCCTTCGCAGCGACGTCATCGCGATCTCGCCGAACTGCCGCGGCGGCACCCGCCAGAGCATCGGGTTCTGCAGTTCCACCGCCACCGCGCCGGAATAGCCGATCTCCTTCAGCCGGGCCACGAGCTCGTCCGGGGGCGACGAACCCTCGCCGGGAAGGATGCGGTCGGCATCGCCCGCCATCTCCCGCGGCACGTCGGCGATATCGGAAAGCTGCACGTGGGCGAGGGTATCGTTCGAGAGCAGCCCGAGGTCAAGCGGCTTACTTGGACCGACGGTGAAGTGAAACCAGTCGAGGCAGATGCCGAGCGCCGGCGACCCCACCTCCTCCACCACCGCCACCGCCGACTGCAGGTTGTTGGGAAAACTGGCCCGCGAATCGAACTCGAGCGCGAGTCGAATGCCAACTGCGGCCGCCCGCTTCGCTGCCTCGCGGAGGCTCATCGACAGCCGGCCGAGATCCTCGGACGTGAGCGGGCCGAAGGCGTCGCCCGCGACCACGAGCACCGGAATCCCAAGATCGCGGCAGAGCGCGAGCCGGGTATCGAAGTGGCTCCAGTGTTCGCGGCGGGCGTCGCCCTGGCTGATGAGAAGCCCCCCCTGGAAACTCGCCGCGATGGCCGCGATGCCCCGTTCGGCGAGACGATCCTTCAGCGCCGCGACGTCGTACTCCTTCAGGAAGGCGTCGGCATGGCCGAGCCAGAGGTCGATCGCATCGACGTGGCCAGCCGCATAATCCTCGAGAATCGTGCCGAGCGACGCGTCGAGCGAACAGACAGTGGAAATCGCAGGCTTCATGCCGGTCATGCCAGTCGATCGCGGAGCATGCTCACGACCTCGTCGATCGCCACACGGGTCTGCACGAGGGTGTCGCGGTCGCGGAGCGTGACGGTCTTGTCGGTGAGCGTCTGGCCGTCGATCGTCAGGCACCAGGGCGTGCCCGCCTCGTCCTGCCGGGCATACCGCCGGCCGACCGAGCCCTTCTCGTCGTACTGGCAGGCCATGTGGGGCTTGAGCGCCCGGTAGAGGTCGATCGCAACCTCCGGCATGCCGTCCTTCTTCACCAGCGGCAGGATGGCGGCCTTCACCGGGGCGAGCCGCGGGTGGAGTTTCATCACGGTGCGGCTGCGGGGCTTGCCGTCCTCGTCGGGCACCTCGTCCTCGTGGTAGGCGTCGCAGAGAAAGGCGAGCACGGCACGGTCGGCTCCGGCCGACGGCTCGATCACGTGGGGCACATACCGCTCCCGCGAGATGTCGTCGAAGTAGGAGAGGTCTTTGCCGCTCCCCCGATGCCGCGGCTTGCCGTCGTCGCCCGTCTCCACCACGAGCTCGCCATCCTTGCGGACGAGCTTGCCCTCCATGTGGCTGCGGAGGTCGAAGTCGCCGCGGTGGGCGATCCCCTCGAGCTCGCCGAACTCGCCGGCGGCCAGGAAGGGAAACGCGTATTCGATGTCAGCCGTGCCGACGGAATAGTGCGAGAGCTCATCCTTGTCGTGCTCGCGGAGCTGGAGCTTGCCCTCGGTGAGACCGAGGTCGAGATACCACCTCCAGCGGCGGTCGCGCCAGTAGCGATACCACTCCCCGGAGTCGGTCGGCTTGCAGAAAAACTCGATCTCCATCTGCTCAAACTCGCGGGAGCGAAAGGTGAAGTTTCGCGGCGTGATCTCGTTGCGGAAGCTCTTGCCGATCTGGCCGATCCCGAAGGGCACCCGCACCCGGGAGGTGTCGACGACGTTCTTGAAGTTGACGAAGATTCCCTGGGCCGTCTCCGGCCGAAGGAAGGCACGGTCATCGTCGTTGCCCGCGAGGGCCCCGATCCGCGTCTCGAACATCAGGTTGAACTCGCGAGGCTCGGTGAGCGTGCCCGGGGCGGCAGCATCGGGGCCGAGCGCATCGGCGAGCGTGAGGGTGCCGGCGGCTACGGCGGCGGCGAGCGATCCGAGGTCGCCCGTCCACTGGATCTCGTCCACCTGCTTGGCCCGCAGGCCGAAGAACTTCTGCGCTTTGGCCGCAATGCTCGGGGGCGCCTCATCTCCCGACTGATCGGTGGTCACAAACACCTTCTTGCCGCGGTGCGCGGCCCAGCGGCCGTTGAGATGGTCGTAGCGGTACCGACGCTTCGACTCGCGACAGTCGATCATCCAGTCGTGGAAGAGATCGAAGTGGCCGGAGCACTTCCAGACCTGCGGATGCATGATGATCGTGCAGTCGAGCCCCGCCATCTCGTAGGGCGACGGCGCGCCCGAGAGCGTCGCGAGCTCGTCGTGGCCGGCCACCATATCGCGCCACCAGCAGTCCTTGAGGTTTCGCTTCAGGGCGACGCCCAGCGGCCCGTAGTCCCAGAAGCCGTTGAGGCCGCCGTAGATCTCGCTCGACTGAAAGATGAAGCCCCGCCGCTTCGCGAGCGACACGATCCGATCCATCCGCGACTGATCGTTCTGCTTTTCCATGAAAAAGGTGCCTGCCACCAAATCTGGGGAATCTGGAGAAAGCCGTACCTTACCCAGATTTGGTGGCTGGCACCATTTCAAATGAGGCGGCCGGATGCGGGGTCGAGCCGCGGTACGACGGTGAGGGAGTCGATGGCGGCGGCCACGGGCAGGTCGGCCTCCATGCCGAGATCGACGAGGTTCGAGCCTCCCGGCGAGCGGCGAAACTCGGCGACGAGCGCTTCCTGCGGAACAGGAGACGCGGTCACGCGACGGTAGAAGGCAAGCGCCGCGAGGGCCGCGTCGTCGAGGACATCCGCTGCCCCGGCTGCGGAAGCCGCGTCGAGAAGCGCACCCGCCGCGAGAACATCCTCGGCTGACACCAGGCCGTCGGTGCCGGCGCAGACCAGATGCACGTCATCCCGCCCTCCGACGGTCGCCAGGCGGCGCAGCGCATCGGCCACAGCCGCACGGTTCACGATCGCCCCCACCAGGATCTCCCGCGCGTCGCGGCAGGCGTGCAGCGCCGCGGTGCCGTTGGTCGTGGTGATCACGATCGTCTTTCCCGCCACGCGCTGCGGGGTGTATTCCCGAGGCGAGTTGCCGAGGTCGAATCCCCCGATCCTCACGCCTCCCCGCTCCCCGCCGAGCAGCGTCCCCGGCCCGAGTCGGGCCGCCAGAGCCCGTGCCTCCGCCAGATCGGCCACGGGACGCACGCCGGTCGCCCCGTGGGCCAGGGCCGTGGCGA
>JAUMAF010000177.1:0-50274 GCA_032117045.1 Pirellulales bacterium | reverse complement strand
CCTTCTGCGACGGGACCATGACCGTGTAGGAAACTTCCTTGGTCATCGTCTCCGGCACGCAACGGGTCACCTGGTACTCGCGAGTCTTCGTCTCGCTCTTGTACTTGGTGACGTTGACCGTGCGGGTCTTCTGCTCCGGCACCATCTTCGTGACGGTGTAGGTGCGGGTCCGCTCTTCCGGCACGCAGGTCGTGACGGTGTAGTTGCGGGTCCGCTCCTCCGAACGGTACTTCGTGACGCTGACCTTACGGGTCTTCGTCTCGGGCACCATCTTGGTCACGGTGTAGGACCGGGTCTTCTCTTCCGGACGATACTTGGTGACGCTGACCTTGCGGGTCTTGGTCTCGTTGACCATCTTCGTCACGGTGTAGTTACGAGTCCGCTCTTCCGAGCGGCACTTCGTGACGTTGACCGTGCGGGTCTTGGTCTCGGGGACGTACTTCGTCACGGTGTAGGTGCGAGTCCGCTCCTCGGGGCGGCACTTCGACACCGTGTAGGTGCGAGTGCGCTCTTCGGTGCGGTGCTTCGTCACGTTCACCATCCGGCTCCGCTGCTCCTGACGGCACTTGTTGACCGTGTAGGAGTAGGGGACCTCTTCCGTGGTGCACTGGTAGGACGTGACCGGGACTTCCTTCGTTTCGCACGTCGGAACCCAGACACGCTTGCAGCACATCTTCGGGGGGCACGGGCAGCCACAGGCGTCGGTGCCGCTCGAGGGCACTTCCACCATCTGGGTCTGCCAGCTGCCGCCACGGACCTGCACCGTCTTCGTCGACTGGACCGGAACGCGCTTCTGCACGGTCCGGCTGCCGGTCATCTCTTCGGTGTAGGGCACGTTCACCGTGTAGGTCTGCTCGACCTGCTCGGTGTAGGGAACGTTCACCGAGTAGGTCGAAACCTTCTCTTCGGTGTAGGGGACCTGGACCGTGTAGGTCGAGGTCTTCTCTTCCGAAACCGGCACCATCACCGTGTAGGTCTGCTCGACCGACTCGGTGTAGGGGACCTGGACCGAGTAGGTCGAGGTCTTCTCTTCCTGGACCGGCACGCTCACCGTGTAGGTCTGCTCGACCGACTCGGTGTAGGGGACCTGGACCGAGTAGGTCGAGGTCTTCTCTTCCGGCACGGAGGTCATCACCGTGTAGGTCTGCTCGACCTGCTCGGTGTAGGGGACCTGAACCGTGTAGGTCGAGGTCTTCTCTTCCTGCTTCGGCACCATCACCGTGTAGGTGGCGGTCTTCTCTTCCGAGACGGGCACGTTCACCGTGTAGGTCTGCTCGACCGACTCGGTGTAGGGGACCTGGACGGTGTATTCGGCCGTCTTGGTCTCCGTCACGTTCTTGTTGACCGTGTAGTTCACGGTCTTGGAACGAGTCTCGGGAACCTGCACGGTGACCGTGCGGGTCTTCGTCTCGGTCCGCGGGACGCGCTTGTTGACCGTGTAGGTCCGCTCGCGAGTCTCGGTGGTGTACTCAGTCGACGTCACGGTCTTCATCTCCGTGACGTACTGCTTCTGATACACCGTCTTGGTGCCGCAACCGCCGCAGGCGGAACCGGCATCACCACAACCACCGCTGACGACGGCGCTGCCCTCGCAGCCACCCTCACAGCCGCCACCGCAGGCACCGCAATCGGCAGCCCAAGTGCTGGTGCACAGGGCGACGACGGCGAAGGCCGGCAGGAGGCAAGAAAGAACTTTGCGAATCACGCAAACCTCCAAGAAAAAAGAAAGGAACTGAAGGAATCGAGCAGGCTTTTCTCGAACGCGCCCGAACGTCGGTCGGTCGAAGAGACCCATCTCTACGACGACCGAACAACTCGGCCGCCTGTTAAGTTGGATAGATTACGTCGACTAATCTGCCTTTCAAGGGTTTGGCCGGACAAAAAACCCTGTTTTCTCGAAACCGGTCTTTTTTTGAGCGGTTTTCCGAGGTGCCTCGACCGCCTCGCGCCCACCAAAAATGGTGATTTGGCCACCTTGCCCATGGTTTTCCGGCCAGAGAGGGGGAAGGGCCATCGGCCGCAGCCCTCGAGAAAACCCTTGGGAGACACTGGTATCAGCACCTATAATTCAGTTCACGCGTGGTGGGAAGTGAACGGGGTTTTTCCAACGGGGGGTCAGAACCATGGAAACCGTGTTTGATCTGCTGCAGTCCAAAGGCCAAGGCTTCGTGAGCGTGACGTCTGCGGCGCGGGTGCGTGAGGCGGCGCATGTCATGAACCGTCACGGGATCGGCTCAGTCCTCGTGCTCGACGGAGGGCGGCTCGTCGGCATCTTCAAGGAGCGGGACGTGCTCCGTCGGGTCGTGGCCGAGTCGCGGCCTCCCGAGTCGACATGCGTCCGCGAGGTGATGACGACGGACGTGCTCTGCTGTAGCCCCTGCATGCCGGTCGACGAAGTTGCCGAGTTGATGCGGGCCCGCCGAGTCCGCCATCTGCCTGTCGTGGACGAAGATGGCGGTGTCGTTGGGCTGGTGTCGATCGGGGACGTCAATGCCCATCGTTTCGCCACGTGCGAAGTGGAGCTGCATCAGGTGCAAGACTACATGTTTCGCCGAGCCTGATGCCGCCCGCTTCGTGCCAGCCGATCGGCCGTGCGGCCGCGGGCTGGATTGGTGCGTGGCTCGGGGCTGCGGTCGCCGCGGATCAGCGGGCTTCGAGCAGTTGCTCGAGCACCGGTCGCATGATCTCGGCCCGACGCGAGTTGCCGATCGTGCTGGGATGCTGCATATCGTCCAGGAAGCACTCGGCGGCAGGCACGCCGTCAGGCCCCAGGAACGCGGTGTTGGCGTCGAGATAGACGAGCTTGCCGTCGGTGGGCGACGAGTCGATGACGGCCTTCACCGCCGCATTCGCTTCGGCTTGCTGCGATCGCTGCTCCCAGCGCTTGACTGTCGGAGAGATCGCCAGGAACACGATCGTCGCCTCGGGATGATCGCGGCGGAGGTTCTCCACCACCCGCTCGAAGGCGGTGCGGATGTCCGCGGTGGAGACGCCGGCGTTGACATCGTTGGTGCCAGCCGCGATCACGACCACCCGCGGCCTTGCAGCGGCGACGAGCCGGGGAGCGAAGTCCACCAACTCCACGAGACGGCAGCCACCCACGCCCCGGTTGATGACGTTCATTCCAGGAAAATCGTCGGCAAGCGTGTTCCACATGCGGATGTTCGACGACCCCAGCAACACGATGCCGCCGGCCTCGGGAGGCGATTCCCGGTCGAGTCGCTCATAGGCCGCCAGTTCGTTTTCCCACTTGGTCGGCGGTGGACCCCCGGCAGCGGTTGGCGAGGCCGCAACTGGCGACGGGGCGGCCGAGGCCGCTGCGGGCAGGGCCATCGCGGCCTCCGCGGGAACGGTCGGAGCCGGGGCGACCACAGGAGTGGCGCTCACCGGGCGCGATGATGCCGCCACCTGTTTTTTGACCAGCGGCTTCGCAAACACCTGCTTCCAGTCGGTGGCCATGCGAATCACCTGCCAGCCGTATTGAGCAGCCGCGTCGAGCGATTCCTTGCCGGGTTCGCCATAGGCCATCTCGCGGGCATCATCGTCGTGGAGGACGAGGAGTTGCAGGCTGGGACGGGAACCCGACTGCGACCACCGGAGCATCTCGATGTCGCCCGTCGTGCCCACGTTGCCCACGGCCAGAATGGGCCGCCGGCCGATGTGCTCGCCGATGCTGACGGGCTTCCGCTCCTCGTCGTTGAGCACGTGGATTTCGGGCACAACGACCAGATCAAGCCGAGTGTTGGGCACCTTCTCGTTCTCGGGAGTGGCCGATTCCACCTCGCGGAGTTCCGTCACGGGCCGCGAGGCGATCACGTGCTCCGGACCGATGTCGTGCCAGAGTTCCGCCGCGGGCCGCATGAAGTGCACGCCGCTCCCCGAGCAGATCCAGATGCTGAAGCCCTTGGCCTTCAAGAGCGAGATCAGTTCCTTCATTGGCTGATAAGCGATCTCGCCCAAGGGGACATCAAAAAGGGGATGCCGCGCGGTGCGGATGAAATCACGCGCCTCGGCCTCGAGTCGCTCCCCGGGCACGCCCGCCAGCGTCGAGAATGTCAGATCGGTGAAGAACTTCTTGCCGAGTTTGCGGACGAACTCGAGATCGCCGGTGAGCAGGGTCGCATAGGGCTCCTCATGCGCGAGTTCCGGCTGCCGCTCCACGAGGGCCCGCACCCGATCGACCAGGAACATACCGTGCAGGAGCGGCTTCTCGCAGACGAGCGTGCCGTCGTGATCGAAGACGGCGATCCGCTCGGCCGCCGGCACGAACGTCGGTGCCGAAGAGTCGGTGACGGAGGCGACGAACGCGAGGATCGCACGCTTTGTCGGCCCTTCGTTCCATGACGGCAGGGGGTCACCTGCGACCGGAATGCCGGCGACGGGAGCGGCCGGTGGCTGTGGAGCGATGCCGGGTGCGGAGCCGAGCCACACAGCGGCCGCCAGAAGACCCAACGCGACCAGCGGGATGGCGACCGCCGAGGTTGACGACGATCGGCCCGAACCGATCTCCGGCGCGTCGTGGTGTTCGGGGGACGCTGCTTCGCGGTCATGCGACATAGGTTCACTCCTGCCTTGGGTCCCGACGCCCCACACCATACCCTGCGCCCGAGCGAGATGCGAGAAACACCCGATCGTTCGGCAGTGGATTCCACAGTCCCGCTCGTGCGGCTATTCTCGCGGCACGGGGGGAATCGTTCCCCGCCCCGCACGCCCTCGGGAGCCTATCGCCATGCGTCATTCCCTCCTTGCAGTCATCGCCGTCCTCTTCGGCGTTGCCCCGGTCGCCCGCGGCGATGTCTCGCTCAACAACATGTTTGGCGACCACATGGTGCTGCAGCAGGGAATCAAGACGAGGGTCTGGGGCAAGGCCGAGCCAGGGGAGGCAGTGACGGTGACCCTTGTCGGCCAGAAGCCTCAGGTGGCCGTCGCCGCCGCCGACGGGGCATGGGAGGTGTTTCTCGAACCGGTGCAGGACTATGGCGGCCCGCACACGCTCACGGTGAAGGGCCGCAACGAGATCACCTTTCGGGACGTGCTTATCGGCGAAGTCTGGGTCTGTTCCGGCCAATCGAACATGCAGTGGTCGGTGAATCAGTCGAATGACGCCGACCTCGAGAAAGCCGCCGCGAAGTTCCCGAACATCCGCCTGCTGTCCGTGCCGCAGGTGGGCACGCAGGAGCCCGCGTGGAACTTCGAGGGCCGATGGAGCGTGTGCTCGCCGGAAACGGTCGGAGAGTTTTCCGCCGTGGGCTATTTGTTCGGCCGTCAACTCCATCAAACCCTCGGCGTCCCCGTCGGGCTCATCGATAATGCCTGGGGCGGCAGCGCCGCCGAGGCTTGGGTGAAGCGAGACAAACTCGCCAGGCATCCCACGCTCAAGGCGATCCACGAGAAATGGCTCGCAGAGGAGGCCAACCTGGCAAACGCCACGGCGGAGTTCGAGAAAAAACTGCACGACTGGAAGGCCGCCGCCGCTCAAGCGAAGGCCGAGGGCAACAAGGAACCGGGTGGCAAGCCGCAGGGGCCCGATCAGCGCATGAAGGGCAACGCCCGTCCCGGGAATATTCATTCGGGAGTGCTCACGCCGTCGATCGGCTACGGGATCCGCGGCGCGATCTGGTATCAGGGGGAGTCGAATGCCGGTCGCGCTTACCAGTATCGCGAGCTTTTTCCGCACATGATCAGGTCGTGGCGGGAGGAGTGGGGAGTCGGCGACTTCCCCTTCTATTGGGTGCAGCTGGCCGACTTCAAACCGGAGAAAGGCGAGCCCGCCGAGAGCGATTGGGCGGAACTCCGCGAGGCCCAGACGATGACGATGAAGGCCCTGCCCAACACCGGAGAGGCCGTGATCATCGATCTCGGCGAGGGAAAGGACATCCACCCCAAGAACAAGCAGGATGTGGCCAAGCGGCTGGCCCGCTGGGCCCTGGCGGAGACCTACAAGGTGCTGGCGATCACCTGCCGGAGTCCGCTCTACACAAGCATGGAGAAGGAAGGGGGCAAGATCGTGCTCTCCTTCGACCACGTGGCCGACGGCGGCAAGGGCTGGCGACCATTCGACGTCAATGAGCCGATCGGCTTCACGATCGCCGGGGCCGACCGCACGTTCGTCGCTGCCAAGGCCGCCATTCGTGGCGACGGGCGGATCGAGGTGTGGAGCGATTCAGTCTCGGATCCGATGGCGGTTCGCTACGCCTGGGCCGACAATCCGGTATGCAACATGTATTCGACGGACGGCCTCCCGCTCACGCCCTTTCGCACCGATGACTTTCCAGGTGTGACGGCGGCGGCGAAGTGACTGTGCGGTTCGGCTGAAAACGGGTAGCCTCTTTTCCGAGGGCGCATGCCGGTCGAGTTCCTGCGCGATCAGGCCGGGAGGCCTGTCCCGTTCGTTTCTGCACCAACCGTGCCGCCCACACATCGTGACGCATCAGGAGGGTGACCCGTGATCGATCGTACGTGGACGTTCGGAGCCGCTTCGGCTTGCGGAATGCTGCTGGTTGGCGTGGCGGGATGCTCGTCCACGGAGCGGGAGTGGGTCAGGGCTCGGGTGGAGCCCGAACTCTCCTCACCGTCGGTGGCAAGTCCTCGGCCGCCGTCGAAGCGTGCGCACGCAGCGGGCAGCGTGCCCGTTGTGATCGCCAACTCGCGTCCCTACCAAACGACGCCCCGGCCTTTCGTCGGTGGCCGAAATGAACCTCGACGACTGTCGCCTGCTGGTTCGGCGCCGCAGTCGTCTGCCGCGGCTCGTTCCATCCCGCGGTCGTCCGCAGCGGACAGCACCGCGATCCGCGAGATGCTCGCCTCGTATCTGCGGAGTTTCAACCGACACGACTCGACGGCGCTCGTGGCCCACTGGAGCGATAGCGGTGAGAGCGTCGACCTCGACTCAGGCGACGTGACCGCCGGCCGCGAGGCCGTGCGGGACGTGTTTGCCACGCTGTTTGCCGAGGATCACGAGGCGACGATCGACATCGACGTGCGGTCGATCCGGCCGGTACGAGCCGATGTGGCCGTCGTCGATGGCACGTCCCGGATGACGTTTGGTGACGGCGGCACAACGGGCAGCCGATTTTCAGCCCTGATCGTCAAGCAGGATGATCGCTGGCTGCTGGAGAGCGTTCGCGAGTCGGCCCTGGATGAGACGGCCAGTCCGCCGCGGCCACTCGATCAACTGGCCTGGCTCATCGGCACGTGGGAAGATGTCGGTCCGGGGGTGACGGCGACCACGCGGTGCTTCTGGAGCGCGGGCCAGGCCTTCCTGATCCGCACGCATGCGGTGACGGCGGACGCCGGGAACGAGCCCCGTCCGACGGCAGGTGACGCGCGAATTCCAGGGCTCCTCCCCGCTGTGGACGTGTCCGACCGCGAGGTGACGGAGATCATCGGTTGGGATCCCGAGACGCAATCGATCCGGTCGTGGGTGTTTACCTCCGCAGGACGATTCGCGGAGGGCGTCTGGGAGCGTGACGGCGATGCCTGGACGGTTCGCATGGATGGTCGTGGCGCCGACTCGGGCAGGGTCTGCGGCTGCACGTTCGTGCGGGCCGGGGCCGACGAGGTGTCGGTCCGTGGCGATCCGACGGGGCTCGCGGCGGCGCTCGCTCCCGTCTGCGACTTCGTGCGGATCGCCCGGTAGCGGCGACCGTCATGGGGTGACCAGACTGCCGACGGCCACGCCGCACGTCACCGCTTCGTCGCCTTTGTCGTCGCCATCTGCGGCCGCTTCACGAAGTAAACCTTGGGATCGTCGATCACCCAGGGCGTGCTCCAGGTCCGGCCATCGTCGTTGGTGCAGACGTTGAAGAAGAACGTCTTCAGCCACTCCGTGCGGTAGCCATAGGGAAACTGCGACGTGATGTGGTCATCCATGGTGAGTTCGTCCACGCCGGGGCTCGCAAAGTAGTGCACCATGCCGTCGGGCGTGAACGACATTCCCAGCGTCCACCAGCCGAGTTGCTCGATCCGGGGTCCACGGATCTCGCCACCATTCCGACCGCTGCGAACGCGGATGTAGCCGCCGTCTTCCTTATTCCGGCCGTCGTGGCTGCTCTCGAAGCAGATGAACATGCCGGGCCAGTATTCCTCGAGCCCGAAGTCACCCTCGTCGGGATGGTCGTCACCGGTGATGATCGCATGCGTGAAGCAGCCGGCACGAAAGCCGAAGCTGGGGCCGGTGCGATTCTCCCACTGCTCGAACGGGGGCATGTAGACGCGGACCGTGATGCTCGGGCTGTCACCTACCGACATGCTGCGGCCGGTATATTTCGAAAGGTTGTAGATCAGGTCATCCTGCTGCATCTGGTGGGTGACGCGGTTGGGGATGCCGCCGTGGAGCGTGGCGACCAGCAGGCCGTGTTCGCTTCCCTCGAGCCCGGGGGCGGGCAGTTCGACCCGCTTCACGACGTCGGGTGTGCCCCGCTTCGGGCCCTCGAACCAGCGGCCGTTCGTGCTCTTGGCAAGCGGCCCCCGCATCCGCTTGTCTTGCTCTTCCGAGCTCTTGGGATGGTTGTACCGCCAGGACCACTTCTCGTCCTCGAAGTCGTCCACGACGTTCTTGACGAGCGAGCCCGTGCCGGGAAGGAGCACGGGCTTCTTGGGCGCGGGAGGCTGTGGGGTGGCGGGCACGGCCGCGACCTTCTTCGGGGCTTGCGACTTCGCTGTCGAGCGACCGTTCGCGCCACCGGCGGCGGTGGCCGCGCCGGCGATCGCCAGCAGGCAGCCGGCGGCGATACTCGCGCGGGCGGCAGACGAAGAGAGCAAGGAGCGACGCGACATGATCCGGCCTCCGAACGACACGACCAAGACACCGGCGGCCACTCGATGGCGGCTGGCGGCGGGAGATTTCACCCGCACCGTAGGTATCGGTCGGATTGCAACGATCATGCAGGAAGGGATGGGGCAACCGGTCACCTCCCCCACCGTTTGCCGGGTCGCCCCAGGTTCCGTCGACCGGTGCCGGCTTGCCTGAAGGGCGGCGGTTGCCCAGATTCTCGCGCGCGAGCCGCCGGGAACACCTCGATCGAGAGTCGTCTGGCGTGGGTTCGCCAAAACCGTCACATATCCGAGCCGTGGGCGGCTGCAGAAAGGGTGCGCTGCCCCTGAGGTCCGTGACCACCCCTCGTGCAGCCATGAACACACCATCGGTCTTCGTCCGCTGTTCGATTCCGCGGCTCCTTGGGGCGAGGATGCTGCTGGGCACGTTGGTTGCCGCCGTCCTCGCCCCCGGCCACGTCGCCGCCACCGACCAACCGCGGTCGCATCTGGAGCCGGCAGGGGGCGTGACCAGTGGTCCGCCATCGTTCGCGAGCCTCGGCCTCACCCTGTCGCGGGCGTCGGCCGTGCTCCGGCAACAGTTGGCCCTCACGCGTGGCGCGGGCCTCGTTGTCGAGCAGGTCGCCGCAGGTTCCGCAGCAGCGCGTGCCGGCTTCTCCCAGCATGATGTGCTCGTCCGTCTTGATGACCAGTTGCTGCTCCTGCCAGAGCAGTTCGACGCCCTCCTCGAGTCGGCGGAAAAGGATACGCCGCTCGACTGCACGGTCCTGCGTGCCGGACGCGAGGTCGTGATTCCCCTCGCCAAAAGGAAGGTCGATGCCGCGCGGCCGCCCGCCCGTGCGTCCACGATTGGCGGACTGCGGCCCACGGCGTCGTCGCTTGCGCTTGTGCAGCAGGCCACACCGAAGAGCGGCCCGCTCGAGGCCGCTCCGCTGCGGCGGCTTGCCGATGAGACGCTCGTTCGGCAGGATGCCGACTATCAGATTCGGCTGACCGCCGGCGACGAGACACGGCTGGTGGTCTCCGATCCGCAGGGCCGCGTGGTCTTCAACGCCGCGATCGATACTCCGGAGGACCGCAGCCGGATGCCGTCTTCCGTCCGGGATCGCGTCGTCCAGATGGAGCGGATGCTCGAGGGCCGGCAGCAGCCGGTGGCCGCCGCTGGCCAGCCGGCGACGGCGAACCAGTCAGCCACACCGGCCGCGAAGGCGGTGAAGACCGAAATCGGCCGCCTCGACGTCGCCCCCGTTGAGCTCCGCTGACTCCTCCACGGCCTACCAGTTCACCTGGGCAATGTCGCGTGACCAGGTGCCCGCGGCCGGCGGCGCATGCCGCGGAGCCTGCGTCTGCATCGAACGCCAGGGGTCGGGGCCGGTGAACGTACCCCCGGGCAGTCGTACGACCCACGGCCCTGCTCCCCGTGACATCCGCGCGAACGATTCCTCGAGTTGCCGCCGCTGGATCTCCTGCTGCCGCCGGACTCGTCGGCGATCCGCCTCCGCGGTGGCGGTCGCATAGGCGATCCGGGCCTGCTGTGACGCTTCGGTCGCGGTATGAATCGACTCCTCATACTGCTGCCGCGCGAGCAGGGCTCTCGCATTATCGACGGCCGCCGCCGCTCCGCGGACGTCGGCCTGCACTCCCTCGGCATACCAGGCGGCGACGCGGCGGACGAGCGCGTCGGTCTCGTCGATGTCGCTGGCTGCTTGACGGGCGAGCCGCTCATCCTCGTCGGCGAGTTGTTCGCCGCGGCCGACGGCCGAATCTGCCGCCTCGAGGAGCTGCGCCGACTGCCGAAGGTCGGGCCGTGTTGCCCGCAGTCCCTGGTCGGCCACCTCGATGATCCGGCCGGCCTCGCGACACCGCTCGTTGGCCCGTACCCGGTCGGTGCGCTGCTGGTGCAGTCTGCGTTCGAGCGTGAGGACGCGAGCGGAGGTCTTGTCGCGCTTGCCGGGCAGCGTCGCGCGGAGTTCATCGAGCTCGGTGAGCCGATCGATGACCGCGGCCAGACAGCCCTCGACCCAATCCTCCTGCCGCACGGTTTCCTCGAGGACCGCGACAGCGCGGAGATGGTGTTGCCGGTCGGTCGCCATCGACGCCCGCGCCTCGTCGATCAGCGTGCGAACCCGCTGCAGCCCGTCGTCGGCCCGGGCGATGTTGTCGGCGACGTCTGCCCAGGAGCTCTCCGCGTAGGAGCCGGCCAGCCGTTCGAGGGCCGCCACGGCCGCCTGCCGCCGGGCGACGAGGGCCTCCACCCGGGCGACGCATGCCGGCAGGAGTTCCTCGGCCTTTGCCCGCGATGCCACGAGGCTCTCAATCAGGGCGTCGGCCTCGGCGTTGGCCTGCTCGGCCCGCTCGACGTGGGAGAGCGCGGCGGCCGTCTCACCAGCGTCGAGCAACTGCACGGCAAGGTCCGCATGCTTCGCCGCCACCTGCAGGCGATCGTCGGGGTTGGCACCGGGCTCGGCGAGCAGCCAGCCCTCGGCGCGACGATCCCGCACCCGCCGCTGGATCTCGGCGGTCTGGGTGGTCGCCTTCAGCCGCCGGTCATCGGCCGCCTCGAGCGCGTCGACCCGCGCGAGCGTGGCCTCGAGGACCGACCGCGTGTCCTCTAGTTGGCCCCGGGCGGCAACCGGGTCGCTCTCGACATGCTCGCCTGCGAGCTGCCGGTTGCGAGAGACATCGGCCAGCGCCCCCTGAAACACTGCGTGGGAACGTCCCCGACGGGCAACACCCTCGAGGCGTCCAGTGGCCTCGACGAACTCTGCATCGAGCGTGGCCGCTGCCTCGCGGGCCTTCTCGTGGGCTCTTTCCAGGGCGTCGAGCGGTGCCTTGCACTCGCCGGCCACGTCGGCCAGCGGTGGTCGAGCCTCGGCGGAATCGAGCAGGTTCACCGCCTCGTCTGCGGCAGATGTGCCCAAGGCCCACTCGGAGTCGATTTTTTCCTGCGCCCGTTCCCAGACGTCCATGAGTGACAGCCAGCGCTCACGATAGCGGCCGATCGCCCCTTGCACGGTGTCGTAGGTGGACCGCGTCAGGCCCTGCATCGGCGTCTTGAAGTCGGGATCGGCATGGGGCAGCATGCGGTGCCGCTCCTGCTGGTCGTCGAGCAGGTCGGAGAGGGCCACCACCTCGCTCTTGAACGCCGCGAGCTTCTCGCGGGCGACCCGCATGCGGCTGCCGTGCCTGGACCATTGCACGAGCAGGCCACCGAGGATGCCGGCCGTGCCGAGGCCGAGCAGGCCCAGTGGCAACGTCCGCGTTTTGAAGACATGGGCCGCTGTGGCCCGCCGCTGCCGCTCGTCGGCGCGGTCGCGGATCCATGTCTCGGTACCGTTGACGAGTTCGGCGAGTCCCTTGTCGAACAGCCCATCCTTGGCCCGCGGCACGAACGTCTTGGCGATCAGCTCACTCTGAAGCGTTTCGCGATCGAGACCCGCCGAGGCCTCCATCGACCAGGGCACATCCATGGCGATCTGCCGGTCGCCCACGTCGAGCACGATCGTGACGTCGCCGGCCGGATTGAAGCCGCCCGTCTTTCCCTGCGACTCCTCTCGCCACTCGGTGACGACCTGCTCCAGCAAGCGGGCGGCATCTTCGGTGCCTCCGGCGGTATCGACGACGACCACGCGATAGTCGCGGCCCGTCTCCTTCTTGACCGCCGCGATGGCGGCGCGGGTCTCGTCGAAATCATCCCTCACGCCGCTCACGAAGACACGGGGCGGATCGTCGCGATCGGGGGCGGCCGGCACGACGTTCTCGTCGGCGCTCACGGCATGGCCTGCCAGAGCAAGGCCGAGGAGCACGGCCGCGAAACCGGGGACGATACCTGCGAAGCATGAGGGGCGACGCATCAAGCGGTTCATATAGTCTCCAAATGGCTCCAGATCGTGAGACTCCGGGACAGATACCTAGGCAGTGTAGTCGGTGGCGAGCGCCGCCCGGCCGGCGGCGTCGGCCGTGGCGATGGCTGCCGCCACCGCCGCCTCATCGACCGGGAAAGGCATGTTGTGGATGGTCTCATCCGGGACCGTGGCCCGGCGGGCGATCGTCAGCACCGCATCGTGCGCGTTCGCCCCGCCGGTGACCCCCAACTGGCCGAGCGTGACTGGCAGCCCCACTCGAACGAAGAACTCGGCCACACGGTACATCTCGGTGCGGATGTCGGCGGCATCAGAGCCACCGGCCGCGTGGGCTTCGAGTGCCAGCTGCACGAGCGTGCCGAAGGCAACTTTCTCGCCGTGCAGCATGCCGTGCGTGGCCGGCAGGGCAGTCAGCCCGTTGTGAACGGCATGCGCGGCGGCGAGGCCTGCAGATTCGAAGCCGAGCCCCGAAAGAAGCGTCGCTGCCTCCACTGTCTTCTCGAGATCATCATCGACGTCGTGCCGCCGGCATGATGCAACCGCAGCCTGACCATGTTCGAAGACGACGTCGCGGCAGAGCCGCGCAAGCGCGAGGGCGGCGAGGGTCGAGCGTCCGCCGCGCATGTTCGGCTTTCCTGCGGCGGTGGCCGCCCGGGCCTCGTAAAAGGTGCTCATGGCGTCGCCGATGCCGGCGGCAAGCAGGCGGGGTGGGCTCTCCGCGATCACCTGCGTGTCGACAAGCACGAGATCAGGTGAGCGGCGGTGGATCGCGAAGGCCACCACCGCGCCGCGATCCGGGCCACTGTCCGAGTAGATCACCGACAGCGCGCTGGTCGGCGCATCCGTCGAACAGACCGTGGGGCACGACACGAAGGGCACCTGTCGCACGGCCGCCGCGGCCCGGGCGGCGTCGAGCGCCTTGCCACCCCCTGCACCCACGATCACCCCCGCGTTGAACGCGGTGGCCTCGGCAATGATCGAGTCGATCTCACGCCGGCTCGATTCGCCACCGAAGGCGAGCACACGGTGGCTCCAGCCGGCCTCGGCCAGCGACAACGCCCAGAGAGGAGCGAGCCTCGCGGTGGCTGCATTGCCGGCCACGACGAGCACCGGCCCGGCCAGGCCGACCGCCTGCATCTCGGCGGCCAGCCGGCGGGTTATGCCCGGTCCCTGCACATACCGCATCGGCGAGCAGAAGACGAAGGGCATCGGAGACCCCCGTTCGGTAGGTGCCGCGGCCGCCGCCTCCGTCATCTCAGAATCCGCCGATCTCGTCGGCCGTGACCCGTGGTGGGCGAGCCGTGGGGGCCGCGGGCGTCGTCGGCACGGGCGGTCCCACGCGTGGGATGCCGCTGCCGGGCCGCATGGGCTGACCGGATCGCAGGGACGGCAGGAGGCCGCCCCGTGGACGGCCCGCGTTGAGATCGGATCGCGGCGCCAGTGATCCGTAGCCACTCCGAGCAGCGGGTGCCCCGGCACGGACGCCGCCCGTCACGGTGCCTGG
Organism: Pirellulales bacterium; assembly: GCA_032117045.1. Taxonomy (GTDB): domain Bacteria; phylum Planctomycetota; class Planctomycetia; order Pirellulales; family UBA1268; genus QWPN01. The sequence continues at coordinate 36,132 of JAUMAF010000177.1, read as the reverse complement.
CCGTCCCGGTGATGAGGAGCCCGGCTGGCGGCGGGAAGTGTCAGTGGCGGCACCTCGGGGAGTCGCCGATCCTGGCCCGGTCGAACCCGGCCCACTCGTTCCTGGCCCGGTTGAACCGGGAACGGCTGCCGATGAGCGAGGCCTCGATGGCACCGTCGCGGTCGGAGCAGACCCGGAGCCGGGCTTCGCTTCTGGCGATACGGCGGGCGCATCGGGTACGCGGGTGCCAGGGAGCGCGGGTTCGGTTTTGGTTCGTTTGAGCGGCTCCGGAAGAAGATCCAGCGGATTCGGCGAGGTCGTCTCGTCTTCGCTGGTCACTTGCGACTCCTTCTCGTCGCGGGGACGGCCCGTGATCGGATCGATGCCGGAACCGAACTGCATCTCCTTGCGACCGCGGCGCATCCGCTCCCGCGCGATCGCCGCCTCGGAGGGATCGATCGTGCCGTTGCGGTCGAGATCCCACTGCCGCACGAGTTCCTCCCGAGTGGTGCCAGTGTCTCTGACTCGGGGCGTCAACTTGTTCCGCAGGCCACCCGTCGGATCCTCTTCGTCGGTCGTTCCCTGCCCAAGGCATGCCCGCGGCTGAAGGCCGCTGACCACGGCGACAACGGTGGACATCAGGAGCGCGATCCCACAGCACACGATCCGACGTTGGCCGCTGAAGGCTGGCATATGACAAGTCCTGGGTGACGCCGTCTCAATCGTGCGGTTTCGCAGCGACCGCGACTTCCTAGTCTACCGGTGTCGGAGCTGCCGCCGCCACCGTTGCGGCCATGATCTCTGCCGCGGCTCCGGCATTGCCCCCGCACCGCTCGAGTTCCCGGGCGGCAATGTGGCAGTGCACGAGATGGTCGCCGACACTCGTCGCCGGCGGATCGATCTCGCGACACACCGCCTCGGCGACCGGGCAACGGGTGTGAAAGCGGCAGCCCGCGGGCGGCCGTGCGGGGCTGGGGACGTCGCCCGTGAGCACGATCCGGCGCCTGCGCCGCCGCACGTCGACGGATGGCACCGCCGACAACAGCGCGATCGTGTAGGGATGCAGCGGCTCGAGTCGCAGCGTGGCGGCCGGCGCCCGCTCGACGATCCTGCCGAGGTACATCACGGCCACCTCGTCCGCCACGTAGTCGACGGCTGAGAGGTCGTGGGAGATGAAGAGATAGGTGAGCCCGAGCCGCTCGCGGAGGTCCACGAGCAGGTTCATGACCTGGGCCTGGATCGAGACATCGAGCGCCGAGATCGGCTCGTCGAGCACCAGAAACTCAGGCTCGAGCACGAGTGCGCGGGCGATGGCGATCCGTTGTCTCTGGCCCCCGGAAAACTCATGCGGATAGCGGGCCATCGCCACGGCGGGCATGCCGGTGCGATCCAGGGCTGCGGTCATCCGCTCCATTCGGCCGGCGGCATCCCCCATGCCATGAATAATGAGGCCCTCCTCGAGAATCTGCCGCACGTTCATGCGCGGATTGAGGGAGCCATAGGGATCCTGGAAGACGATCTGCATCCGCCGCCGGAATCGCCGCAGGGCGGCGCCGCCGAGCGGCCGGAGATCCTGCCCGGCGATCGACACCGTGCCGGCGGTGGGCTCCACCAATCGCAGGACACTGCGGCCCACCGTCGTCTTGCCGCAGCCGCTCTCGCCGACGAGGCCAAGTGTCTGCCCGCGGCCGATCGAGAAGCTCACGCCATCGACCGCCCGCACCTCGCCAACCCGGCGGCGGAGCAGTCCGCGGCGGATCGGAAAATGCGTCTCGAGATCGGTGACGACGACGAGCGGATCGGGAGCCGGGCTGGTCATGTCGAGAGCGCCCCCACAGCATGCGGTTCGCCCAGCGACCCCGCGTAGTGGCAACGGACGAAGTGGCCCGGCTCGAGCTCCCGCAACTCCGGCACGCCGCCGTCGCAGGCCGGGCCATCGGGGCCTGGCCTGCCGTGGGCATAGCCACACCGCGGATGAAAGCGGCAGCCCGGCGGAAAGTGCTGGGGCGACGGTACCATCCCGGGGATCGTCGTGAGCCGCGGCCGGACGGTCGTGCCGTCGGCGCGGGTCGCCATCGCGTCAGGGTCGGGTCGGGCTGCGAGCAGGCCGATCGTGTAGGGATGCAGCGGCCGACGGAAGAGCTTCTCGGCAGGTGCCCGCTCCACGATCCTGCCGGCATACATCACCGCGACCTCGTCGCAGGTCTCGGCAACGACCCCGAGATCGTGGGTGATCAGGAGGATCGCGGTGCCGAGCCGCCGCCGCAGATCGGCGAGCAGGTCGAGAATCTGCGCCTGGATCGTCACATCGAGCGCCGTGGTCGGCTCATCAGCGACCACGAGATCGGGCTCGCAAGCCAGTGCCATGGCGATCATCACCCGCTGCCGCATGCCCCCCGAGAGCTGATGCGGATATTCATCGAGCCGCCGCTCGGGGTCGGCGAGCCGCACGAGCCTGAGCATCTCGAGCGCGCGGGCCCGGGCGGCCTCCCGGGAGCAGCCTTGGTGCAGCAGCACCGCCTCCGCCACCTGATCGCCGACAGTGAACACGGGATTGAGGCTCGTCATCGGCTCCTGAAAGATCATCCCGATCCGGCCGCCGCGGACCTTGCGAAGCTGCGGCTCCGGCAGCGAGACGAGATCGACCGGCCCGCCCGGTCCATCGAGCAGGATCGAACCCGACTCGATCACGCCCGGGGCCGACACGAGCCGAAGGATCGACATTGCCGTCACGCTCTTGCCGCAGCCGCTCTCACCGACGAGGCCGAGCGTCTTGCCCCGGTCGATCGACAGTGACACGCCGTCCACGGCCGGCACGCGGCCGGCCGGCGTGTGGAAGGCGGTCACGAGGTTGCTGATGTCGAGCAGTGGCATGGGCCTACTTCCGCGCCTCCCGCAGTCGCGGGTCGGTCGCCTCCTGAAGACCCTCGCCGATCAGGTTGTAGGCGAGCACCGTCAGGAAGATTGCCGTGCCCGGAAAGAGCACGAGCCACCACATGCCGAGGTTGCTTCTCGCGCCATTGAGGATCGACCCCCAGCTCGCCGACGGCGGCGGCGGCCCGAAGCCGAGAAATGAGAGCCCGCTTTCGGTGAGGATCGCCGATGCGATCCCGAATGTGATCGGCACGAGAATCGGCGCGAGTGAGTTGGGGAGGATATGCCGCAGGATGATCCGCGCCGGCCCCGCGCCGGCGGCCCGCGCGGCGGTCACGTATTCGCTCCCCTTCAGCCGCAGGAACTCGCCGCGGGTGAGCCGGGCGATGCCCGTCCAGCCGGTCATGCCGATGATCGCCATCGTGTGCCAGATCGTCGGCTTCTCGATGATGGCGAGGATCGCCAGGATGAGCACGAGCGTGGGCACGCACATCACGATCTCGGTGATGCGGCTGGCCAACATGTCGATCCAGCCGCCGAAGTAGCCGCCGATCGCCCCCACGATGATGCCGATCGTGCCCGCGATCCCCATCGACACGAAGCCCACGAGCAGCGCCACCGTGGTGCCGTGGACCATCTTCGCGAGCACGTCGACGCCCGCCTGATCGGTGCCAAAGGGGTTGGTCCAGCTCGGCCGGCCCTGGTCCATGGCGGGATTCTCGGGTCGACCGGGCCATTCATCGCCGCGGACGCTGCGATAGGGATCCTGAAAAAAGAGCGGCCAGATCGCCCAGCTGGCCGGATCCTTCTCCGCGAGGTTCTTGGGATAGGTGCCGCGGAACTTGTCCTTGGTGAAGATCGCGGGCTCGAGTCGACGGTCGAAGTAGCCGAGGCAGGGTGCGTAGATCCGCCCCTTGTAGCGGCAGAGCACGGGCTTCGTGCCCGCGATCGCCGGCGCCAAGGTGGCCACGATCACCAAAAAAGCGACGAAGGCGAGGGCGGCCATCGCCAGCGGCCGCCGCCGGTAGCGACGCCATGCTTCTCCCCAGAATCCGTGGGAACGCTCCATTACGCCACGCTCACCCGGGGATCGACGAGGCAGTAGAGCACGTCGGCGAGCAGCTGGCCGAGGAGCGTGAGCACGCTGAACATGAGCGTCAGCCCCATGATCGTCGGGTAGTCGCGCTCGCGGATGCTCTCGAAGAACAGCCGGCCCATGCCCGGCCAGGTGAAGATCTGCTCGATGATGATCGAGCCGCCGATGAGCGAGGGCAGCGACAGGCCCAGTAGCGTGACGAGTGGGATGAGCGTGTTGCGGAAGGCATGCCGGAAGAGCACCCGCCACGGCCCTGCCCCCTTGGCCCGCGCCGTGCGGACGTAGTCCTGGCGGATGGCCTCCTCCATGTTCGCCCGGATGAAACGGCTGTCGTAGGCGAGGCTCACGTAGGTCTGGCAGGTGACCGGCAGGATCATGTGGCGGGCGATGTCGAGCATGCGGGAACTGGTCGCCGCGTCGGCCGGCAGATCACTCATGCCGAACAGCGGCAACTCCCAGGCCGTGCCCCGCAGCCAGACGGCGAACACGACCTGCAGAAAGAGCGCCGCCACGAACGTCGGAAACGAGTAGAGCGCGTAGAGCAGCAGGCTCGTGAGCCGCTCGTCGGGGCGGCCGCTCCGGGCCGAGGAGTAGAGCCCCAGCGGCACCGCCGCCAGCCAGATCAGCACGAACGCCGTGCCCGACACCAGAAGCGTCGGGCCGATCCGCTCGCCGATCAGCGTGGTCACAGGCTGTTTGCGGGTGATCGACCGGCCCAGGTCGCCCTGGAGGAGGTTGCCGGCCCACTGCAGATAGCCCTCGGGCCACGACTTGTCGAGCCCGTAGGCCCGCTGCATTCGCTCGTAGTCGGCGGCCGTGATCTTCCGGCTCGGATCCTCCCCCATCTGTGCCGTCAGGGGATTGCCCGGCATGTTGCGGGCCAGTCCGTAGACGATGCAGGTGATCGCCGCCAGCGTCACGCATCCGAGCAGCAGCCGGCGCAAAAGGTACGTGGTCATGATCACTCCTGCCGCGGCTTCCACAGGCTGCCGGAGCCGGGGGAGTAGTGGTAGGGACCCCGCGGGCTGAACACGTAGCCCCGCAGTTCCTTCGAGAAGCCGTAGAAGCTGTTTCTCCAGAAGAGCCAGGTGTAGGGCTGGTCCTCGTAGAGGATCTCCTGGATCCGCGAGTATTTCTCAGCCCGCCGACTGCGGTCGAGTTCGCGGCGGCCCTCGGTGAAGAGGCGATCGACCTCTGGGTTGGAATACCCGCAGTAGTTCCGCATCTCGCCGGTCTTCCAGATATTTTCCGAACTGTCGGGATCGGTGCCCGAACCCCAGCCGGAGATGCAGGCCTGGAAGTTCTTCTTCTGCATCATGTCCTGAAGGGCCGTCACCTCCACCGGCCGCACGTTGACGATCACGCCGATCTGGTCGAGGTTCTCCTTCAGCAGGGTGCAGAGGGCGATCCGGAACGGCTGCTGGTTGACCAGCATCGTGAACTCGAAGGGCACGAGCCGGCCGTCGATCTCCTTGTCGCGAATGCCGTCGTTGTCGTGGTCGATCCAGCCGGCCTCGTCGAGCAGCGCCTCGGCCTTGTCGAGATCCTGCTTGTAGGGCTGGAGCCTCTTCGGGCCCGCCATCCAGGAGTCGGTGGGGAAGTTGCCGGCGCAGGGGGAGTACATCCCGAGGCAGATCTTCTCGAGCATGCGGTCGTGATCGAGGGCGTAGCTCATGGCCCGTCGCACGCGCCGGTCGGCGAAGAACGGCGTGGCGATGTTCCACGCAAAGTGAAAGCTGACCCATTCCGGCGCCGTCGCCTTGGTGTTGAGCCGGTAGTAGTCGGCATCGACGGTCTGGGTCGTCCACTGTTCCGGCTGCAGGACCATCTCGTCGATTTCGCCCGACTTGAGCGCCAGGAGTGCCGTGTTGGGATCTTCGATGATGCGAAAGCGGACGTCCTTGAAGAAGGGCTCGTCGCGGACCTTCCGCCCGTTCACGGAGCTCCAGTTGGTCCGCCGCCGCAGCACGATCTCCTGGCCGCGTTTCCGCATGAGAATCTCATAGGGACCACCCGACACCGGCTTCTCCTCGAGCGCCACATGCTCGGGGCTGTCCTTGAGCGTGGGATCTTTTTCCCAGGTGTTGGCGTAGATGTGCTGCGGCAGCACGGGAAAGTTGATGTTCCAGACGTTGGTGGCCAGCGGCTCCTTGTGAAAGAACACGAGGGTGCGGTCGTCGTAGGCATGCACGCCCCGCATCTGATCGGTGCCGCTGCGGACGGCCGGCACCGGCACCCGCGGATCCATGATCACCCGGTAGGTGAAGGCGATGTCATGGGCGGTGATCGGCGTGCCGTCGCTCCACACGAGGTCGTCTCGCATCACGACCTTGTCATACAGGCCGTCGGCGCTCGTCTGCCAGCTTTCGACCGTCTCGGCATTGGCGAAGGGCTCGAGTCCACGGTCGAAGGAAAACAGTCCGAAACCCGTGAGCCCGAGGATGTCGAACTCGGCGGCAGAGCTGATCAGGATCGGATTGGTGCTGCCGAGATCACCGGCCACATGGCGGTCGAGTCGTGTCTCGAGATCGGCCTGGCCCTCTTCGGGAAGTCGGCCGAGGGCCGAGAGGATCTTGGAGTTGGCCTCGGCGGAGTCGTTTTCGAGCGCGAGGGCCTCGGCGACCGTGGCCAACGGCGTTTCGCGTGACTGCTCGTCTCGGAGCAGCGCGAGGGCGTCTTTGACGGGCCGGTCGATCCACTTCACATCACGCTCGAGCGCCTCGAGCGGCGGCGGTTCGAAGGCCGACTCCGGCGGTTTGGCGGCCGGTTCAGCCGGAGCGGTTCTGGCTGACGGTGCCTCGGGCTCGGCCGTGAGTTGCGGCTCGTTGGCCTTGCGGCCACACCCGCAGGCCATAAGGACCATGAGGGCCGCCAGACAGGCTGGGCCCGTCCAGGCGGGGCTGGGCAACCGGCGAACACGTCCGGCCGCAGCCGCCGCGAGGTGGGTCAAGGGCATGCATGCCTCCCGAGCGCAGGAAAAACGTCGATGCTACGGCGACGGCAGCAGCGGGGTCAACTTCCACACCCGGTGTCGGGTCCGCAGGCTCAGCCGGGAAAACGATGCCCGAGTTTCTCGCGCTTGGTCGCGAGATACCGCTCGTTGAACTCATGCACCGGCGGCAGGATCGGCACCTGATCCACCACCTCGAGGTCGAAGCCGCCGTAAATGAAGGCGTCGGTCTTCTTCGGGTTGTTGGTCAGGAGCCGAACCTGGCGGAGTCCGAGATCCTTGAGCAACTGGATGCCGACGCCATAGTCGCGGGAGTCGGCCTTGAAGCCGAGCGCGAGATTCGCTTCGACCGTGTCGAGCCCTTGGTCCTGCAGCTCGTAGGCCCGAATCTTCTCGACGAGCCCGATGCCGCGGCCCTCCTGCGGCAGATAGACGAGCACGCCGCAGCCCTCGCGACCGATCATCTCGAGGGCCATGTGGAGCTGATCGCCACAGTCGCATCGCAGGCTGTCGAGCACGTCGCCGGTGAAGCATGACGAATGAAGCCGAACGAGCGGTGCCGCCGCGGCCGCCACATCGCCCATGACGAGCACGAGCGGCTGCTGCGACTCGTATTTCACGCCGTAGGCGATCACCCGGAAGCGTCCCCACTTCGTGGGCAGGTCGGCCTCCGCGATCCGCTCCACAAGCTGCTCGCGGGCGCGGCGATGCCGGATGAGCTGCTCGATCGAGATTATCTCGAGGCGATGCGCCTTTGCGAGCGCGAAGAGCGCCTGGCGGTCGGCCCGGTTGCCCGAGTCATCGAGGATCTCGCAGATCACGCCGGCAGGTGCGAGCCCGGCCATCCGCGGCAGATCGACGGCCGCCTCGGTGTGGCCTGCCCGGCGGAGCACGCCCCCTTCCTTCGCGACGAGCGGAAAGAGATGCCCGGGCCGCACGAAGTCGGTGGGCTTGCTCGTCGGGTCGACAATCGCGGCGATCGCCGTGGCCCGCTCCGCCGCCGTGATGCCCGTGCGGGCGGTCCGGTGATCGACCGGAACGGTGTAGGCCGTGCCCAGCGGCGTCGAGTTGGTCGCGACCATCATTGGCAAGTCGAGCCGCTGCGCCACGTCGGGGAGGATCGCCATGCAGACCTGCCCGCGGCCCTCGCGGATCATAAAGTTGACCACTTCGGTCGTCGCCTTGTCCGCTGCACAGACGAAGTCGCCCTCGTTCTCCCGGTCCTCCGCGTCGACGACGATCACCACGTCCCCCCGGGCGATGGCGGCGACGGCGGCCTCGATGGTCGAAAAGCTGGTGGGCATCGCGGAGTTCCGGAGGGCGCGTGGGTGTGGGAGAAAAGCATTATAGGATGCAGGACCGCCGCGGCCGCGGCCGACGGACGCCCCGCCGGTCCGGTGCCCCGGTCCACCCGGTGTCATCATGCTCGACCGTGAGGAATACATCGAACAGGCCTACCTGTTCCGGTCGTTCGCCGAGCGGATCACCGCCGGCATCGCCGCCCAGGAGGCGCTCGCGGCGATCGGCCAGGAGGTGCTCGCGACCTCGAAGTTGCCGATGGCGCTCGACTACCTGGCGGGAGAGTTGAAGCTCGTGGGCACGTTCTCCACGGCGATGGCCCGCCTGCCCCACTACTTCACCGCGTTTCAGACGTTCGTGATCGCCTCCGCCGAGGAGGAGGGGGGGCGGTTCGACATGCGGACGGCGCTCGCCATGCTCGAGCGGGAGGCGACCTATCGCGCCGAAGGGGCGACGCCGCAGGGGCTGTTTCTCTACCGTTTCGAATGTCTCTCACGAAATCGGCTCGACTACGCCAAGGGCCTCGCCGCCGCGGCCGGCGATGCGATCTTCGGCGATGAGTGGCGGGCATGGATCGCGACGGTCTCCCGGCAGATGGGGCTGATCGACCTCGCCGATCTGGTCTATGTTCGTAGCCCTGAATACTGGCGGGTGGGAAAACGCGACGCGATCCTCGCCGGTCGCGTGGCCCCCGAGCCCGACCGCGTGATCCTGTTCGGCGAGAAGGAGGGCCGGATCGCGCGGGCGAACCGTGGCAAGGATCCGCTCTTTTTTTTCGCGGCGCTCCAGCGGCAGCTCGGCTATCCGTCCGTGCCCCGGGTCAGCCCGGTCGCGCCGTCGGCCGAATCGCCGGCGCTGCTCGCGCGGCGGCTCGAGCGGCTGGAAATGCGGATGAAGCTTCTCGAAGAAGAGTCTCGCGGAGGCATCGACCTTTCACGATTCGATCCCAAGAACTTTCCGCCGCCGCGTGTCGAATGACTGCCCTCCACCTCCGCGGCGACGCTGTGAGCATCCGCGACGCTGCAATCGACGCCGTGCGGCCGGAATCCCTCGTACCCCGGCGGCTCACCCTCACCGGTGATGCGATCCTGCTGGATGCAGCGGCGTTGGAACCGCCCGTGACGACTGCCGGCCGGATCGTGGTCGTTGGCGGTGGCAAGGCGGCAGCCGGCATGGCAGTGGCCATTGAAAGCCTCCTGGCTCCAGCGATCGCGGCCGGGCATTCCGTGACAGGGCTCGTGAGCGTGCCGGTTGGCTGTGGCATGCCACTGGGTCACATCGAGGTTCTTGAGACGCGGCCCCCGGCCGTCAATCTGCCGACACCGGCGACCGTTGCGGCCACTCGGCGGATGCGGGCCATGCTTGCCGGGCTGGGCCCTGAGGACCTGGCGATCGTGCTCGTGACCGGGGGCGGTTCGGCGGCCATCGCCGAGCCACGGGCCGGGGTGTCACTCGACGGCAAAATCGCCGTCACGCGGGCGCTCGCGGCCGCGGGGGCGGAGATTCGCGAACTCAATGTGGTGCGGCAGGCGTTGAGTGTGGTGAAGGCCGGTGGCCTGGCCCGCGGCTGCACGGCCGGCCGGTTGCTCGCGGTCGTGCTCTCCGACGTCATCGGTGATCCGCTCGAATCGATCGCCTCGGGCCCATGCATGCCCGTGGCCGTCACGACGGAGTCGGCGCTCGACATCCTTCGCAGATACAAGGCGCTCGATGCCGCGCCGAGCGTCACCCGGCTCCTCGAGCGCGATCGAGCCACCAGCGGAGACGTGGCCTCAGACGCGGCCGCAACCGACCCCCTCCATCCCGGCGCGTGGACCACGCCGCAGGGCTGCCGTGTGAGTCATGTGCTCCTGGGCACCAACGCGACCGCCGTCGAAGCGGCCGCCTCGAGAGCTCGTGATCTCGGCTACGACGTCACCGTTCGGCAGGCCAAGCCGGGCGACTCCTCTGCCGACACGGTGGGCATTCGGCTGGCCCACGAAGCAGCGCGGCTCGTTGCCGCCACACGAGCAGACGGCCGGCCCCGCGCCGTCGTCGAGGGGGGCGAGTCGATCGTCTGCCTTCCGCCGGATCATGGCCTCGGCGGTCGCAACCAGCAGACAGTGCTGGCGGCGTTGCAGGCCTGGCGGGAGGCGGCCCACCTGTGGCCCGAGGAGCTCTTGATCGCGAGCATTGGCACTGATGGCGAGGATGGCCCGACCGACGCGGCCGGCGGTGTCGTGGACGCCACGGTGGCGGCGCTCCTCGCCCGCGGCAACGATGTGCCCAGCGTCGTCGCGCGATGCGACGCCTACCCCGCCCTCCAGGCTGCGGGCGGCCTCGTCTGCACCGGTCCGACCGGCACCAACGTGGCCGACGTGCGGCTCATCCTCGCCCGGGCAGCGCCTCGCTGAGTTCATGCCCGTACAAGCCGACTGGCCGTAAGGCTGCGGGCTCCGGTACAAGCCGACTGGCCGTAAGGCCGCTGGCTGCCCTGGTGCGCGGCTCGGGGCTGCCCATGCCCCGAGAGCCGGACGTTCGCGTCGGGCATCGTGCCCGTCGCTCACTGCATGTCCGCTGCGCTTCGCCATCCTGGCTGCGCTTGCTCCCATAGCCCGGCTTCGGGGCACGGGCAGCCCCTCGCTGAGTTCCTGCTCCGTGCAAGCCTCAGGGCCATGAGGCCTGCGAGGCCGATGGCGGTCGCCATGCTCGCCAGCGCCGTCGGCTCGGGCACGGCCGCCACGGTGATCGGCGTGTTGGGCTGGTTCTCGAAGGCGAATGAGTTCACCGTCACCTGATTCGGGCTGCCGACGACATAGGTGATGCTCGCCCATCCGTAGTACACGTCGGTGCCGGACGTCATCTGAAGCCCTGCGTAGCCCGGCGACACGCCCGCCTTCCAGTCGCCACCGAAGTTCGGGTCGTTGCTGGCGTAGCTGCCTGTCCCTACCGTGCCACCTGCCGAGAGCAGTGCGATCGTGCCCGATGGAACCAGCCAGGCGACGCCGTTGTTCGATTGAGAGAAGAACTGGGTGGCCTCGCCGGCTTCCGGCGGGTTCAGGCCGATTCCGAAACTGATCGGGTCGGCGAAGTCGCCGGCGACGCTGAAGGTGCCGGAACCGAGGCTGATGGTGCCGAACGCGACGGTCGTCGGCTGCCCGCCTGAGCCCGGCTGGGAGATCGACCCTCCGGAACTGATCGGGAAGTAGACGATGGCCGCGTGAACACCATGCACGGCCACCGCCGACCAGAGAAGGATCGCGGTCGTGGCGACCATGCGGGCGACGTGCGGGCGGTTCGACGGACGCGACTGAAGGCGGATGGCGTGCTGGCTGAGCATGAGTGGAAACCCTCGTGTGACGGACAGGTGTGTGACGGACAGGCCTGGCGGGTAGGAAACGGCGATGCGGGCAGGGGCATGCCCCGGACTGACTCTCCATCAAGACAGTGCAAGTGCCGTGCCACTATCCAAAAAACGACGCGCGGGCCTGCCGCTGACAAGGGAAACTGGCTTGGCTTGGGGATTCTCGTTCCCTTTTCCGTCGTAGGCCGTTTCGCCGGCTGGGGCGATTCGCGCCATGGCTGGCGGCGGGCGCGGGGCGAATCGCACCAACCGGTGGAGCGATTCGCCCCACGCGAAAAAGATCCTGGTCGGCCGCTCTTGGGGCGGGCCGCGGACGGCTGGACAATCGAGTCCATGCCGCGTGCCCCAAACTCCCTGCTCACCCGCTTCCCTGAGATCACGACGCGAAAGCTTGCCGCAGCGAGGGCGGCGACCTTCCGCTTCTGGCCGAAGCACACGAGCGTCGTGCTCGGTCCAGACGATTACGCGCTCGAGATGAATCGTGTCATGCTCGGCCACGTGGCGGTCACCTTCGTGGCCTGCACGAGCCGGATCCGCGTGGTGTCGGCGGCCCCGGCCACGGAATACGCGGTGTATCTGCCGCTCGAAGGCGACATTCTGGTTGTCGCCGATGGCGTGGAGATGACGACCTCGGCCGGACGACCGCTGCTGCGAGGGCCCTCCCGCACGTTCGTGTTCGAGCCCTCTCCCATCCGCTGTCTCGTCGTCGACATCCCAGTCTTCGTCATGGCGGCCGCTGCCGGACCGGAGCGGCAACTGCCGGGGCATCTCTCGATTCCCGCACCGGCTGCGGCGTCGCTGCGAGGGCTCGCCGTGCGGCTCGCCACGGCCGCCGATCGCAGCCAAACCCTCGCTGCGCTCCAGCGATTCTCCTCCCGCGACCGCGTGGCACGTCTGCCCGACAGACTCAGACGTCTCGAGCAGGAGTTCGTGGCGCTCGTTGTCACTGCGGCAACGCACGGCCCCGGAGCCGGTGACGGCTGTGACGTGGGGGCCCTGAAGCGTTGGCTTGCCAGCCACGCGCACCGGCGGGTCCGCGTGGCCGAACTCGCATCCCGGGCTGGCGTGTCGCAGCGAACGGTGGAGCGGGCCTTTCTTCGGACCGGTTGCACTCCGCTCGGCTACGTGCGACGGATTCGGCTTGATCGTGCCCGCACGATGCTGACCGGCCCCGTGCAGAACGTCACCGTCGCCGATGTCGCGGCGGCAGTCGGATACAGGCACCTCGGCCGATTCGCCGACGAGTATCGGCGGCACGTCGGCGAGTCGCCATCACGGACTCTCGCTCGCAGCCGCTCAGCCAACCGGTTTCGCGGCAAGGACGAAGACTGATCGTGGCCTACGATTTCCGACCGTTTCGGCGGCGAAGCATCATGGCCGACAGGCCGACGCTGCAGGCTCCCACGACAAGCATCGTGCTCGGCTCGGGCACGATTTGGAGCGCCTGGATGCCGTTGTTGGTGCTCAACGCGTAGATCGTGGGCGTGCCGTTCACCTCACCGTAGGCGATCCCGCCGATGGCGTTGCCGTTGGCATTCGTACTCGTGGTGAGATTGATCGACTGGATGAACGACACAGATCCCGCTGACAACAGGTTGGTCGCGTCGTAGAGGCGAACAGTGTTGGTGGTCGCTCCGCTCCCCCACTCCTGCGTAGCCAGGAGGGGAGTGCCGTAGGCGGTGAAGTAGAGGAGTCCGCGTTCGGTCAGCACGTTGAGAGTCGTCGAGAAATCGAGCGTGCCAGACGTGCCGAGGAAGCTCACCTGACGGACGGTCTGAGCCTGCGTGCCGAGCACCGTATTGGCATCGGCGATCGTGATACCCAGGCGGAAGTCGCCAGCGGCTCCGCCCGTGTAAGCGACTGCGGCAGCTGCTCCTCCGCTGTTGCCGGTGGTTACGTTGGTGAAGGAGTTGTTGCCACTGACAACCGGGCTGCTGCCGAAACCCGCCGCCAGAAAGCCTGTTGCGTCTGCACCGAAGGCGGCGAGATCGTCACCGATGCGGGCACCAGCGAGACCGGCATTGCCGGAATAGTGCAGCGTCGGCGTCGCGGCCTGGTCAGCCCAGCGATACACCTTGTAAGGGCTGGTGGTCGAGTTCGTCGACAGGTTGCCGCCGTAGATGACCCCATCGCTGGTGACGGCGACTGTGTTGAAGCCCCGCGCGCCGCCCGTGATGGTGCCGCCTGTGAGGAGGGCGGTTCCAAACGTGCCGGTGACCGCGTTCACCGGGATTGCGGTGGTGCTCGTCGCGACCAGCAGGTTGCCCGTGACGGGATTGAAAGCAAGATCCCGAATCGCGTCGCCGGTCCCTCCCGTGGCGAAACTGGCCGGTGCCAGCCAGCCGTTGCTGCCGAACGTCGTCAGCGCTTGCATGGAGATCGACTGCGCGAAGCTCGATGAACACGCCGCGAGCAGCACCGCCCCGCAGCAGGATGCCATCAGCCCGCGGATCATTCGGCCGCGATATTTGACGCTCGACAAACGCATGGCTCTGCTCCCAACGTGAGGGTTTGAACGTTCCGTGAGATGACCCGCCCGAACTCCCCGAGTTGTACGCGATTATTCTTGCCTGCCAAGCGTGGCCGAACGAAATGTGACGAAACGGCCGCGCCGTGGGACGAATCGGCGGCCGAAGGGACGAATCGGGCAGATTGAGGGACGAATCAGCGGGCCTCGCGGGTCCGTCTGTTTAGGCCCAACGCCGTGAGGCGTGGGGTCGGCTCCGGGATGCGTCCGGATGCGGCGCGGTGTGCCCGCGGCCTCACGGCCGGTCGGCTTGTACGGGAGCCTCACTGGGCCCGTATCAGACGTCGCAGACGTCGACGGCCTGCTTGAGTCCGGCGAAGGCGTCGCGGGTCGGGATGAACTCGTGTCCGACGTAGCCCTTGTAGCCGATGGCGACGAGCTTCCGCATAGCTGCCGGGAAGTTGATCTCCTGCTGCTCATCGAGTTCGCCACGGCCGGGGTTGCCGGCGGTGTGAACATGGCCGATCACGTCCTTGCACTGTTCGATGCGGCGAATGAGATCCCCGTTCATGGCCTGCACGTGATACAGGTCGAACAGCATCTTCACCCGCTCGGAGCCGACGCGGCGGACGATGCCGGCGACCTCGTCCACATCGTCGCCCTGATACCCCGGGTGGCCCTTCATCGGATGCGTGTCGTCGCGGGTGTTGAGGTGCTCGAGGCAGATCGTGACCCCCTTCTTCTCCGCATGGCCGGCGATCTCCTTGAGGCCCTTCACGCAGTTCGCGGCTCCTTCCTCGGGCGAGATCTCGCCGCTCGTCGGATCATCGGCGTCGTGCCACTTGTAGCCCGTAAAGGCGATCACGGCGGGAACGCCGGCGTCGGCGCAGGCGTCGATCATCTTCTTCGTGGTCTCGATCACCTGCCCGTGGTACCGCAGATTATTGAAGCCTTTCATGAAGGGCGCGTCGGGCATGCCGTTGGGGGCGATGGCGCAGGTGAGGCCATGCTTCTTGATCGTGGGCCAGGTCTCAGGCCCGGAGAGTTCGATGGATTTCACTCCCAGTTGCTTCGCGACTTCGCAGGTCTTGTCCATGTCCCACCGATCCCCGGCGACGTTGAAGCACCAGAAGACGATGGAGTGGTTGATGTTTCCCTTGAGAGGCATCGCATGGGCTCCTGCGGCGGATAGGGGCGAGCGGGGCAGACCCGTTTGGCGCGGCGTTACACTACCATTCCATCCAGGCCGTCGGAAGCGGCTGGGTTCACCCTCTCCCGCAGGCCATCCATGTCATCGCTGAAGCGCATCCTCGTGACCGGCGGGGCCGGCTTCCTCGGCAGCCACCTCAGCGAACGGCTCGTGGCCGCGGGTCACGACGTGGTCTGTGTCGACAACTTCTTCACGAGCCAGAAGTCGAACGTCGCCCACCTGCTCGGCTGCGGCAACTTTGAGCTCCTGCGGCACGACATCATCCATCCGCTCTGGCTCGAGGTGGACGAGATCTACAACCTCGCCTGCCCGGCGGCTCCCGGCCACTATCAATACAACCCCATCAAGACGATGAAGACCAGCATGATGGGGGCCATCAACGTGCTCGGAATGGCGAAGCGATGCCGGGCGAAGGTGCTGCAGGCCTCGACGAGCGAGGTCTACGGTGATCCCGAGGTGCATCCGCAGCCCGAAAGCTATCGCGGCTCCGTCAACCCCATCGGTCCGCGTGCCTGCTACGACGAAGGCAAACGGGCTGCCGAGACGCTGTTCATGGACTACCACCGCACCAACGGGGTCAACGTGCGGATCGTGCGGATCTTCAACACCTACGGGCCGCGGATGCATCCCTTCGACGGCCGCGTCGTCTCCAACTTCATCCGGCAGGCGCTGGCCGGCGAGCCGATCACGATCTTCGGCTCGGGGGATCAGACGCGAAGCTTCTGCTACCGCGACGACCTGATCGAGGGAATCATTCGAATGATGAACGGCCCCGACGACTTTGTCGGCCCCGTGAACATCGGGAATCCTGGAGAGTTCACGATTCGGCAGTTGGCCGAACTGACACTGGAACTGACCGGCTCCAAGTCGCAGCTCGTGCAGAAGCCGCTGCCTGTTGACGATCCCGAGCGGCGGCGGCCCGACATCACCCTGGCCCGTACCCATCTCGACTGGGAGCCGAAGATACCGCTCCGTGAGGGGCTGTCGAAAACCATCGACTGGTTCACGTCGGTGAACATCGGCGACTTCCGGGCGCCGACGCCCAACTACTGAGCCGCGGACGGTGGTCTGTCCGTGGAAGGCCGGCTGTCAGCCTGATGGCGACGGCGATGCTGCCGCACGGGCGACGGCTCTGAAGACGCCGGCGAGCACGGCGACGACGAGCAGGCCGCCCGCGATGCCGATGCAATCGTAGGCCCAGTCGAGCGGCTCGGCGTCTCGCGAGAAGAAGGGCTGCGTGATCTCGTCGACGATACCGAACACGGCCAGACCGGCTGCGAGACCGAGACCGCCACGCACCGACCAGCGGCCCGCCATCACGAGCGTTCCGCCCGCGAGGATCGCGAGCGCGGCGTAGGCCAGGAAGTGGAGCATCTTGTCGGACGGTGCGCTCGGGCCGAGAAGCTCCTCCGGCTTCGGATAGTGCGTCGCGAACACCAGCGCCAGCGTGTAAGCGGCCGTCGCCGCCGCCAGCATCCGCGCCAGCCACCGCAGTCGTCCGTGAAGGCGCGTGATGGCCATGGAGTGCCGGAGGGTGGGTGCGGGGAAGTGGAAGAGCGGATCGCGGGCCGGGCTGCGGAGCGGCCGGGAAGCCCCAAGAATACTCGGGTTTTTGCTCTTCGCCCGCCAGACCTGTTCGGCTATCTTCCCCGCCTTCCCACCCGAATACATGTTGGAGGTCTGCACCATGAATCGTCAGGAACTGTCGGCCGTCGTCCATGAACTCCTCGAGAAGGAGACCGGCGAGTCGTATCCGGGCCTCGAGGAGTCGACATCACTCCGAGAGGGGCTGAACCTCGATTCACTCGACATGGCAGGCCTCGTACTCCATATCGAAAGCCGGTTCGGCATCCAGATCGAAACCGAGTTGCTCGAAGGCATCGCCACCGTCGGCGACATGCTCGACGTGCTCGATCGCAAGCTGGCGGTCAAGGCCGGCAAGCAGGCGGCCTGAAGTCGATCGAGATTCCCCCGGTGGGTCGCCGCCGGTTTTCCCCTCGCGACACGGACGTCGCCGCATGAACGATTCCCTTCAGCCACCCACCAGCGGCCAGGCAGGCTGCGCGATTCTCGGCCACGCCTTTGTGGAGTCGTCGCTGTCTGGAGTGGCCGCTCTGCGGGAAGGGCCGCCCCCGGCATCGGCGACGCACCTCCCCGCGAGGTTTCTGCGCCATAGCGACGAGCATACGGTGGTGGCGGTGCATGCCGTGCTCGCGGTGATGGCGTCGGTGAAGCAGGCCGTCGCGTTCGACCGCTGTGGCGTCGTCGCGGCTCCCTGTCAGGCCGGTCGGATCATGACCGCCCGGTCGCTCTCGATGCTTCGCACCGGTGGCGCCGTCATGGTGTCGCCTCACATCGTGCCGCAGTGCTCGCTTCATTCGCTGGCCGGTGCGGTGAGTGTGGCGCTGGGTATGCACGGACCGCACCTCGGCGTTGGCGGTGGCCCCGACGCGCTCGCCGAGGGACTCTTCTCCGCCATGTCGCTCTTCCAGCCCGGCGCGGCCTCCGGCTGCGATGCCGCCTGGCTGATTGTCACCGAATGGGCGTCCGAGCCCGAGCTCGATGCGTCGGGTGCGGCCATCGGCGACCCTGTCTGTCGAGCGGTGGCGATGCTGCTTGCGCCTGCCGCCGTCGATGCGCCGCTGGTGTTGTCGCTGCACCTGCCCCCGGCCATGGTGGCAACCGTCAACGAGGATGGAATGGGGGGTGATCTCGTCGCCTTCACGCAGGCGCTCGACATCTGCGGATCTGGAGCGGCGCTCGCGTCATGGACCGTGACCTGCCCCTGGGGTGCCCAGATTCGTGTCTCGAAACCAGAGCCGGCTGCCTTGGCTGTCTCGCGGCGGCGACCGGCGGGTCGCGTCCCCATGCCCTATCGGGAGGCTGCATGAGCGTCTCCCTGCGGATCGACCGGGAGCCCGTGGTGATCACCGGCGTGGGAGCGGTATCGCCGATGGGCTCGGCTTTCGACGAGATCGCCGACAACCTGCTGGCGGGACGGTCTGGCGTGCGGTCGGTCGATCCGGGCGAGTATGCCCGGGAGCCCGTTCAGTTTGCGGCCCCCGTCACGACGATTCCGGCGCCAGACGCCGACACCTGCGGGCTCTCCCCCGAATCGTTTTACGCCCTCGATCGGCTCGAGCAACTCTGCCTCGCGCCCGTGGCGGCGGCGCTGCAGGATTCGGGCCTGTCCCGCGCCGCGGGCCCGCGGATCGGACTCGTGCTCGGCCTGGGCGCGGAGCACCTCAAGACCTGGGAGCTCGACTTCCTGGATGGCGGCACGCAGGTCTTCGGCGACCGCCGTGATCGCACGCTCGTGCATCGGCTGTCGCGGCGGCTCGGGCTCGGCGGCCCGGCGGTGACAGTGGCCGCCGCCTGCGCGTCGAGCGGCTATGCGATGTCGATGGGCCGCACTTGGATCGACTCCGGCTGGGTGGATGCCTGTCTCGTCGGCGGCTGCGACATCCTCAGTCCGACCGCGATCGCCGCCTTCTACAATCTTCGGGCGCTGTCGCGGCGCAACGACGATCCCGCCAAGGCATCGCGGCCGTTCGATGGCGATCGCGACGGCTTCGTGATGGCCGAAGGGGGCGCGTTCTTCATGCTGGAACGTCAGTCCGCCGCCCGCTCTCGCGGGGCCCGCATTCGTGGCGAACTCGCCGGCGTGGGCATGTCGAGCGATGGTGCCCACATGGTGATCCCCAGCACCGATCCGGTACAGGCCGCGCGGGCCATCTCAGCCGCGCTCGTCGACGCGGGCGTCGGACCCGACCAGGTCGACTACGTCAACGCCCATGCCGCAGGCACGCCTGTCGGCGATGTGGCCGAGGCCGGGGCGATTCGCATGGCGCTCGGCGCTGCGGCCGATGGCATCCCCGTGAGTTCCACCAAGAGCATGTCGGGCCACATGATCAGCGGCGCCGCTGCCTTCGAGGCGGTCGCCTGCCTGGTCGCGATCGACCGGCAGGCCGTGCCGCCAACCGTCAATCTCGACCGCCCCGACGTGCAGTGCCGGCTCGACCATGTGCCGCACGTCTTCCGCCCGAGGCGGGTTCGCGTGGCCGCCAGCAACTCGTTCGGCTTCGGCGGATCGAACCTCTGCCTCGTGATCCGTGCGGCTGCCTGACATCGCCGCGGCACCATCCCATCCACATGACTTTCCCACTGCAGGAGCTTGTTTCCATGACGACCCCCATTCAGCCGCCGGCCGACGTCGCCACCGTGGCCGCGCTGCTTGCGCATCTCGTCGATCACTGGCACCACTTCGAGCCGGAGCACTCCGAGGAGGGTCTGCGAGGCCGGATCTGCGACCTCCATCGCTACAACTTTCTGCTCTGGCACGAGGAAGACGTCGCCCGCTCTCCGAGCGTCACCGACGGTCGGATCGCCCAGGTGAAGCGTGCCATCGACCGCTACAACCAGGCGCGGAACGACTGCATCGAGAAGGTGGACGACTGGCTGATCGCCCACCTCGCCGACCGCGGTATCATCGCAGCAGCCGACGCGCCTGCCGCGACCGAGACGCCCGGCGCCGCCATCGACCGGCTCTCGATCCTGGAACTCCGCCGGTATCACATGCGGGAGCAGATCGACCGCAGGGACGCCACGCCGGAGCATCGCGAGAAGGCCGCAGGCCGGCTCGCGGTCCTCGATCTTCAGCGGGAGCATCTCATCGAATCGACGAACCGGCTGCTCGCCGAGATCTTCGCTGCTGCCCGGCCGCTCCGCGTGTTCCGGCAGATGAAGATGTACAACGACCCGACGATGAATCCCTATCTCTACAAGGCCGCCGCCAAGGCCGCGTGAGAGCGTTCTCGTGGCTCGGGGCTGCCCATGCCCCGAGAGCCGGACGTTCGTTGCGCCCATCCTGGGCTTCACTCACTCGGATGCCGCCGGCGCTTCGGCATCCTGCCTGCGTCGACCAATCCGCTAAAGCGGATCGGTGCCCGGTCATACGCCGGCTCCGGGGCACGGGCAGCCCCTCGCTAAGTTCGTGCCCGTCTCTGCCGATCCGGCAAACCTCCCGACGCTGAGGAGCCGGTCGGTGGGCACGCACAGAAGCCGGGAATCTTGTTTCACGCCTGCAGCGCCCTCGTGGCCGTTGCAGGCTTACGGCAGCCGAAGGGACAGCCGAAGGTGTCTCTTGGCTGCCAAGCAGCATCCTCCAGATGCTGCTGTCTTGCTGCCGAGGCTGTGGCTCCCGGCGAACCAAAACCGGCACCGCTTCCCTCCCCGCCTGACCTGACCTTGCCTGACCGCGCTCGCGCGGTCAGTCCTTCGGCAGGCAATAGGCCAGAGCCAACAGCGCGTAGCTCGTGACGAGGTCTTCCTCCCCCTCCATCCACCGCTCGTTGGCATTCTTCCACGAGCCGTCTTCCCGCTGCCGGGCGAGGATCGCCGTGGAGAGTTCGTCGCGCCACCGATGTTCGCCGCCGTCAGCATCGGTGAACGACTCTTCGCCGAGGGTGTCGAGCGCCTTGCCGGCGGTGTGGAAATAGTAGAACAGCCCCGCATCGCCCATGCCGGGATTCTCCTCGAACGTGTAGTGCTTTTCGAGCCAGGCGACGGCCGCCTTCACTCGGGGGTCGTCCTTCGTGAGGCCGGCGAAGATCATGCTCTTGAGGCCCGCATAGGTCATCGAGCCGTAGCTCCGCAGGCCGCCTTCGGGCGTCGTGCCCGCCTGACTCTCGCCGCCGGCGGCAGGCGTGTAGTAGAAGCCGCCGTCAGGGTTCTTCTCGGGGAACGGCAGCGGGTTGTGGGGGCCGGGCAGATTCTGGGTGCGCGACACGAATGCGAGGGCCCGCTGGATCGCCGGGTCGTTCTCACTCGTGCCCACGGTCCGCAGGGCCTCGATCATGAACTGGGTGTTCGAGAGGTCGGGCCGCGATTTCTTGCCGTAGCCGGCGCCGCCATAGGCGGGGTCATGCTTCCCCGTGCCCTCGTCGTCGTCCCACTGGAGATGCTTCAGGTAGTCGGCCGCGGCCTTGATCTCCGCGTCCAGGGTGCCATGTCGGTTGCAGGCGGCGAGCGCCAGCAGACCGATGGAGGTCTCGTAGTTGGCAACCGGCGAGCCGGGGGCGTAGATGCCGCCGTCAGGCTGCTTGAAGGAGAGCAGATAGGCCAAGCCCCGCTTCAGGGCCGGATCATCAGGCGAAGCCCCCGAGCGGGCCAGGGCCGTCACCGCCAGCGCCGTTACCGCGGGGCCGACGTCGGCCGAAAAACTCCCATCCGCGGCCTGTTCCTTCTCGACGAGGAAGGTCGCGCCCTTCTCGATCGCGGCACGAATCGCAGCGGGGTCGGCTCCCCATGCCACGGACGAGACGACCAGCGCGGTCAGCATCGTGCCGGTGACGAGCGAACACTGAACGAATCGCATGACGGATTCCCCGCGAGGAAGCGGTCCCACGGCCGATGCCACCAGGGAGAATCATACGCCCGCCGTCGCAAGCCGGGAAAGGTTTCACCGGCGAGGCACCGCCGTGTGATGCAGTCTACGGCGCGACTGGCAGTGCTCGGGGAAAAGCTGGCACCTGCTTGGGGGGCGGCTCGCAGCCCTCCTCGAGTTGCCACTCCTCCCGTTCCTCGTCGCTGGCGTAGAACGTCAGCCACACGGTTGCGTCGTTCTCGACTGTTGCACTGCAATCCCAATGCACGTAGTTGTCGGGCAGGTCAACCTGCTTGATCTTGGCCGGAAGAATGTCGCGGCGGACGAGTGAATACAACTCGCGGTCGGAGAGGTGGTCGGTGAAGTCGAGCACGATCCGCTTGGCGTACAGCGTGTCGATCGTCTCCCAGAGCCGCTCGTGAAGCTGGTCGTCGTCGAGCGTGCATGCGGGCTGGAGGGCAAGTTGCGGCTCGAACCAGCGGGCGACCGGTGTGAGCGGTGCCAATTCCCACGCGAGCATCGACTCGAGAAACCTGTTCTCGACCGGTGTGGGGAGGTTACGAAAGTCGATCTCCCAGATCGATTCGTCAACGAAGGGCTCGATCGCCGTCCGCAGTTCACCGTTGCGGATCAGGCAGTCGATTTCTTCCGGTTCGGGATGGTGTGCGAGCGGCATGCCGGGCTGCTTCCTCGGGGCTGTCGCCGGCCGTCGACACACGTCGTCAGCCGGCTCGAACTCTTCCGACGATACCAACGCCCGTCCACGGTTCAACGATTCGAGCAGCCTTTTTTCCGCGGTTTTCCCCACGGCCAGCCTTACGACCGCTACGACATGACGACTTTCCGCCGTCCGCCACCGCAGCCTGTTTTGCCTCGACGGCCATCTCCGGATGTGGCCAGACGCCGGCTCGGCCGCGAATCAGCCCCCCGCGCGAGATGGGCTGGCTTTGCGGTCCGCGCACTCGGACTCGAGGGCGGCGATCTTGTCTACCCGCCGTGCATGGCGGCCGCCCTCGAACGGGGTCGCCAGCCAGGTGCGGATGATCTTGTCCTGCACCTCGGGGCCGATCAGTTCCGCCGATAGGCAAAGCACGTTGAGGTCGTTGTGGCGGCGGCTCATCTCGGCGGTGACCTCGTCATGGCAGGTGGCCGCACGCACGCCCGGAAGCTTGTTGGCCGCGATCGCCATCCCCACGCCCGTGCAGCAGAGCAGGATGCCGCGGTCGACGGTGCCGGCGCTCACCCGCCGGGCAACGTCTGCCGCCACGTCCGGATAGTCGACGGCCTGATCGCCATCCGAGCCACAGTCGATCACTTCGCTGCCAAGCCGTTCCAACAGCCCGATCAGTCGTCGTCGCGACGCCACACCCCGATGGTCGCTGCCAATTGCAATCCGCATGAGTCCCGACACTCCCTCTCCCTCGTTCGCCGGCCAGTTGCCACGACGGGGATCACGCGATCCGCCGCTCGATTTCGAGTGTATCCATTCTGGCGGCCAAATGCCCGTGGATCTGCCGGGCGCAGGTCCGGTAGGTTTCGAGGGTGCCCCCGACCGGGTCGAGCACATCCCGGCGTTCAGGTGAGAGCATGGCCACGCGGCCGCCCGCCTCGGGAAACTGGGTAAGAACTGCGGCCCGGTGGGCCGATGTCATGGTCAGGATGACGTCGGCCTGGGCCACGAGCGACTCGGTGAGCGGCTGGCTCTCGTGGTGTGACAGGTCGGCACCCATCTCCCGCATGGTCTCAAGGGCGCCGCTGCTCGCCGGGCCGCCACCCCACGCCGCCAGGCCCGCGCTGGCTACGACCACTCCATGCCGCTCGATCTCGTCTGGTCGGCAGCCGAGTCGCTCCGCCGCCATGGTGCGAAAGAGCGTCTCGGCCATCGGACTGCGGCAGGTGTTACCCGTGCAGACGAAGAGCACCATCAGGCTCGAGAGCCGTCGAAGCGTGTCTTCGCTGACCACCCCCGTTCGCACCATCCGAAACGAGTCGGACGTCAGTTCGATCGTGGACGGCGACTGCGCATAGCGGGTGCGTCCGTCGTCGATCACCAGGGTCAGGAGCCCGGCGGCGCGGCTGATGACGTCGGCAGCCGTGAAAGCCTGCCCCCCGTCCGGCCCAACCGGCTCCGCGAGCATGACCGGGCCGGGAAGCATTCGCATGCAGTCGGCGAGCATCGGATGCCCCGGGATACGGATCCGAAGCCTGCCGTGTTCCACGATGAACTGCCGCGTGGCGACGGGCAGCCGATGCACGAGGCTCTCGGCATGATCGTCGGGCACGATCATCGACACGGGGCCCGGCCAGCAGCGGCGGGCGATTCGGCGGCCGACCGGGGTGATGCGCGGCGCCCAATCGAGCGTCTCGTCGGCGCTCTTGAGAGTGAGCGTGAGTCGGGGCTCGCCGGCCCACGGGGCGAAGAGTTCACCGAGCCTGACGGCGGCGTCGCTGCAGCGGCCGCTGACGGCGATCACATAGTCGGTTTCGGTGGGGAAGGCGACGCAGTGTCCTTCGGCAAGCGCCTGCACGGCACGGTGCACGACGTCGCGGGCATCCTCGGTGCGGCGCAGGTCAATGACCATCGGCGGCATGGTGGGGCCGGCTGCCGGGGCGGCCGATGTCCGGGTACGCCGAGTTCGTGAAAACCGGCAGAGCATCTCTTTCGCACAGGAAAACTACAGCGTTTTGAGCGGTCGAGTCAAGCATCACCGTCTGGGCAAGACGCGGCGAAACCGAGTCGATACGGCTGCTTTTTGGGCTGTGAACGAGTCGTTTGGCCCTCGATTACGACGGTCATCTCGCGAGACACTTTTCGGCTTGTGGTCACCCGCTCGGCTCCGCTATTTCTCCGCGGCTTCCGTCGCCGCACTCCCCGGGCACCGGCACCCTCGATGGCCATTTGCTTCACCACGATCCGCGGTATTCCGCCGCGGCTGCTCGTCGCCCTGGCGGCCTGTCTGGCCGTCGCCCCTGCCGCTGCCCAGCCCGCCGCGGAGCCGCTACCGCCCGTGGCGGCCGGGGCCGAGCCAGGCCCGGTCGCCGCCGCGACCAACCCCGCGGATGTCATCGTCGAGGTGCGGATCGAGGGCAACCATGCGACCGACGTGTCGAAGCTGCCGAAGCTCGTGACCCGCGCCGGCCAGGTCTTCGACGCCCAGGCGATCGAGGATGACGTGCGCACGCTGCACCGTTCGCGGAAGTTCGTGGATGTCCACCCGAAGTATGTCCGTGTCACCGAAGGCATCGTGGTCGTCTTCCAGGTCGTCGAACGGCCGATGCTGCGGTATGTGAAGTACGTGGGCAACGAGCGCATCACCACTCGCGCGCTTCGCAAGCAGGCGGAGATCGACGTCGGCGATGCGATGGATCCCTACGTGGTCGAAGAGGCCCGGCGGCGGCTCGAATCGTACTACCACGAGAAGGGCTACGAGGCCGCGAAGGTGACCACGGTCGAGGGTGACAAGCCGGGCGACAAGGGGGCCGCGTTCCTCATCGACGAGGGCCGCAATCGCAAGTCGCTGTGGACGTCGTTCGTGGGCAACACGATCGCCAGCGATGCCCGTCTGCTCACTCAGATCAAGTCGAAGCCCGGCGTGTTCTGGCTGATCGGCGGCAACATCGACCGCACAGTGGTCGAGCAGGACGTCGAGACGCTGACGGCCTACTACCGCAGCCTCGGCTTCTTCCAGGCGAAGGTGGGCCGCGAGGTGGAGGTCGTCCACGAGGGCAACCGCGACTGGACGCACCTCACGTTCGTCATCAACGAGGGGCCGCGATACACGGTTCGCAATGTGTCGTTCATCGGCAACAGCCGATTCAAGACGGAGTTTCTCGAGCGGGACATCAAGCTCAAGGGAGGCGAGCACTTCAATCAGTCGAAGATGGATGCCGACCTGAATCAGATCCGCGACATCTACGGCGGCCGGGGCTTCGTGTTTGCCGACATCCGGGCCGATCCGCGGTTTCTGGAGGAGCCGGGCCAGCTTGACCTGGTTTATAACGTGACCGAGGGGCAGCGGTATCGCGTCGGCAAGATCAATGTGCGGATCCGCGGCGAGCATCCGCACACGCGGCACAGCACCGTTCTCAACCGCCTCTCGCTCCGCCCGGGCGACATCCTCGACATCCGCAAGCTTCGTGACGACGAGCGGCGACTGAAGTCGAGCAGCCTCTTCCTCGCCGATGCATCGAAGGGCGAGGGGCCGAAGATCGTGTTCTCGAAGCCCGAGCCCGAAGACACTCGCATGGCCCAAGAACCGGAGCCGCAGCGGCCGCCGGGATTCCGCGGTCAGAGTCCCGATGGGCTTGTCGATGACGAGAGCGACCGCGTGATCGACCTCGCTCTCGAAGCCGAGTGGAACCATGAGACTCAGCAGGCAGCCCAGGAGCCCACGGCTCTGGGGCCTACCGCTCACGAAGCCACCCCCGCGCCCATCTCCGCCCCCGCAGCAGCTCGGCCGGCACCCCCCTCGGCCCTCGCGAGGCAGCCCGTGTGGCGGGGGCAGAGTCCGTCCTATCCCGTCGCCGCCCAGCCTGTGCCGCAGCAACCGTTCGTTGCCCAACCCTTCGCGCCTCTGCCGCAGCCAGGCTTCCAGCAGCCGGTGCAGCCCCAGCAGGCGTGGCAGCCCGCGGTTCCGCAGCAGCAGCCGCTCGCGCAGGCCCAGCAGCAGCCCTGGGGAGGCGCACCGCTCGCCCCAGCCGCCCCCACTGCGATCGACTACTCGCGAATGGTCGCGCCCCCGCCACCCGTCTACACCGTCCAGCAGCAGGTGCAGCCGGGCTTTCCCGGCATGCCCGGCCAGCAGCCGATTCTTCAGCCCGCGGTCGCCGGCGGTGGCCCATTCGGCGCGACTCCGGTGGCGCAGATGGATCCCAACCAGCCCAACGCCTTTCAGCAGCCGGGTCTGATGCCGGACTTCGCCGCCGATCCGGGGCAGGTCTTTCCGGGCCAGGAACCCTACGTGATCGTCGACGTCGACGCCGAGGAAACCCAGACGGGCCGGCTCATGATCGGTGCCGGCGTCAACTCCAACGCCGGCCTCGTGGGCAACATCGTGGTCGACGAGCAGAACTTCGACATCCTGCGGCTGCCGCGGAGCTGGGACGACATCAAGAACGGCACCGCCTTCCGTGGTGCCGGTCAGCGGTTCCGACTCGAGGCCGCCCCAGGCACACAGTTGCAGCGCTACTCGGCGACCTTTCAGGAGCCCTATCTCTTCGACACGCGGATCGGCCTGTCGCTGTCGGCGTCGTACTTCACCCGCTACTTCTACGACTGGGCGGAGGCCCGCACCGGCGGCCGCATCGGGCTCGGCTACCAGTTTCAGTTTGCTCCCGACCTCTCGGTGAATACCGGCTTCCGCGGTGAGAGCGTCGATGTGTTCAATCCCCGCGTGCTGGCGCCGGACATCGTCGACATGCTCGGCACGAACAGCGTGTATGGCTTCAGCGCCGGCCTCGTCCACGACACCCGCGACAGTCCGTTCCTGCCCACGCAGGGCCATCTCGCGACGCTCGAGTTCGAGCAGGTGATCGGCACCTTCGTCTATCCGCGCGGCATCGCCGAGGCACGGCAATACTTCCTGCTCAACGAACGGCCCGACGGCTCGGGTCGCCACGTGCTCTCGATCGGTTCGGTGCTCGGCTTCTCGGGAGATGACACGCCGGCCTACGACAACTTCTTCGCGGGCGGTTACAACACGATCCGCGGCTTCGTGTTTCGTGGGGCGAGCCCCCGGCAAAACGCCCCGGGCGGCGGCCAGGCCATCGTCGGTGGTCCGTTCGAGTGGCTCAACACCATCGAATACATGTTTCCGATCACGGCCGACGACACCCTCCGCGGCGTGGTCTTCACCGACGTCGGTACCGTCGAATCGAACGTCTCGATCAACAACATGCGTGTCGCCCCCGGTGTGGGTCTGCGGATCACGCTGCCGGCCATGGGGCCCGCGCCGATCGCGCTCGACTTCGCCGTCCCGGTCGCCTACGCCCCCTACGACAGCAAGCAACTCTTCAGCTTCTTCGTCGGCTTCGCACGATGATCACCGTCGCCCCCCATCACGACGCCGCGCGATGCGACCGCATTCTCGTCGTCTGCACGCGGTACGTGGGCGACACCCTGCTCGCGATCCCCTTCCTCCGGAACCTCAGGCGGGCCTACCCCCAGGCGGTGATCGACGTCTGCGCCGAGGGTGGAGCGCGGGCCGTCCTGGAGCACTGTCCCTACATCGATGAGCGAATCTCGTGGACACGCCGGCCGAGAGAGCGAAGCGGCGGGGTCGCCGCCGGCCTGTCCGCCATCGCGTCGCAGGCGGCATGGCTTCGATCGCGGTCCTACACGCGGGCCTACCTCCTCAAGCCGTCGCTCTCGGCGGCGGCGCTGGCAAGGCTTGCCGGCATCCCGCAACGGATCGGCTTCGCGGGCGAGAGCAGCCCGCTCCTCACGCGGCGGGTGCGGAGGCAGCGCGGCCGGCATCAGGTGGAGACCTATCTCGATCTTCTCCGCGCCGACGGCGTGGCTATCGACGATGGCCGCAATGAGAACTGGGTGCCACCCGCGGCTGCCCGCCATGTCACCTCGTTGATCGCACGACTGCCCGCGGGGCGCCCGCGGGTGTTCATCGCACCTCGCTCAACCGACTATCTCAAGCACTGGCCAGTCGACCGCTGGCAGCGGCTGATTCGTTGGATGGTCGATGACCGCGGCTGCGAGATCGTGCTCTGCGGCGGGCCGGCCGATGCGATGGCCCACGGGAAGTTGCTGACGGCGGTCGGTCCGGAGATCGCCGCGCACATGCATGACTGGTCGGCA
Organism: Pirellulales bacterium; assembly: GCA_032117045.1. Classification (GTDB taxonomy): domain Bacteria; phylum Planctomycetota; class Planctomycetia; order Pirellulales; family UBA1268; genus QWPN01. Next base: position 7,718 of record JAUMAF010000177.1, on the reverse strand, counting down.
GACGTGCCACTTTCGGACGCCGCCGCGCTCGCGGCCCGGATGGATCTCTGCATCGGCGTCGACACGGGGCTGATCCACCTGGCCGCCTCCGTGAAGGTGCCCGTGGTCGTGCTCGTCGGCCCCACCGACCCCAATCGCTGGTCGCCATGGCGGACGCGGTCGTTCGTCCTCCGATCGGGCCACGTGCAGTCGTCGCTGACGGAACGGCTCCTGACGGCCTGCGGCGCCGCGGCGCATCTCCGCTGGCCACTCGGCAGGGCCCTGGTCGATGACATCGCCTACGACGACGTCGCCACCACGGTCGCCGGGCTCTTGCCGCCGAAGGCCCTCAAGACGCTCGACTTCACGCGGGGCTCGTTCCGCTACGAGGTCACCGTCCGCTCTGCCGCGCCGGGCGATGTCGCCGCGGGTACCATGGTGGTCCCGGAACACGACCCCAGAGAAGCACCGGCCACCACACCATGAAAGATCCAACTGTCCGCGGCGTCGTTCACCTGATCGAGGAGACGAAGACCTTCGGCCAGAAGGGCTTTCGGAAGCGTCTGGTGGTGCTCGAGCAGTCGAAGGCCTCCTTCACCAACTTCATTCCCGTCGAGTTCGTGAAGGATGGCTGCGACGCGGTGGACGATCTGACAGTGGGAGACGAGATCGAGGTGACCTACCGCTTGAGCGGCCGCCGCTGGCAGCGGGATGAGGCCAGCGAGGCCAAGTATTTCTTGAGTGCCGAGGGTCTTTCCTTCAGGCAGCTCTCCAAGGGCGGGCAGGCGAGCGCCGGCCGAGACGATGCCATCGACCCCAACGACGCCCTCGCCGAGGCCAGCGGCGACGACGTGCCCTTTTGAGCGATTCACGTTTGAGCGACTCGCGCTCCTCCCGCCAGCGATTCGGTGCGGGCGAGCACGGCGGCGAAGGGCTGGCCGCCGGCGGCAGGCCCTCGATGGCCGATACCGCCGGCTCGAGCGGCCGGGGTCAGTCTCGCTTCTTCGCTTCTTTGTCGAGGTACAAGAGCGAGCCTTTGCTGTCGCCGATCATGGCGAGTTTGTCGACCATGAGCCGGGCAGCCCCTTCTTCTTCGACCTGTTCGCTGACGAACCAGGCGAGGAAGGTCTTGGTCGCGTAATCCTTGTCGGCCTCCGCCACGGCGTAGAGTTCGTGGATCGAGCGGGTGATGGCCTGCTCGTGCTCGAGCACCTTCTGAAATACCTCGACGATGCTCCCGTAGTCAGATCGAGGTTTGGCGATCGCATCGAGAATCACCCGGCCATTCTGGGCATTGATGTAGTCGTAGAACTTCAGGGCATGTTCGAGTTCTTCGCGGTGCTGCACCCGGAGCCATTGGGCAAAGCCGACCAGTGACACGGACTCCGCGTACGCGGCCATGCCCAGGTAGGCATAGCTCGAGGAGTATTCGCGGTTGAGTTGTGCGTTGAGCAAATCCTGGATCTTTGTGCTGATCATGGCGATCAAGTTCTCCGGAAGGTTCCTGCAATCTAGACGCGACGCGGGCGATCGGGTAGCCCTCCGTACCGTGGGCCGTCGGCCGCATCCGGCGCGTCAACACGGCCAGGCACCAGCGGTTCAGGGCCATGGTCGCTGACATTGGCTACCGTGCGGTTGCCGCCGACTCGCCGGCGACAAACCCGCTGGCCCACGCCCATTGAAAGTTGAAGCCGCCGATCCGGCCGTCCACGTCGAGCACCTCGCCGGCAAAGAAGAGCCCTGGGCAGATCCGGCTTTCCATGGTTTCGAGCCGGACTTCCGTGAGGGGCACGCCCCCCGCGGTCGCCTCGGCCACCGTAAAGCCACGATCGCCGACGATCGGCAGCGGTGTGTCGGTGACCGCGGCCACGACGGCCTTGCGGGCATCTCGCGTGAGATCACCGGCGGTCGGGGCGGCGGCCGCCTCGCAGAGGTAGCGGGCGAGCCGCTCGGCGAGCCGCTCGCGCAGCACGGCGAGGGCTCCGCGTCGCTGGCCGTCCAAGAGCATGCGATCGATCGATGCTCCCGACTCGCCGGGCAGCCAGTTGATGGCGAGCGTCACTCCCGGGTCGGCGTGACGGTTAACCAGCCAGTGACGGCTGACGTCGAGCACAGTCGGACCCGAGAGGCCCAGATGCGTGCAGAGCGTGCTGCCGGTCGTGGTGAAGAGCCGCTTGCCGGCAGCCGAGCGCAGGGTGAGCGTGGCGGGGAGCGCGAGGCCCGAGAGGGACGTGATCCAGTGGCCGGCGGGGAGCAGCAGCGGCACGAGCGCCGGCACGATCGGATCGGTGAGTGAATGACCGAGGCCTCGGGCGAGGTCGAATCCGCCGCCGTCGGAACCCGACTTCGGCAGCGACTTGCCGCCCGTACAGAGGATCACGCGGCGGGCGTGCAGGGGGCCCGACTCGGTGGTGACCACGAAGCCCGGTTCGTCGCGGTCGAGTCGCAAGACCCGCGCCGGATGCACGAGCCGGCCACCCGCGGCGATGGTCTCGCCAACGAGGGCGTCGAGCACGGTGCGGGAGGAGTCGGTCACGGGGAAGAGCTTGCCGGTGTCGGTCTCCCGGTAGAACTCGACTCCTGCCTCACGAAAGAAGGCGATCGTGTCTTCCACGCCGAACCGCCGCAGCACCTTGCGGATCGCCGGCGGCGTGGCCCCGGCATAGTCAGCCTCGCTCACGGCGTGGTGGGTGACGTTGCAGCGGCCGCCACCGGCCACAAGGATCTTGGCACCGATCTTGCGGGCCCCGTCCACGGCGACCACGGCGAGTGGCCTGCCCGCCCGGGCGGCGGTGCGGCCGGCCCAGGTGGCCGCAAACAGTCCCGCCGCGCCCGCACCGATCACGAGGATGTCGGCCTGTCCGATCACGCGGGCTTCCTACCAGCGGTGATGGACGAGCGGACGAATGAGCGAGTCGTAGGTCGCCTGCACGGCCGCCATCGTGGCGGCATCGGGGCCCGGGAGATCGGCCGCGTGTGCATTGTCGATCACCTGCGAGGCGCGACGGGCGCCGGGGATCACGCAGGTCACCGCGTCGAAGGCCAGGATCCAGCGGAGCGCGAACTGGGCGAGGCTCGTCCCCGCCGGCACGAGGGACTTGAGCCGTTCGACCGCCGTGAGGCCGGTCACGTAATCCACGCCCGAAAAGGTCTCGCCGCGGTCGAACATCGCCCCCTCGCGGTTGCATGCCCGGTGGTCATCGGCCGGAAACTCCGTCAGCCGCGTGAACCGGCCGGAGAGCATGCCGCTGGCGAGCGGCACCCGGGCGATCACCGCCACCTGCCGTCGGACGGCCTGCTCGAAGAAGAGTTCCGTTGGCCTGAGCCGGAAGGCGTTGAAGATGATCTGCACGCTCTGCACGTTGGGATACTCGATCGCCTTGAGCGCCTCCTCGACCCGCTCGACGCTCACGCCGTAGAAGGCGATTTTCCCGGCGGCCACCAGATCGTCGAGCGCCGCGAACATCTCCGGGCGGTAGTAGATCTCGGTGGGCGGGCAATGGAGCTGTAACAGGTCGAGCCGCTCGACCGCCAGGTTCTTCAGACTGCGATCGACGAATCCGCGGATGTTTTCCGCCGTGTATCCCGAGGCGATATGCGGGTTGAGCCGGCGGCCTGCCTTGGTGGCGACATAGAAGGGCTCCGACCGTTCCCGCCGCAGCCGGGCGATGAGCCGCTCGGAAAGGCCGTCGCCGTAGACGTCGGCCGTGTCGAAGAAGGTGATGCCGCAGTCGAGGGCCGCGTGGAGCGCCTGCATCGACTCATTTTCGTCGGCGCCCCCCCAACTGCCGCCGCCGATGCCCCAGGCTCCGAACCCGATCTCGGAAACCTTCCAGCCGGTCCTTCCAAACGTGCGTGTGTTCATGTCGGCAGTGTCGCGGATCGGCGCCTACACTTCCACTGCATGCAGCCCGCCCCCGCCATGACCGACGCCCGCCGCTGGTGGCTCGACCGCCGGGCCTGGCCGTTGGCCGCACTGGGGGCGGTCCTCGTCGCCACCGGTCTGGCGCATGTTCCCGTGTGGGCTCTGCTCGGCGGCCCGTGGGAAGGCCCCATCACCTGGCGGAAGCCGATTTTGTTTGGGATCTCGGGAGGGCTCACGAGCCTCTCGCTGGGCTGGATCTGGTCGAAGCTCCAGTGGCGGCGGGGCGACCTCTGGCTCGCGGCCGCAACGGCTTGGGCCCTCGTCATCGAGGTGTTCCTCATCGACCTGCAGCGGTGGCGGGGCGTGGGGAGCCACTTCAATCGAGACACGCCCTTCGACTCCTTTCTCTTCGATGCGATGGGCGCATTGATCGTCGGCGTCACGCTCGTGTCGATTGACCTCACGGTTCGCCTCTGCCGTCGCAGGCCCCTGATGCCAGCCGACATGCTCCTCGCCGCACGGGCAGGCCTCATCCTGCTCGTCATCTCCTGCCTGCTCGGGATCTGGGTGGGCGTGCATGGCGAACTGCGGCAGGAACAGGGCCTCGATCCCACGCGGCTCGGCGCCGCCGGCGTGCCCAAGTTTCCGCACGGTGTCGCGATCCATGCGATCCAGTGGCTGCCTGCGATCGCGTGGGCGGCGCGAAAGGCCGGCATCGGCGACCGTCTGCGGTGGTGGCTCGCAGCCTCGGCCACCGCGGGCACGGTGCTCGTCGCGATCTATGCGGGCGCGCAGACCGCGCTCGGCCGCGCTCGGTTCGACACCACGCCCCTGACGGCCACGGTGCTCGCTACCGGAGTTGTGGCGCTGGCCGTGCCGGTCGCCGTCACGGCGTGGTCGCTTGTCGCGAGCCGGCGCCGGGCCCGCTGAGGCGTGGTGTGTGCAAGCCGACCGGCCGTGAGGCCCGAGAAGAAGCCGACCCACCACGAACACTTGCCTTCATCGGGCGGTGTGGCGGGTCCACGCGCGGAAGTCGTAGCGCAGGGTTTCACCGCCATGCTCGATCACGAGGTCGTCGCCGTCGAGGGCCTGGTGCACCCACGGGTTGCCGAGGAGGGGGAAGGAGTCGTAGTCGACCGCCTGACCGTCGATGGTGTGCTGGGCGGCATAGGGCTCGCCGTGCGGGCGGTAGGTGATGTCGAGCACGTGGCCGGAGAGCGATGTGAACGTGAGCCGGGGCCGCTCGGTGGCGAGTTGCGAGGCATCGACTGCGGTGCGGGCGATGATCGCGTCGGCGAAGCGGTCGAGTTCGGCATCGGTGCCCCCGCCTTCGAAGCCCACGAGCGGAGACGTCTCCAGGATCCAGCCGGTTCGGCGGGCGTCGCTCACGAAGACGTCGCAGCGTTCCTGGTCGCGGTGCGGCGCCCATCTCGGCTCGCTTCCGAGCCAGAATGCGAACAGCATCGATCCCGCGTGGCAGCAGATCCAGCCATCGCGCTCGATCCGCTTCACGATCGAGCCCGTGGTGCTGAACGGCACTTGAATCTGCCAGTAGGGATAGTCGTCGGGCACCGCCGTCACACCGATGAGTGTGCGGCGGTGCTGCAGACTCTGGGAAAACGGATTCTCGCCGTAGCCGAAGGCGTTGGCCTTGTTCTCCGCGAGGTCATAGGGGCGATAGGCGTTGTCCTGGAAGGGCATGAACGAGCTCTGCGGACAGTCTGAGACCCACTTCAGCATCTGCCGCCGCGACTCTTTGGAGTGGTAGTCGCGGGGCGTCTTGAGGAGCTCCCACTCGCTCGCCAGGGCATAGGCCGGCTCGTGGTGGATCGTGATCCGGAGGTTGCGGCCGCGGCTCGCGTGATGCGTGAAGGCCTCCTCGCGATCGGCGGCGATTCCCGCGAGGATTGCCGGGGGCTCGTAGGGGCCTGGAAATGCGAACCAGCCGGAATGATGCTCGCAAAGGCCTGCCACCGGCCGCTCGGCTCCGAAATAGAGCCAGCCGATGGCGGCGGTGCACTCCATCGCATCAGGGCCGGTCATGCTTGCGGCAAAAAACTTGGCGCGACTCGCGGGGCTCACGTGATATCCCCGATGCCACGCGCAGGCCATATGCACAAGCATCGTGTCGAGCGTGAGTGTGGCCCGATGACGGACGGTTTCATCCTGGGCGAAGTCGGCGAGCAGCTTCATGGCGGCGAGATTCACGCCGAGGTAGGTCGGGGCCCCGTACTCGGCGTTGTTACGGTGGACAATCTCGTCGAAACAGCCGAGCAGCCGTTCCCGCGAGGCGGCGAGGATGCCCGCGGAGTCGAGGCCGTCGGCATCAACGAGATCGGGCCACTGCTCGGCCGCGATCAGCGCCGCCCCGTCGCTCAAAAGCCGAAAGTTGAGAGCCCCGTAGCCCCGCCACTCCCGGTGGCCATAGCGGCAGACATATTCCTTGGTGGCCGCCGCGATCTTCGCGGTGGTGTCGGCGGGCAGGTGCGGGCTGGCATGCGCAAGCATCCAGGCATGCACGAGGGCATGCTTGTTGAAGGGATCGGGAATCGTGGACGGGGGCTTGGGGGCGGCGGTGCGGTTGGCTTCCTCGGCGGCGGCGAGCCAGCCGGAAACGGCCCGCTCGACCTCCTTCCCGGCCAGCAGCCTGGCCACGAAGGGCACCATCGCCTCCTTTGCGAACGCGGGCCGCTCGGGCTCGAGGGCGAGACACCGGGCGAGGAGGTCGGCCGTCCGCGACACCGGGGCCGCCACCGAGGTCACGCCGCTGAGCGCCGCAGCCGTCAGCACACTACGCAGCACGAGAGTGAGTGTCCTTCCGCCCCTGTGCCAAGCCATCGTCACGGAAAACTCTGTCATCATGCTGACGCGGATTCTGATTCTGGCGGTGGGTCCGATCGTCCTCGCGGCCTCGGTGGTCCCTGCGACGACGGTGCTCGTCGAGGCAGAGGCCTTTGCCGCCCGCGGCGACCGGGGCCTCGACACGCAGTTTATCCGCGAGATGCACTCCCCGAGGCGCTCCCAATCACGGAGAAGGCGAGGCCGGAACCATCCACGCCAGTGGCCCAGCCTGCAGCCAGACCAAGAGCCCCATGAGCCCGGCGAGCGCGAGCGAGTGCGGAAACACCCGCCGCAGGATCGTGCCTTCCTGGCGATGCGTGCCGGTGGCGGTTGCCGAGACGACGATGCTCTGCGCGTCGATCATCTTTCCCATCACACCACCGGTGCTGTTGGCGGTGCAGATCAGGAGCGGATCGAGGTCGAGTTGCTCGGCCGTCACCCGCTGCAGGCTGCCGAACATCGCGTTGCTTGACGTGTCGGAGCCCGTGAGTGCCACGCCGAGCCAGCCGAGGAGTGGGGCGAAGAAGGGATAGGCCGCGCCCGTGCCCGTCAGCGCGATGCCGAGTGTGACGTCGGTGCCCGAGAAGCGGGTCACGAACGCGAGCGCGAGCATCGCCGCGATCGTCCCGAGCGACGTGGAAAGGCCACGCAGGTTCTCCCACCAGATGCACCAGGCCCGTCGCCAGGAGATGCCGAGCCACGGGATCGAGACGACCGCCGCGACCAGGATTCCCGTGCCGGCGGCCGAGAGCCAGTTGAGCCGGTAAACGGCCCGTTCGATCTCCTGCGGTTCGCGGGTGGCGGGGGGCACCTTGGCAACGCGGCCGTCGAGAAACGGCACCGGGAACTCCGGCGCCACGACCTCGCGCGGCAGCGGCACCGACAGGCCGCGGCCGTCGAGGACGGCCTTCACGGGTGGCACTCCCCAGAGAAAAACCGCGATTGAGAGAAACACCCACGGCATCCATGCCCAGGCGATCCGGCTCACGGGATCGCTTTCACGGGCCGGCACCGTCTGCGAGGGGGCCGCGTG